>NZ_JCBAIQ010000030.1:0-60265 GCF_059772165.1 Paenibacillus sp. TY11 | reverse complement strand
TTTCCAACTTGAATTCCTGACTATACGTATTTTTAATCTTCCCCATGAAAAAATCCCTCCTAAGTATATACAGTAAGGGGCTTATTCCTAACTGTCTACTCAAAAGGGATAATAACAAACCCGCGATTAGAGATGGATTTGGAGGCTATTTTTTTAAATAAGTAAGCAGAATATGTTGGTTCGAACAGGTTAAACACGGTTATGAGCAGACTAATTCGCTATTCGACTGCGCACCATCAACAAGGTTTGTTCTTTGATCTGTCCGATTTCACGGATGAGTGCGGCTGTCTTGGTCTCATAGGAGTATTTGACATCCAAATCTTTCAGCGAAGCAAGGTTAATGTCGACGGTAAGCAGGGCAGATTGAGCTGCTGCTTCGAACAGGATCGCGCCGATGCCAAGATCAGAAATAACATTTTTATTGGACATTTCCACAATGTTATACGCTTGCGACAATCCGTCCCGGCATACTTCCAGCAGACGCATGGGTACCTCAATGGCAGCGATCACCGCTGTCTGTAAGGAATGGGTACGATAGCGCTTTTCTTCGTCTGTTTCCTTGGGCAAGCGCAGTGCGGTCATGTACTGTTCAAAGGATTGGATGTCTGCGACCATTAGTTCCTCACAATGTGTAGACAATCTTTCCATGCTACTAATGACATCCGTGATTTGTTCATGGATGTGCGCATATTTTTCTCCTTGTGAAAGGTTGGCGGTCATGGAGGTCATAGCCGCGCCTAGTGCCGCAGCCAATGCGGATACACTTCCTCCGCCGGGGGTAGGCGCTGCACTTGCAGCCTCTTTCAGAAAATGTCCGATGGAATTATTCCACGACAGTTCACTCATGAATAAACCACCTCTCTGGAATAGTGTTGCAAATGTATCGCTTTGAGCAAATTTTTGTACAAAATCGCAGTCGTTAAGGTGCCCACACCGCCGGGAACCGGAGAAATTGCATGTACCTTTTCCACAACGTCTAAAGCAGCATCACCCACGATTTTTCCTTCCAGTGTCTCGTTAATGCCTGCATCCACGAGAATCAGACCGGGATGAACCATATCCTGCGTAATCACATCAGGGCATCCGACTGCGACGAAGGCAATGTCTGCATGGCTCAGATGCTCTGCAATATCACGTGTACCTGCATGACAGGCGGTAACGGTGGCATTTTCTCTTTGCAGCATGTGGAAAAGGGGAAGTCCCACCGTCTGTCCGATGCCCACGAGAGTGACATTTTTGCCTGCCAATGTGTGACCGTAATGCTTAAGCAGCTCGATACAGGCTTGAGGTGTAGCGGGATATAGCCCGGCGTCACCTGTCACGGTAGCCAGCTTGTTATCAGGTGTAATTCCATCAATATCCTTATAGGGAGCGATGGATTGTTTAATAACGGAGGCGGAAAGATGTTGGGGAAGCGGAAGTTCCAGCATAATGCCATGTACATGGGATGCATCGTTCAGGCTGCCGATTAGGTGCAGGAGCTCGGTTTCGCTAACATGACGATCAAAAGTATGGAGATGAAATGAGATACCCAGCTTCTCCGCTATTTTTTGCTTGGTCCGGGCATAGTATGCAGATGCCGGATCACCTTCTACCAATAGGGTTGCCAGATGGGGACGGTGTCCTTGCTGTTTCATTTGTTCTACCTGGGAACGGATCGTTGCATACACTTGCTCAGCTGCTTCTTTGGATTTCATGATAATAGCCATAGTCCAAGCCTCCTCTGAATTTATCGAATGTTGGAATCAACAGGGTGTCATGGTCTTGTAAAACGAAAAAAAGTATTTGCACAAGGTCGTCAAGACAGACGAATCCTCTGCAAATACTTCTCCCAGGCGAACGGTACGCTTTTTTGTATGCTCCCTCGTGGTTAATTCCACTGACTTCGCCAGTCACATACAGCGTTATATATCTTATATTTTAGCAAATAATCATCAGAAAAGAAACCCGCGAACATTTGGCAAACAGGTTATGTCGCTTGTCAATGTGACAAATGTCATACAACCGAACTGACGTTTATGACTACAGCGAATACAGCTATCTCCTTATACTGAAGTTAGATCAACATGTACGCCTGACAGGATTAAGGTACGGGCGTCATTTTAAAGGAGGATCATAATTAGTATGACACAACTCCCATTAGCTCAATTGAAAAAAAATATGGCTCCCTACGAGAAAATAAACACGAAATCCAGCGTTCTGCAACTGATCAATACCTTGGGTCCGCTGATCCTATTGTGGTATGCCGCTTATCTTAGCCTGTCGGTTTCATACTGGCTAACGCTTCCAATTGCCATTGTTGCTTCGGGGTTTGTGGTACGGACGTTTATTATTTTTCATGATTGTGGTCATCAATCCTTCTTCAAAAGTCGCAAGCTGAACGACATTGTGGGAACGATTACAGGTATTATTACGCTCTGTCCTTACCACCAATGGAAAAATAGTCACGCGATCCACCATGCAACCAGCAGTAATCTGGATAAAAGAGGCACAGGTGATATGTGGGTGCTTACGGTAGAAGAGTACACAGAGGCTTCCACATGGACACGGCTGGCCTATCGCATATATCGAAATCCTTGGGTTATGTTCGGGCTAGGTCCGATTTATACTTTTTTGATTTCCTACCGGTTTAATATCAAGACAGCCAAACGTAAGGAAAAAATCAACACTCATGTGACAAATATATCCATTGCTGTATTGTACGCACTGTTGTGCTGGGCTATTGGATGGCAGGCATTCCTTCTCGTACAGGCACCTATCTTTTTTGTATCTGGTATGTTGGGAATCTGGCTGTTCTATGTACAACACCAGTTTGAGGATTCGTATTTTGAGCATGATGAAGAGTGGAGTTATATTAATGCAGCCGTAGAAGGCAGTTCTTACTACAAGCTTCCTAAAGTATTACAATGGATTACGGGCAATATCGGGTTTCATCACGTTCATCACTTGAGCCCAAAAGTGCCAAATTACAATTTGGAGAAAGCACATGAAGCGACACCGTTACTTCAAAAGGCGACCACGATCACGGTGAGTAGCAGTCTGCAATCTTTGAAGTTCCGACTTTGGGATGAAAGCACGAAAACCTTTTTGACCTTTAAACAAGTGAAGCCGCTCCTCAGCAAACGTGTTACAGTTACGAAACCCATCCCTACACCTGTTGTAGGCACGGAAAGAAAATAACTTTGTACGGAATTTGGTATGATAAGATAAGGGATATAAGTCATGTGAAGTAGAAAAGGGTGGGCAGGATGCAAAAATGGTATCAGATTTTCCAAAGAAATACGGGACTTAGCCCTTATGTGTGGGTCGTCTTTTATATCCTGCCCTTTTACTTTTTTAGCTCCTCATCTACAAGTCATATTATTCTGGGTACCGCCATTATTTTGGTGTTTTTTGCTTGCTATGTACTGGCTTTTGTCTCGAAGGGCTGGCTCATATACTTTTGGACCAGTGTACAGATTGCCATATCGATTACAATGACGCTGCTGTTTAGCTATATGTATTTTTCAATATTTATCGCCTATCTGATCGGTAATATTAAAAGTAAGGCTGCATTTACGACGCTGTATATTATTTTAATGGTTATTACTATTGGATTGATTAATTATGGTTTTGTTTCTCAGAATCCAGTTTTTATTAAGCAGATTCCTTTTATCTTACTCAATCTGATCGGTGTGATTCTCCTTCCGATTACGAATTTTAATCGCAACAAAAGCGATCGGCTCCAAGTCCAATTAGAGGATGCCAATAAGAAAATATCGGAATTGATTAAGCTGGAGGAACGGCAAAGAATTGCGCGCGACCTGCATGATACCTTAGGTCAGAAGCTGTCACTCATCGGGCTGAAGAGCGATTTGGCCGGCAAACTGATGGATCAGTACCCGGAGCGGGCTCATGTCGAAATTAACGATGTTCGTCTCACAGCGAGAAGCGCGTTAAAAGAAGTGCGGGAAATGGTTACTCAAATGCGCGGCATGCGACTAGAGGATGAGCTACTACGTATTCGGCAGATTTTAAAGGCTGCTCACATTGAATTGACCTTGGAGGGCGACCCCAAGCTGGAGCATACGTCATTAATGAATGAAAATGTGCTTAGTATGTGTATGAAGGAAGCAGTGACCAATGTGGTTAAGCACAGTGGAGCCACCGCTTGTTCCATCACCATTGAGCCGTCTCGTAAGGAATTAACCCTGCGGATTCAGGATAATGGAGTCGGCGTTACGGGGGAAAATGAGGTTTTTCGGGGAAATGGCCTGAAAGGCATGAAGGAAAGGCTCGAATTCGTGAACGGATGTATGGAGCTGCGTTCAGATCAGGGAACGACCCTGGTTATTAAAGTGCCCAATATCACTGAAAAGCCGAATGAGGAGGTGGGGCCATGATTCGAATTGTCATCGCGGAAGATCAGCGTATGCTGCTGGGTGCTCTAGCCTCCCTGCTGGACTTGGAAGAGGACATGAAAGTAGTCGGAAAAGCAAGCAACGGGGAAGAAGCTATAGAGCTGGTGAAGCTGCATCAGCCAGACATATGCATTATGGACATCGAAATGCCGATAAAGAGCGGATTGGATGCGGCTGAGGAACTCAAAGGCTTGAATTGCAAGGTATTGATTTTAACTACGTTTGCTCGCCCCGGGTATTTTGAACGAGCTATCAAGGCGGGTACACACGGTTATCTGCTCAAGGACAGTCCCAGTGAAGAGCTGGCTTCTTCCATTCGCAGTATTATGGCAGGCCGGCGTATCTATGCCCCGGAACTGGTCGATGATGCTTATGCCGAAGTCAACCCGCTAACTGAGCGTGAAAAGACCGTTTTGGCGCTCATTGCTGACGGAAAGAACACAAAAGAGATTGCTGGTGAATTGTATTTAACGACAGGGACGGTGCGCAATTATATTTCAGTCATTCTCGATAAGCTGGGTGTCAGTAACCGGATTGAGGCGATTACACGTTTTAATGAAAAAGGTTGGTTTAAATGAGGGAAAGACAGAATTATCTAGGCAGAAACAGGGAGGCTATGAAGCAAGTCGTAGCAGCTCTGTTTTTTTGTTTTATCCATAGATTTGGTATGCCTTTAGCGTACTTCCTTGTGATACAATAGGATAGTTGTCCACAGGATGGACTGGAGTACAAGGAGGAGCAGAACCGCATGAAACAAGCCCCATTTATAGCCGTTGAAGGGCCAATCGGAGCAGGTAAAACGACGTTGGCTTCAATGCTTTCAACCGAGCTACATTTGCCGATGATCAAAGAGATTGTCGAGGAGAACCCATTTCTCGATAAATTTTATCAAAATATAGATGAGTGGAGCTTTCAGCTGGAAATGTTCTTTCTCTGCAATCGGTATAAGCAGCTGGAGGATACCGGTCTGCAATATATCGAGAAAGCTCAGCCTGTTATTTCTGATTATCATATCTACAAGAATCTGATTTTTGCTGAACGCACGCTTAAGGGTGTGAAGCTCGAAAAATATCGTCAAATCTATCATTTGCTCACAGATGATATGCCTAAGCCGGACATTATCATTTATATTAAAGCAGATTTGGATACCTTGCTGGGCAGAATTCGCAAGCGGGCACGCTCCTTTGAACAGGAGATGGACCCCGCCTACCTGGAGCAATTGATTACAGATTATGATAAAGGCATTCAGTTTCTCGCCGAGCAGTCCCCTTCCCCTCGTATATTGACCGTGAACGGGAATGAAATTGATTTTGTAGAAAACCAGGCACAATTTGAACAAATTGTTTCCGATGTAAAGGAGCTTATATAGTGAACAATTACAACATTCCTGCGAATGCCCTAATTACGGTAGCGGGCACGGTAGGTGTAGGTAAATCCACGCTGACCGGTGCTTTGGCCGGACGCCTTGGTTTTAAAACCTCTTTGGAGCAGGTCGATCATAATCCATATCTAGAAAAGTTTTATCACGATTTCGAAAGATGGAGCTTTCATCTGCAAATTTATTTTCTCGCGGAACGATTCAAGGAGCAAAAGAATATTTTCTTGTCTGGTGGAGGTTTTGTACAGGATCGTTCCATTTATGAGGACACAGGAATTTTTGCGAAAATGCATGCCGATCAGGGAACGATGAACCCAACGGATTATGAAACATATACTAGCCTGTTTGAGGCGATGGTGATGACCCCGTTTTTCCCGCACCCCGATGTGCTGATCTATCTGGAAGGCAGCTTGCCCTCCATACTGAGTCGGATTGAGGAACGCGGCCGCGAGATGGAGATCCAGACTGAGCGATCTTATTGGGAGCAAATGCATCGCAGATATTCCAACTGGATCAACGAATTTGATGCCTGTCCTGTGCTGCGCCTGAACATTGATGAGTACGATGTACACGACCCTGCTTCCATGGATGCCATCTTGGCAGAAGTAGGCAAAGTGATATCCAAAAAATAGAGATTATTGACCGTCCGCGAGGACGGTTTTTTCGTGTTTAACATCTATAAAGCTTTGCACATATGTGCAGGTAGACATACTGAAAATGATCCATCAGGAATGTGGCTTGACACTCATAAAGATGATATATTATCGATTGATAAATACAGGAACATATGTTCTTTATTGTGTTTTCTTATTTATTGGCGTGGTATAATATGAGCAGATGGAGCTGATTCTATTGGTAGAAATGCTGGACCCCCGCAACGATTTTTTGTTTAAGCGCATATTCGGAAGCGAGGAAAACCGTGATGTTCTTTTAACTTTTCTAAATCGTACCTTTGAGGAGGCTGGGAAACCTTCATTAACAGAAATTATACTTCTGAATCCGTATACGGATAAAGACGCCCCGCGTGATAAGCAGTCTATTTTGGATATTCGAGCCAGAACGTCGGAAGGTCAGCTTATTAATGTGGAGATGCAACTTTTTAATAAATATGACATGGATAAACGAACCTTATTCTATTGGAGTAAGCAGTATGCGGGACAATTATACGAAGGCCAATCTTACAAACTGCTGAGAAAGTGTGTAACAATCAACATTTTGAATTACTCTTTCCTGCCGAACAGCCGATATCATAATGTGTTTCATTTGACAGAGGACCGTACAGGCATTCCGTTTAGTGATGATATGGAGTTGCATTTTTTGGAACTTCCCAAACTGGATGAGTACGAGATTCCGGCTGGTGGCAGTAGCTTGGTCAATTGGCTTTTGTTTCTAAAGGGAAGTAATCCATCTCAATGGGAGGTATTAGCCATGAATGAACCTAGTTTGAAAAAGGCGATGACTACGCTGGAGTTTCTAAGTCAGGATAAAGAGGCGCGTTTACAGTACGAAGCCCGACAAAAGTATCTGCATGATGAGGCTTCCATGATCGAAGGCGCAAGGGAAGAAGGTTTAAAGCTAGGTAAGGCTGAGGGAAAGCTTGAAGGAAAAGCTGAAGGAGAGCGCGAAAAAGCGCTTGAAATTGCACGGAATATGCTGAATATGGGGCTTGAAATCGAAGTGATTGCAAAAGCATCCGGTTTAACCGAGTCTGAAGTTCGTGCACTGAAGGTGTAAACCCCAAAAAACTTATAAAGACTGTGGTACAATCAGTATAAATTAAGCTGATAGACTGCAGTCTTTTTTTGTCGAATGAACATGTTAAAGCATGAGATATGACTAACGGTATAGTGGACAAGTTTAGGCTGGAATGCGAGAATAGGTACATATGAATTGTAATGACTCACGGGAAGGATGGGATACTGTGATGCGTTTTGGTATTGTTGGAACCAACTGGATAACAGAGAGGTTTATTCAAGCTGCGATGGAGACGGACGAATTTTCTCTGACGGCGGTATACTCACGCACAGAGGATAAGGGCAAAGCTTTTGCTGACAAATATAACAGCCAGCCGGAGGTTTTTACAGACCTGGCGCAAATGGCCGCAAGTGATCAGGTCGATGCCGTATATATTGCCAGCCCCAATTCCTTACATGCGGAGCAGGCGATCTTATGTATGAATCACGGAAAGCACGTGTTGTGTGAGAAACCCTTTGCGTCTAATGCAGCAGAGGTGAAGAGCATGATCGAAGCCGCGCGCAACAACGATGTTCTGCTGATGGAGGCCGTTAAATCCACACTTATGCCTAACTTTAAAATAATAAAGGATCATATGTATAAAATAGGCCGGGTTCGGCGTTATTTTGCAAGCTATTGTCAATACTCCTCACGTTTTGATGCTTTTAAGCAAGGTAAGGTATTGAATGCGTTTAATCCGGCCTTTTCCAATGGTTCCTTGATGGACCTTGGAGTGTATTGTTTGTATCCTATGGTGACTTTGTTCGGCAAACCTGAGGAGGTTCGGGCGGTAGGTGTACTTTTATCCTCTGGTGTCGATGGCGAGGGCAGTATCGTGATGAAGTACCCTGATATGGATGCTATCGTCATGTATTCCAAAATTACAGATTCCTATCTGCCTGCTGAAATTCAGGGTGAGAATGGAACGATGGTGATCGACAAAATCAGTCAGCCCTATGAGGTGAAAATTCATTATCGGGACGGCACGATTGAGGATCTGACCAAAGCTCAGACGCGTGAGCCAATGTATTATGAAATTCAGGAATTTATTGATTTGATCAAGAGTGGTGAACGCAACAGTTCCATTAACTCCTTGGAGTGTTCACTTACAGTCGCTGAAGTGATGGAGGAGGCAAGACAACAATTCGGCCTTCGTTATGAAGCAGATTTGAAAAATACTTCTACACATTAGTCAGTGGAATGATCGAGATTGCAATGCACAAAGGGCTGCCGATTTTGCAAACTTTGCAAATATACGGTTAGCCTTATTTGGCTTTGTAGCCCTAAAAGTGTAACCAATTATGATGACAGGAGTCAGAAGGTTATATTCATTTTTTATTGACAGATTCTCCTTCTTGTCTTAAGGTGTTAACAATGCAATATACAGCTAAATAATCCCATCTTCGGCCGAACGAAGATTAGGGAGCTTTTTTTAGGGCGTAAATCCGATTAAATCAACCGGATTACTAAAATAGAGCGGAGGAATACATACATTGTAGGCGTAAGGGGGAAGTAGTTTGATAAAGTTTGAACAAGTTAGCAAAATATTTACCTTATCCAATCGTAAGGTAAATGCACTGGAAGAGGTTTCGTTATCGGTTGAAAAGGGAGAAATTTTCGGAGTGATTGGCTTTAGCGGTGCAGGTAAAAGTACGCTGCTGAGGCTTGTCAATTTACTGGAACGCCCCTCAGAGGGACGAATTGTCGTTAATGATCAGGATGTTACTCAGATACGTCCCAAGGAACTAAGGAATTTAAGAAGACGGATCGGGATGGTATTCCAAACCTTTAATTTGTTTAACTCTCGTACTGTGTATGGGAATCTGGCTTATCCTCTAAAACTGGCTAAACTGCCCAAGACACAGATAGATGCTCGTGTTAAGGAGCTGCTGCAATTTGTTGGATTGGAGGACAAAGCGGATTCCTATCCAGAGCAGTTATCTGGCGGGCAGAAGCAACGGGTCGGCATTGCCAGAGCACTGGCGAATTCGCCCGATATTCTCATCTGTGATGAAGCGACCTCGGCCCTCGATCCGGAAACGACAGAAGATATATTGAGGCTGCTGAAAAAAGTAAATGAAAAGTACCAGATTACGATCTTACTTATTACTCATGAAATGAACGTGATTCGCAGTATTTGTGACCGTGTGGCGGTGATGGAGAATGGTAGGGTGATTGAGCAGGGCAGTGTTTTCGATATATTTGCCAATCCACAGACGAAGACGACGAAAAATTTTATTCGCTCTGTACTGAATGATCAGCTTTCACCCAAACTGCTGAGCAAGATTCGGGAGCATCACGCTGGCCGATTGTACAGACTTGTTTTTCGGGGTGGGGCGACCAGTGAACCGGTGCTTTCTAGAGCGACACGGAAGCATAATCTGGATTACAACATTGTATATGGAAGTATTAATGAGCTACAGGGAGCGCTGTTCGGAAGCTTAATTGTCGAGTTAATCGGTGCAGACGATGAAGTTAACAAGGTCGTGGAGGAACTACGAACGACGGTGGAAGTCAGGGAGGTCGTCGATCATGAGAGTTAATTGGGATACATTTTGGCTCAAGGTAGTGGAGGCTACAGGGGAAACGCTTTTGATGGTTGTTGTCACGCTGATTTTTGCCAGTATTCTGGGGCTTATGATTGGTTTAGTACTGTATGTGACACGTAAAGGGAGCTTGTTTGAAAACAAATTTGTGTTTATGTTTCTGAATTTGCTGATTAATATCATTCGCCCGATTCCGTTTATCATTTTTTTAGTGGCGATTAGCCCGTTTACGCGTTTAATCATGGGAACCACGATTGGAACCTCGGCGGCTATTTTCCCAATGACTATTGTAGCGGCCTTTGCTGTCGCGAGAATTGTGGAAAATAATCTGGTCTCCATAGATCCGGGCATGATAGAAGCTGCCAAGGCACTGGGTGCGACTCCATTTCAGATCATCACGGGTGTGTTGATTCGGGAAGCGCTGGGACCTTTGATTCTTGGGTTGACGTTTATTACCGTGGCCTTGATTGATTTCTCTGCCATGGCTGGTACGGTGGGCGGAGGTGGTCTGGGGAATCTGGCAATGACTTATGGTTATCAACGATTCGATACTTCGGTCATGATTGTCACGATTGTTTTGCTGATCCTTTTTGTACAGGTCGCCCAATATGCGGGGAACTACTTGTCTCGTAAATTTCTACGGCGCTAATGGGAACAGAGTATTATACATAACGATTAAGGGGGAAATGAAAATGAAAAAAATATTTCGCTTGGGTTTACTAGCTATTCTTAGTGTAGCGGTTCTATCTGCTTGCTCAGCTAACGGTTCGGGCTCAAATGCAAATGAAAAAGTACATGTTAAAATCGGGGTTTCAGGATCTGAGGACACGTATTGGGATGTGCTCAAGAAGAAAGCAGAGGCCAAAAATATTGAAATTGAGCTGATCAGTTTCTCGGATTATACATTACCCAATAAGGCGCTCGCCAATAAAGAGGTAGATTTGAATTCCTTTCAACATTTGGCCTTTCTCAGTCAGTTTAATGTAGAAAATGATGTGAATATCGTCCCTATTGGTGCAACGATTATCGCTCCGATGGCACTGTATTCTGAAAAATTCAAAAACGTATCGGATATTCCTGACGGTTCCAAAATTGCTATACCGGATGATCCCTCAAATCAGGGACGGGCTTTGAAACTTCTCCAGTCTGCCGGGCTGATTAAGTTGAAGCAGGACGCGGGCCTGTATCCGACCCCGGATGAAATAGAAGGTAATCCTAAGAAGCTGGAGATTGTTCCAGTTGTTGCCCAGCAGACGCCGCGCGTTTTGTCTGATGTAGCCGCCTCAGCCGTGAACAGCGGCGTTGCTACGGATGCCGGGCTCAAGCTGGATGGAGCCATCTACAAGGATGATGCAAGCAGCGAAGAAGCGAAGCCATATGTGAACGTGTTTGCTGCCCGTGCGGAGGATAAGGATAATGCGACTTACAAAACGATCGTGGATTTGTACCATGATGCTGATGTAGCCGAGGCGGTAAAACAGGATTCCAAAGGAGCTAACGTCGTGGTAGACCAGTCTGCCGAAGAGCTGCAGGCCACATTGGATAAGCTGGTAGCAGATGTTAAAGCGCAAAAGAAATAAGAATGTTGAACAGAAGTAGGGTTGGAAGCATACTAATCTATTTTCGAAAAGAGGAGAGATTGCGATGAGTACAACGAATACGGTCGATACACATAGACAGCGGATTATTGAGAAAATTGAGGAGTCTCGTCAGCTTTACACGGAAACGAGCCGGTTTATTCATGCTAATCCCGAAATTGGCAATCAGGAATTTCAAGCTTCCCAGGCACTGACGGGTATTCTGGAGCAAGCGGGGTTTGAGGTAACTCGTAATGTAGCGGGACACGAAACCGGATTTATTGCCCGTAAGGCTTCTGCTAGACCAGGTCCGAAAATCGGATACTTGGCTGAATATGATGCATTGCCCGGTCTGGGCCATGCTTGCGGCCACAATATTATCGGAACCGCAAGCACGGCAGCAGCCATCGCCTTGGCGCAGGTGATCGACGAGACGGGAGGCGAGGTGTATGTGTTCGGTACACCAGCGGAAGAAGGCGGTCCTAATGGCAGTGCAAAAGGCAGCTTCGTGAAGCACGGGCTGTTCGAAGGGATTGATGCTGCGCTGATGGTTCATCCATCCGGTGTGACCCGGCTGACCTCACCGAGTCTGGCAGTTGACCCGCTAGACTTTCATTTTTACGGAAAAGCGGCTCATGCCGCAGGATCACCAGAGCAGGGAATCAATGCGCTCGATGCGGTGCTGCAGTTGTTCAGCGGTATCAATGCTTTGCGTCAGCAACTGCCGACCGATGTGCGTATTCATGGCATCATTACGCATGGAGGAGACGCGCCCAATATCATTCCGGACTATACGTCGGCACGCTTTTTCATTCGGGCAAGCACTTGGCAGCGCACAGAGGAGGTTTCCACGAAAGTTCGCCATATCGCAGATGCTGCTGCTTTGGCAACAGGAGCCACTGTGAAAATCGAACGTTTTCAAAATGAAGTGCGTGATTTCATTCTGAACGATACGCTGGACGAGGTAGTAGGTCGTGAACTAGAAGCGCTGGGAGAACAGCTGGATCGTGGTCCTCGTGCTGGTCTGGGTTCGACGGATGCGGGGAATGTGAGCCATGTTATCCCGACTGCACATGCTTACATTAAAATTGGTCCGGATGATCTCATCGCTCATACGGTAGAATTCCGTGAAGCGGCTGGCTCTGAGAAGGGGGAGGAAGCCTTAGTGACTGGAGCCAAAGCGTTAGCCTTGTCAGGCTTGGAGCTGCTGGTGAATGAAACACTACTGGTTGCGGTGAAGGAAGATTTTAAGCGTACGCATTCATCGGCACAGTAAGCCAAATCCACACAGGGCATAGCAGAGCGGTCTAATATGAGTGTTATAGTTGAAGAGGATATCCTACAGTCTGTTTGGCTGCATGGATATCCTTTTTCATTTTCTTAGGGGATTTCTACTATTGTACTTGTAATACTTACGCCCTGTTCGGAAGCTGGTAAAACGTACATAATGCAATTAACGACTTTACAAGTTTAATCATGGAGTGACTTACAGGAGGATGAAACGGCGATGGCTTATCAAGAAATCAATGGAGTACGAGTATGGGGAGCACCTGATCCAGGGGCATTATCTCAAGCCCATACATGTGCCGAAAACGGGAATGTGATTCAGGCGCTGTTAATGGCAGATCATCATAAAGGCTACAGTCAGCCGATTGGCGGTGTGATGGTGTATGACGGACAAATTTCGCCTTCAGGTGTTGGGTATGATATCGGCTGCGGGAATAAGGCGGTAAGAACCAAGCTGTCTGCAGCAGATATTATGCCGCGTATATCAGCCGTGATGGATGAGATTGCACGTCAAATTTCGTTTGGCGTAGGCCGTGTTAATGCGATTCAGGTAGACCATGAGCTGTTCGATGATCCGGACTGGGCGGTATATGCAGCGATTGGGAAACAAGAACATGACAAACTGAAGTCCTTGGCGAGAGAACAGCTGGGTACAGTAGGGAGTGGCAATCATTTTGTTGATGTATTCGTGGAGGAAGCGACAGGACAGGTCTGGATTGCCAATCATTTTGGCAGCCGGGGCTTTGGACACAAAACAGCAAGTGGGTTTCTAAACTTGGCCGCTGGACGAGAGTTTCTCGGAAAGGCGCCGGGAGAGCATATGGATCAGCCGCCTGTGCTGCTGGATATGAACAGTGAGCTGGGGGACATGTACTACCGTGCGATGCGCCTTGCTGGACGCTATGCCTATGCGGGACGTGACTATGTGATAGAACAAGTGCTTGGTATTATGGGGACCGAAGCAGACTTTACTGTGCATAACCACCATAATTACGCATGGAAAGAACAGCATGATGGGCGTGCCACCATTGTGGTCCGCAAAGGCGCTACTCCCTCGGCCCCTGGTCAAATGGGCTTTATTGGAGGAAGCATGGGCGATATTTCGGTGATTGTACGCGGAAGAGATACGGTAGAAAATCGGGATTCCTACTATAGTACAGTTCATGGGGCAGGTCGTATTATGAGTCGTACCCAGGCAGCCGGTAAAATGAATTGGAAAACCCGCACACGGAGTGGTGGACAAATCACGGACGTACAGATGAAGGAGGCCGTTCGGAACTATGGTGTCGAGCTGCGCGGAGCCGGTACAGATGAAAGCCCGTTCGTCTACCGTAAACTGCGTGAGGTACTGGACGCTCATTCTGAGACTGTGGAAATTTTGCATGAGCTGAAGCCTATAGGGGTATGCATGGCTGGGGCCAACGAATTTGACCCTTATAAGGATTAATAAAAAGACTATGCCCGGCAGAAGTTTCATTTGCCAAGCATAGTCTTTTGAGTACATAAATGAGTATATAATAGAAGGAATTCATTGCTTGATGCGTTTGTTAGTAGCTCTATGTTTACAGTTTGTCAGCAAAAAGCTGTTCTTTAATATAAGAGACGGGCATTTCTTGGCCTGTCCACAGTTCGAAGGCCAATGCGCCCTGCCACAGCATCATGCCCAGACCGTTAATGGCGGTTGCACCTACGGATTCGGCTTGTTCCATCAACTTGGATTTAGCTGGGCTGTACACTACATCGGTTACGATCAGGTCGGAACGAAGCATGGACACATCTTCAATCACACTTTTGCCTTCCAGCGGTTTCATACCAACACCTGTACCGTTAGCGAGAATATGACTTGTGCGGATCTCTTCATGTAGCTGTTCTTGATTTTCCAATGGATAGATATTCGCCTTAACTTGGGTGTGTTTCATATCTTCATTAATAATACGGACATTCTCTTCTGCACGAGCAAAGAACTGATCGTTACGGGCAAAGATTGAAATTTCAGCCAGACCTGCTTGAGCCGCTTCAATAGCAATCGGTGTAGCTGCGCCGCCAGAGCCGACAAGTGTCATTTTCTTACCTTTCAGGTCAATGCCGTGTTCACGCAAGTTGCGAACATAACCAGATCCATCTGTACTGTAGCCTTTCAGCTTACCATCTGTGTTCACGACGGTGTTGACGGCACCTGTAAATTTAGCGCTGTCGTCCAGCTCATCAAGGTACTGTAAAATAGCTGTTTTGTTAGGCATGGACACGTTATAACCGCGTATGTTCAGAGCACGCATCCCCCGTACCACTTCTTCGAGTTGTTCATTTCCTACTTCAAAGGCCATATACGCGTTGTTCAGGCCCAGTTTTTCAAACGCAAGATTATGCATAGCTGGGGACAAAGAGTGTCCGATCGGTGTAGCAAGCAGTCCGATTAATTGTGTTCTTCCGTCAATACGTCCAGCATTTTTCATGATATAAGCCTCCAAGTAATCTGTGTAATCTAATGAAACACTTTTTTATATCGATAAGCAACAAACACAGCGAGCAAAATACTGACTAAGGCAATCGCAATATCCAGAACGAATACCGAGGTAATTCCCAGACTTTTGGACATGCCCCCGGTAGCCAAAGGCATCAGGATGAACGAAAGACTGGCTGCAATATTCACGAGAGAAGTCGTAGTTCCTTTGTTCTTACGGAAAAATTCCGTCATAACCGTGAGGGCAATTTGGAATATGCCTGCGGTAGACAAGCCGATCAAGAATGAACTGATCAAAGTAGCGACAGGATTGTGCCATGTAATTAAAGCCAGCAAAGAAAGCAGGGCAATAAGCGGATACACAATCATGACAGTAATCGGTTTAATGAATCTACCAAGTACCACAGCTAACAGAATAACGGAAACCAATGAACCAATACTATAGTAGCTCAGCAGTTTAATGGCGCTGGCTTTGTCCATGCCCAGAGCCTCTTGTCCAAAGGTAGGAAGCCATAGCTGCACGATCATGAACAATACAGTGGAAGTAAAACCGATAATAATCAGAGATAAACCTTCTTGCCAAAACTTAGGCTTGCTGCGGAAAGTGTCTGTGGATTGGGCAGCCTCGGTTGGAGCCTTTTGTTCCTCTGCTTTGTGGCTGGGGAAAGCTGTCATCGACAAGAAGATACCGTTCAGCAGATAAATCCCTGCTGGAATAAAGAATGAATATCCATAGAACATATCGTGATTGATAAAGAATGCAATCATGAACGGAATAACAATGGCACCGATAGAGATGGATGCTTTGACCAGCACGGTTGCAGATCCGGCTTTTTTTCCGAAGCCTTCAATTAATGCAGGATACGTTCCCGAATCCATCATAGAGTTGCAAAGCCCTGCGATAATGGCAAACACGAATGCCAACGTATAGTTTGGTGCAAGCGGAATGCCGATCAGGAAGATTAAATAAGCAAATGATGCAATAACAATGAGTGGTTTTCTTCCGTATTTGTCTGACATTTTTCCGGCTACCCCGAGAGCGAGCAGCTTACCGATCCCAATCGCTGACACCAGATAGCCGATGGCTGCTTTATCCGTGTTCAATTGTACGGTTAGAAAGCTCATATTCGACGAGAGAATAACATTGATCATACCCAGAAGAAAATAGTTGATGTAAAGCCCTGCTGCCATTCTGATATAAGGATTTTTCATGAGTGTAACTCCCAACTTAAATTTTAGATCAATGGTCTAGGTAGGCATCGTCCACCTGTATTACAGTACGCCTACAAATAAGTGAAATTATTCACATTGTTTCTATGTCTTTATTATATAAGGGGTGCTATTATAAATCCAATGCATATTTCTATCGTTTTTCATAGTTTAGGTCTATAATTTAAAATATGAATTAAAGAAGGAGACTACATAATTATGAACCTGAAGCACTTACAATATTTTCGTGTACTTGCAGAGATGGAGCATTTTACCCAGGCAGCTGGGCGACTATGTATTACTCAACCCAGTTTAAGTCATGCGATTTCAGAATTAGAAAAGGATTTGGGAGTTCACCTGTTTGAGAAGCAGGGGAGAAATGTTCGGCTAAACAAATACGGACGATTTTTCCTAAAGTACGTGGAGCACGCGATGGATGAATTAGAAAAGGGGGAGCACAACTTACGGGAATTAGTGAGTCCAAGCCATGGGAATATAGATTTGGCGTTCATTTACACGTTAGGTTCACACTTCATTCCAGCGATCATTCAAGCCTTTTCAGCTCTGGATGCCCGTAAAGACATCTCCTTTTCGTTTCACCAAGGAAATACGAACGATATTATCCAGGGGTTGAAGCAGGAACATTATGATGTGGCGTTCTGCTCTCACATGGAAAATGAACCGGATGTGGAGTTTATTCCGCTGGCTCAGCAGGAGCTGGTTGTCATTGTTTCACCTGATCATCCATTGGCTTCTCTGGACCAGATTGATCTCAAAGATACGGCAGATTACCCGGTTATCTTCTTCAACAAAAAAAGTGGGATTCGGCCCATTATTGAAAATTTGTTCGCCAAAGCGGGCGTTACGCCACAGATTATTTGCGAGATTGAAGAGGATACGGCAATGGCAGGGCTGGTGTCTGTCAATTACGGGATTGGGGTTATGCCCCGAATTTCATCGTTAGATTATTTTAACGTCAAAACATTGCCTATTGTAAATCCAGAATACGAGCGTTTTATCTACCTGGCCAGCATCAAAAATAGATATTTATCCCCGGCAGTAGTGGACTTTCGGAACTTTGCACTAAGCTACGGCAAGGAGTTTTATCTGAAAACGCATCAGCGCGTCTAAACCTAGGTCCCGCAATATTTAAACTTGATAAATTTTAAAATGTGTTCTATACTTCATCATCGACACAGGTAATGTGAAATGATTCACATTTTAATACTACAAGACTTACTCACAAAAGCAGGTGAATTCATGATGAAACGTTCTTCTTTTCCAGTGGCGACAGGCCTTTATGTAAACTATCTTTTGTTCGGCATGTTTAATATTATGCTGGCGTCCCACATGTCTTTTTTAACAGAGCATTTGCATACAGATCAGGCGGGCATCAGTCTCTTGGTTTCTGCGATGGGATTTGGCAGGCTGTTTACGCTGTACATATCCGGCGTGCTCTCCGACCGTTATGGTCGTAAGCCGTTTATTGTGGCAGCAGGGCTACTGATGGCCGTATTCTTGGTCGGTATACCGCTGAGTCCCAGCTTTGAGATGGCGATCGTACTGGCTGTGCTGGCAGGTGTGGCGAATTCTTTTCTTGATTCAGGTACTTATCCAGCGCTGATCGAAGCTTTTCCCCAATCCTCTGGTTCGGCTACAGTGTTGGTGAGAGGCTTTATATCCATCGGGGCGGCATTTTTACCATTAATGATTATCTTTTTTATGAATCACGACATTTTCTACGGGTTCTCTTTCTTTTTACCAGCCCTCATATTTACTTTGAATGCAATCTACTTGTTCAGAATGAAGTTTCCAGACATGCGGGTTCAGTCACCCAAGGAGCCAGTTGGTGATACTTCTGTATCGAGCGTTGAGCAAGCAGTAAAATTGGAGGCAAATGATCGGAGTAAGCCGCGATTTTGGCAGGAAGGGGTATGCCTTATCTTGCTCGGATTTACCGGACCGACTTTGCTTTATATTGTGCAGTTATGGCTGCCTACTTTTGGACAACAGTTTATCGGTATGACCGAATCAGAGTCTCTCAGATTATTAGTTTATTACAATGTCGGTTCGCTGATTTCCGTGTTTGTATTGGTAATTGTGTTAAGAAAATGGGTTAAACCTGTTCACATTATTCTTATTTATCCATGTATTTCTCTCTTGGCTTTTGGAGCGCTTCTCCTATTCAAGTCAGGGGCTGCGGCCATTATTTGTGCGAGTGTCATCGGGTTTTCAATATCAGGTGTACTTCAGCTGACATTAACCGTAATGAGTGAATTTTTTAGTCAACGAAAAGGACAGATTACCGGGTTTGTTTATACAGCAACCTCGCTGTCATACACGATCATTCCTGTGTTTACAGGCTTTCTTTTGAAACATTCTCAGATATCCAGTGTTTTTATGCTAGCTATTATTGTGAATGTGCTAGGGATCGCACTGGCGGTGTTTGTTAATTTTCGGTACAGTTTAGTTTTTCCAGCAAGTCGCAAATTGTCCCCTAAAATTGTACTTGATACCAAATAAATGACGACTGGACCTAATCATCTGCATGCTTATTCAGAATGCGTTATACTATGAATTATTGTACATGTTCGACTTGAAACTGTAATTTGGGAGTGAGATAGAGATGGCAAAAATCGTAAAGGTGAAAGATGTTCTGATCGGTGAAGGAGCGCCAAAAATTTGTGTGCCCATGGTGGGAGAAACGTTGGAGCAGTTGAAGGAAGAAGCTACCCATTTGCGTACGCTCGACCTGGATATCGTGGAGTGGAGAGTCGATTTTTTCGAGCATGTGGAGGATTTGGAAAAGGTTAAGGCTGCCTTACATGAAATTCGGTCTATTTTAGTAAATGTTCCGCTCGTATTTACGTTCCGTAGCGCTCGGGAAGGCGGAGAAAAGGAAATCAGTGCGGCGAGTTATGTGGAATTGAACCGCACGGTAGCCGAAACGGGGCAAGTCGAACTTATTGATGTAGAGCTTTTTAATGAGGAAGCTGATGTGAAAACGCTGGTGGAAGCAGCACATAAGCATAACGTGTATGTGATTATATCTAATCATGATTTTCATAAGACGCCGTCGAAGGAGGAGATAGTGTCCCGGTTACGTAAGGCACAGGAATTGGGAGGCGATCTGCCTAAAATAGCAGTGATGCCAACCAATACAGCCGATGTACTGACCTTGCTGGATGCTACGCGTATCATGGCAGAAGAGCATGCGGATCGGCCTATCATCACGATGTCGATGGCGGGAAAAGGTGTAGTGAGCCGTCTGACCGGAGAACTGTTTGGTTCGGCTCTGACATTTGGTGCCGCTAAGAAAGCTTCCGCGCCAGGGCAGATTCCTGTCACTGAACTGAGAGAGATATTGACGGTACTGCATAGTCATTCTTAAAGACGCATGGCATTACTGCCAGCCAGCATATATCCGCAGTGAACAAAAAAGGAAGGCTCCCATGCGAGAAGCATGCTGGAGCCCTCCTTTTTTGTAACTCTTAATTCAATCCCCGAGTAGGCTCATACAACTCCCAACCCAGATTCAGAGTTTGGATAATATAGTCTGCGACTTCTTCCGCATCCAACTGATCCGTATCGATCTTGGAGTGATTCACCGCGTAAATGTCCTGTCTGGAACGGAAAAGATCCTCAATTTCCCCTAAAGTCTTGTTTTGCAGATTGGGACGAGTGTCAATCAACATCTTGAGCCGATCTTTCCAGGAATCCCAATTTAAATCCAGGAAGAAAACAATGGATGAAGCCAAACAAGCTTGCTTCACCTCTTCTTGTAAAAACGCACCACCGCCAACGGAAATGATTTTAAGGCGTGTGTTGCTGCACAACTTCAGAATATGCTCTTTTTCGATCTCGCGGAAACGCTTCTCTCCGTAAGTTTTGAAAATCTCTGTTGTTGGCATGTTGTACTCTTGTTCAATCTCCTGGTCAATATCCACGAAATCTCGATATAGCTTGCGCGCTAGATGGGAACCGATCGTTGTTTTGCCTACGCCCATAAAGCCGATGAGCACAATATTTTGTTCTTTTAATGGAATCTCACTATTGTTTTGCACCATAACCACTCTTTTCTCACCAGTAATGTTGAGATGTAACGCTTCAAAGCACTAAATACATTATACGTTCATCAAACGTGTCATTCAATAGTATAGATCACATCAAAAACGAGGTATAGGACGAAAGAGGTTCTGATTACCATTTTGGTGATGTAGAGCATGCAAGCGAGACTAGATCATGAAATTAATAGATGCATAATTTGACGAAAAATCAACTTGTACAAGCATAAAAAAGGCAATATTGTGTACTTAATTGAAAAAAAGGACATATTTTGCCGAAAAATATATTGAAATTACTGGAAGTATGATTATAATAGAGTTATACAAATTGTAAATGTAATCGCTGTATTTACAATTTGTGTTTGATTAATTTATGCGATTCGATAATTTTGAACCAAATACCAAGTATACATATGCAAATAATAATATATCTTTCACAGACGTGTATCGGTCAATGGGTTCATTGAACGAAGGTGGTGATACGGTCTACGCGCTCTAGTCAACGAAGAATTGTGAGACAGGAATAAAAAACTATCTGCGAGAGGGATGAATTGAAATGAACACAAACACAGCTAAAGTATTGAAAAAGGGAATGAGTATCGCTTTATCAGGTATGTTGGTCGCTTTATTTGTCGGCAATTATTCTGCTCATGCAGCTCCAGAAGTCATTCATGAGACCATAATTGTAAAAGCTGGACAACCTTATGATGGTAAAGGGAAGACGGTAGTCGCTGATCCCAAAACCTTGGGTGACGGAAGCCAGAAAGAGGCTCAAAAGCCTATTTTCAAGCTTGAAAATAATGCGGTTTTGAAAAATGTAATCATCGCTGCACCTGCGGCGGACGGTGTGCATGTTTATGGCAACGGAACTATTTCCAACGTAACGTGGGAGGATGTAGGTGAAGATGCCTTGACGCTTAAAGAACCAGGCACGGTAAACATTACGGGCGGTGGAGCGTTCCATGCGTATGATAAAGTTTTCCAAATCAATGCAGAGGGCACGATTAACATTAAAAACTTTAGAGCCGATGATATCGGAAAACTGGTTCGCCAGCTGGGCGGCTCTACCTTCAGAGTGAATATGACTTTGGATAACTCGGATATTTCCAATGTAAAGGATTCGATCCTGAGATCGGACGGTCCTAACAGCAAAGCTAAAATTACAAACACTCGTTATCACAATGTGAAACAATTGTTCAAAGGCTTTAAATCCAGTAATACGAGCGAGTCCGGCAATACTCAATATTAATCGGTATAGGATAGGAGTACGGATATGATAAGGGGCTGTCCAACAGGTCGTATGATCTGATTGGACAGCTCCTTTTTTGGTACATTGAGGTACCCAAAGATGATCCGGGCTTCGTTCGGAACGAGGACTATGATATGATCGTGCTATTACATTTTATACAAAAAAGTTGGGTAGCTATGAATCTATTTCATCAATATGTGAATGCTGACGGTACTTTGAATGATATGCTGGTACGGAATCGTGAAATTTTATATACAGGTACGAATGGCCGGCATGTGGAACGTTTTTACGTGTCATCCTCTGAAAGTTATATATTCAAACCGCTAACCAACGATGATCAGAAGGGGCGGGAGAGATGGGTGTATGAGCATGTACTTCCTGCGTTATCACCGATCTATCCCCGATTGCTAGCCTGTTCTGATGCAGGCGCGGATGGCGGAGGAGAATGGATGGTTTTTGAGGACCTTGGTCCGTTACATCATCTACACGCAGACGAAACCCTATTGCGAGCTGTTGGACTTGTTGCACGGTGGCATGCTTTGCCGCCGGATCGTTTTGCTGGGATGCCACTGCGGGGACCGAAGCCACTCATTCAGGAAATGGTTTCCGAGTTGTACACGCGCAAGCCTGATGTGTTAAAGCTTTGCAGCTCACTAGGATTTTCTAAGCAACAGATGCAGCGTATTTATGTACAGCTGGAGCATCTATCTTTTTCACAGCAGCTTGTACTGTCTCATGGTGATCTTCATCCGGGTAACTATGCGCTGAGTGGGGAACGGCTTATGGTTCTGGATTGGGAGCATGCTCATCTGAACACACCGCTTTGGGATGTATATCACCTGATCGACATGTCCCATCCGTTGTTTCCCCGACGCATGACGCCCGAATTGCGTATTCGTATGCTGGACACCTATGTGGAGCAGCTGGAGCTGTTGGGGATAAGAGTGGATCGAACGGCATTTATGCTGGAATATGGCATGTTTGCTGTGGTATTTTCGCTCTGGATGCTGTTGTTAATCACAAGTGATTTGCAAAGGATTGGAACGGACCTGCATAGAAACGGTGACAAATGGTCAAAAGAGCAATTAGAGGCCCAGTTGGATGAAACGTTAGCCTGTTTGAACCAATGTGCAGCGATGATGGACTGGGGACAAGCCCAACCATGTAAATAGTGGCTTAAGACATAGGCTGTATTTAGTTAGCAAAAGAAGGTGGGGAAATCCATGAAAAAAGTCGGTTTGGTCATGAGAAAAATACAATTTGCTGAAGCGCAGGGTCCTCGTATTTTTGCAGAACGTTTGAAGCAGATTGGGTTGGAATTGGGGGTGGACATTGTATTTGTATCACCGGAGCGCCATGTGAGCAGCCATGATTGGCTTCCGGGCTATGAGCACGAAAAGGGCGACCTGGTCAATTATGACGTCGTACTGGACCAACTCCATGAGCAGCAGATTGAGCACGTTATTTATACGGTATCCGGCTTTACCTATTTGAACATGTTTTTTAAAAACAGCGTGCTTTTTCCGCACAGTTTTCCTGATCCGGCGCTTACAGGCTATGAGATGATGAAGCCTTTTTATCAGATCGTGGACAAGGCTATTGTGCAGACTGCTTTTCTCAAGCAGGAGATGGCCTCCAAGTTTGGCGTAACCGATGTGACAGTCATCCCGATCGGATTTAATGAGCGGCTGGTGGAAAAACATTTTGATCCCTCACAAGTCGTAGAGAACCGGGTGATGTGGATTGGTAGAGATGAGGAGAATCGGCGGCCTGATCTGGTGCTGGAGTATGCGAGGCATAATCCTGATAAGGATGTCTATATGGTGTTTGGCGGTGAACGCTACAAGGAAAGCATGAAGAAGTACGACATCCCAGACAATGTAAAACTTCAATTTGCGTTGACGCAAGATGAGGTGTTTGCACTGATGAACACAGCGAAGGTGTATTGGAGCTGCTCCAAATTCGACACGTTCGCGATGCCGCTGACCGAAGCGCTGGCTATGGGTAAAATCGTCGTGAAGCCAGAGCATCCTTGCTACGGACATATCAGCTCTACGCATTCTTTTTCAGGGAATGAGAATAACTGGTTCGAGTTGGTCAATATGGCTGCCGCCTCACCGCGCCGGGTTTCTAAAGAAAATCAGGCATACGCAATGGAGCAGTTTTCGAGTCAGGTGATGAAGCAGGGCTATCGGGACTTTTTTGATCAATGGTTAAGCTAAATGACGAGGCAGAGTGTGTGGATTTTAAACATAAAAAAGGGACTTTCGCTCAAATGAACGAAAGTCCCTTTTTCTATGACTGTATCTTCGCTATAGCTTCAGTATGAGCTGTTTTGCGATCGATAATGTAGCTGACCAGCATGAGTAGCAGGCCGCCGACAGTGATTAGAGATGCGACCCATGGAATGGCGGCCAGCCCCATTTGATTAATAACGACTCCCCCGATAAAAGCGCCGCCTGCGTTACCCAGATTCAATGCGGAATGGCTGGAGGTGGAGGCAAGCAAAGGAGCTTCATAGGCCAGATTCATGATGCGAACCTGAATACCCGGCATGATGCCGAACGCGGCAATGCCCCAGATGAAGACGGTGATGACGGCCAGTACCTGGCTTTGAAGCGTAAACGTCAGAATAGCCAAAATAATAGCCAGTACAGCATAGTTTGCGATCAAGGACGGCAGCAGTTTCCAATCTGCGAGCTTGCCGCCAACGATGTTGCCGATCGTTACGCCCAGGCCAAACAGGACGAGAATCCAGGTAATGCTATGTTCGGCAAAGCCGCTAATGTCAGTAAGCAAAGGCGTAATGTACGTAAAGACAGAGAACAGGCTACCACAGCCAACTGCACCTGTGAGCAGCATCAGCAGTACTTTTGGATTAAACAGACTTTTGACTTCTTGTTTAAGACTGGAAGGCTTGTCCTGATGAATCACCGGAATGTATCGAATGATACCAAAGAGAGAAATCAAGCCGATCACAACAATGGCTCCAAAGGAAGCGCGCCATCCGAGCTGTTGTCCGATAAAGGTACCAAAGGGCACGCCTATAATGTTCGCGACGGTCAATCCGGTCAGCACCATAGAAATAGCACCTGCCCGCTTATCAGGACGAACCAATCGGGCGGCGATCAGGGAACCGGCTCCCAAAAAGGTTCCGTGTGATAACGCAGTAGCCATACGGGCTGCAATGAGAAGTTCGTAGTTGGGAGCAATGACGGAAAATAGATTGCCTAAAATGAATATGGTCATTAGCAAGCATAGCAGCTTTTTCTGCGGTACCTTGTGGGTTAATACGGTAAGCACAGGTGCGCCAATGGCGACACCAAGCGCGTAACTGGTGATTAACTGCCCGGCTTGCGGAATCGTAACATGAAGATCATGGGCTACATTAGGCAGAAGTCCCATAATGACGAATTCGGTCATACCGATGGCGAAGGCACCAAGGGTCAACCATAGCAAGGAGGGGGGGAAGCGATTAGCTGTCATATTTTCTTGAGTACTCATAAGTTTCTTGTATCCTCCTGAAAAAATAGTAATGCGAGTATATCACTACAGACGATATCTGGCGACTCATTTGCAAAAATTTTACATACTAATTTGATAAGATTTATGCAATTTACAAAAGCGGCAGGAAGGAGCTAAGTATGTTATTTTGGTAGTATGATATTAAGATCGAAAATGACGATGTAGGGAACGATCCAAGGAGGATATAACGATGACACTTAAAGTGGTACATAGTATTACGGATTTAATTGGAGATACGCCTTGTGTACGGCTCCAACGGCTCACAGGGCCGCAAGATGCAGAAGTATATGTGAAGCTGGAGTATTTTAATCCAAGCGGCAGTGTTAAGGATCGGGCGGCGGGCAACCTGATTGCCGAGGCGGAAAAGGCGGGGCATCTGAAGCCAGGAGGCACCATTATTGAACCGACCAGTGGCAACACGGGAATCGGTCTTGCGATGAATGCGGCAGCCCGAGGCTACCGCGCGATTTTGGTGATGCCTTCGAATATGACGAAGGAACGGATCAATATTTTGAAAGCCTACGGGGCTGAGGTCGTACTGACACCAGCGGAAGAACGGATGCCAGGAGCGATTCGCAAGGCACTCGAACTGGGGGCTGAAATTGAAGGGAGCTTTATCCCGCATCAATTTGAAAATGAGGCAAATCCGGATATCCACCGTACGACGACGGCACTTGAAATTTTAGAGCAGACGGAAGGGAAGCTGGATGTGTTCGTCGCTTCTTCGGGAACGGGCGGTACCATTACGGGAACGGGTGAAGTGCTGCGCCAGCATTTGCCGGATCTGCGGATTGTTGTAGTCGAGCCAAAGGGTTCGCCCGTGCTGTCCGGGGGAAAACCCGGTCCGCATAAGCTGGTTGGGACCAGTCCAGGCTTTGTTCCCACCGTGCTGAATACGAAGGTTTATGACGAAATCGTGCAGGTTTCGGATGAGGATGCGATTGCAATGACACGGGCGATTGCTGCCCAGGAAGGGATTCTCGTTGGCCCCTCCAGCGGAGCTACGATATGGACGGCCATTCAGGAAGCCCGGCGTTTGGGGGCAGGCAAACGGGTGCTTTGCATTGCCCCGGATACCGGAGAGCGTTATCTGAGCATGGGGATATTCGGATAAAAAAGATGCGAATGGGGACCAAAGTGATACACGCCCAATAAGTAAGTGGTAAAATAGGTGTGTGATAGCGGTTTCACGGGCTATTCATATGTTGATGAAGCAGGGAATATTTTGAGGATTGAAGGAGGAGCAGCATGAAGATTATGCCTTTACAGAAACGTGGAATCTCCGATAGTCGTCTGGCGCTCGGTTGCATGCCTTTTGGTGGAGAATGGAGCCATGTACCGTTTACGCAGGAGCATGTCATTGAAGCGGAAAGAGCTGTAGAAGCTGCACAATCCATTGGGATTACGATGTTCGATCATGCGGATATCTATCGTATGGGGAAAGCGGAAGAAATTTTCGGTCGGGTTTTAAAGGGTCAGCCCGGCTTGCGTGAACAAATCGTAATTCAGTCCAAATGCGGCATTTTTCTGCCGGATGGTACGCTTCCGGGTCGTTTTGATTTCTCATATGCTCATATTATGGAGTCCGTGGACGGTATCCTGAAGCGCCTGGGTACCGAATATTTGGACATCCTGCTGCTGCATCGCCCCGATCCGCTGGTAGAGCCGGAAGAAGTAGCGAAGGCGTTCAGCGAGCTTAAGGCATCCGGCAAAGTACGGCATTTTGGCGTTTCCAATATGAATGTAAGCCAAATTCGGTTTCTGGAGCGTAGCCTGACGGAGCCACTGATCGCTAATCAGCTGGAGATGAGCTTGGCGCATCTGCATTTTGTAGATCAGACAGTGCATGTGAACCAGCAGGCGGGGACGAATGTACATTTTGGTGAAGGTTTGCTGGAATATTGCCAAACGGAGGATATTCAGCTCCAAGCATGGGGACCGCTGGCGCAGGGACGTTTTAGCGGAGGTTCTTTGGAAGGGGAGCCGGAGCATGTCATTAAGACGGCAGAGCTGGTGCAGAAGCTGGCTTCTGAAAAGGAAACGACACGTGAAGCGATCGTCCTTGGCTGGCTTATGAAGCATCCGGCACGGATTCAGCCCGTCATTGGCAGCGCCAATCCTGAACGAATCAAGGCATGTCAGGATGCGGAACGCCAGAGCGAGCTGATGACCCGTGAGGAATGGTATGAACTGTATGTAAGTGCGCGCGGACAAGCCTTGCCGTAACTCGTACCGCGGACAGTTTGTTACAGCAGGCCTATGTGTATGTAAGTGTATTTGTTATACGAATCGTGGTTTAATAGGCCTGCCCATTGTCTAATGAACGGACAGGGAGGGCCTTTTTACGTGGATGCATCCTATATTTCCTCAGCAGCTATTCCTCTTCGTATCTTGCGAGGGCCTTGGCCGTTGTCTCCTTCATTCGTGAAATCAGCCGGGAGCCTTGTACGACCTTGACACGTTTGCCGAGGAAACGGATTTTGGATAACACATATTCACATTCGTCTGCCTGAAAAGTGAGCGTAATACGATAGGTATCTGCTTCCTGAACATATTCGACCTCTTTTTCAAAGCAGGAAAAAGCATATAAAATACGAGACATTTCCCCGTTGTATACAGGAATAATTTCGATAATGCCCTGCTCTTTGCGCGACTCCAATATACCTAGTATACGTTGGGTGAATTTTTCAGCCTCTTCAGGTAAAAGCTCATTTTCCGTGACGTTCACGATGTTAGACAGCTTGGTAGACATGAGCGCGCGGTGTCTGCGGTTATACCACAGCAGGCTCCATTCTTTTTTGACCATGGAAAACTCCAGCTTATATGGAAAACCGGACATCCGTTCATGCATGCGTCCGTTGCGCAGTTTGTAGGTCATATAGATGCCTGAACGGGACCGCAGAATGGGACGCAATTCACGCAAGAGTGGATGATACACCGAGACAGCAGGGATACCTGCTTTTTCCCGCAAACTGCCATCGGCCTCCAGAGGCTCGTCATCTGCGAGCATCTGCCGAAGCTTATCAAGTGTAGACGGGGTAAAAGCCTCTATAGCTGCCGAGTCTGTCAGCATAGATTGGAGCCAGACTCTTTCCTGCGATGTGGTAGCAAAAGCGCCCGATTCATCCAGCCGAGAGACGATCTGGTAGTTAAATATTTTCTCGAACAGGCTCATAATAGGCTTGCAGCTCCTTCCATTCCTGTCTGAATTCCTTACGCAGCCGCTGGGGATCCAACACCTCACAGCTTGATCCGAAGCTGCGAATCCACGGTTTAATCTCGGTAATTCCATTCACTGTGATTTCATAGATAAAGGATTCACCTTCTTCCTCCGTAATCGTACCCCACTGTCCCTGTGACAGCACACGTTCCCGAATAAAGTTGCGCTTCGCGCCCTCAGGATTAAAAAAACGTACCCGTACCTTCACGGGGCGACCGGTATCAACAAGCCAGCTGTACCGCATTTTTTCTTCCAACACCGCTAGAAGGTCAGCATAAAGTTGCTCTGGGACAGGTTTGCCCTCTACTAATTGAGTCATACCCTCCATACGAAACTTCATGATTCCTTTGCCGCCTACGTGACCGAGCACATACCAACGTCCGTATTGATGATCATAGATAACTTGCAAGGGGAGAATGGTGTGTTCACGGCCTTCGGTCTCTTTTTCAAACAGCGGGTTTGTGTTCTGTGACCCGTACATGCTTCGTTTGGATGTCGAAAAATATAAAAAAGTTACACAGCGACGTTGCCGAATGGCATGCAGAAGCGGATGAATATGGGCTTCGTCCAGAATGCGTGAATAATAGTGGTATTTATATAAAAAAGGTTCTGCCATATCCCGATCTCCAGCTTGACGGCGCATGGCTTTTTTAAGATGATCTCGCAACAGATATCCCTGAACAGAGGGAAGCTGGGTGTTGGCCATAATGTCTACAAAATCATATAAATCCAGTAATTCCTCGTCCGTCAGTCCTGTAACCAGATCATTGCGGACAGCATAGTGGTAAGGTCTGCCGCCGGGCTCCTTGCGTACCACGCCGACTTCGACGAGATATTTCAGATCGGAACGGATCGTTTTCTCATCCGGCAGCGCACTGTCGGCAGGCAGCCCGTCGCAGCAGGCATCCAGCAGCTCCATGGTGGTCAGAGGCTGTGACTGTAGCGCTGTCAGCAGAAGAGATAAGCGGACGCTTTCCGATTCCTTGAGCGATTTGGCCCGAAACAGGAATAGCAGTAATGGATCAGCGGATTCGTAATAATTAAAGCGCAGCATCTCATTAAAATCATGTCCCTGCTCCGCAGGCAACTGCTGCTGTACGGATTGGACAATTTCCTTGAGACGCCGGATCGTTTTATCAAAGGTATGCACCGAAATGCCAAGTCTGTCTGCAAATTGCTGCCGATTATAAGCGCCGCTAGTCAGTGTGAGCATGCGCAGGAATTGAATTTCTTTATCAAAACTCTCTCTCGCCATGATGGATTCCCCGTTTCTGTAGCCGTTCTCCGAAAACAAGTATCCCTTTATTCTAACAGGGAAGAGATGCAGGAAAAAGGGAATTTATTCTTCTTTGTAATACTTTCACCATGTTCACGACTTTCAAAATAAAGGATCATAGGGATACAAGGTAGCACGATGAGTAAGAAGCAATACATAACAGAAGGGTGATGCAACATGTTTGGACGACGCAAAAATGAAGAGTTATATCCATGGGTAGGCAAACTTTCGATTTATGAAACGATTATGCAGGGACTGGACACTCAGGGCAGGCTGACTGATGATCATTTGCCGGATGATGAAGAATACTGGGCAGGTCACACGATGCGTTGGGTGGCAGGAGGGTTGGATGGAGCATTCGGGCATCATGGCGTCGGAGAAGATGGAGAGGCCGACAAAATCAAGGATCTGGCGCAGTTGTTGTCCAGACAATGTCGTAAGCCAGGGATGAAGACGAGACGGGAGACGTATGTACGCTTGATGGAGGAAAATGCGCTCAGCCTGATTGATCCGTTGCTGGATGCGGTGCGCCAGCATCCAGCAATTCAGCCGGATCGATTGTATGAGGAAGCGCGTTGGCTGGCTGAACACGGAGCACATCGCAATGTGGTGAAGATCGGTATTGCGTTGCTTGGATTGCTGGAGACAGAGCAGCACCACAAGCTTATTTTAACGCTAGCGAAGCATGATGAATTCACGCTATATGCGGCTGTAGCAATCTGTAATATTTCGGAGCAGGCCAATGAACAGTTGTATACGTTAGCACGTCAGGTACATGGATGGGGACGTATTCACGTAGTGGAACGGCTGGAGCCTACGCGTCAGGAAATACGTGATTGGCTATTGCGCGAAGGATTCCGCAATGAGGTCATGTATGAGTACCTTGCTTATGAGTGCGCTCGTAAAGGGGAGCTGCACACAGCCATGGCAGCACCGCACATTGATCAGGAGTTGTTTGATGGAGCAGGCGACATTCTTTCGGCTTTGCTGGCAGCAGGCGGGCCTGCGGAAAGTATAGATGATTATGAGCATGCCGCTATGGTCATTGGTAACTACCTTCGTCACGCCAAGACCATGTGTACTACTGTGAAGCATTTTACGATGATCATGGATATTGCAGACTTCCTGGATGAAGAGGACGATTCATGGGAGGCACGTTATGAGCATGAATGGACACCGGAACTGCGTCAACGTTACGGATCGCTTTGCCAGCAGATGATGAACGATCCGCAGTGGGTGAAGCTAGTAGAGCAGGAGTTACAACATGCAGATTCACCTCATCTCCACTATGCCATTCGCGTAGCTCGAATGCTATCACTAGATGTATGGCCCGTGCTATTTGATCAATTAAGCAAATACCGAGTCAAACCTACTTTGTACTTTGAACTAATCAAGACAGAGGATGAACAGCGGATTGGTAAGCTGGTGGCTTTTGCAGAAAAGCACTTGCCTTTGGGAGAGATTGCTTCCGGCCCTGCTGACTTGCCTGGCTTTGGACCGGAGTATGAAGCCCATCAATGTCTGGGTATGCTGTTGCAAATATTGTCTTCTTACGAAGGATTGGGACAACCGTTAGTTGCTGCCGGACTTTGGAGTTCAGTGACCTCCAATCGGTGTGCAGCGCTTCATGTACTCAAGGTATGGCCTTCTGAGATGTGGGGAGAGGAAACGACAGAGCGCCTTCGCCGCTTATCGGCAGATGAAACGGAGGAGTCGATTAGAGAACAGATTCGGGAAATACTTTAAATGATTAGGGAGGGAACAGCATGGCAGATATGAAGCATGAGCAGGGTTTCATTAAACCGGAAATGCGCGAAACGATTTTGCGTGAGCTGCGCGCTTTGGAGCAGGAGGAGCAGGTGCGCATTGTATACGCCTGTGAATCAGGCAGTCGGGCATGGGGTTTTCCTTCACAGGACAGTGACTATGATGTGCGATTTATCTATGTAAGACCCGTGGAATGGTATTTGTCTATTTTTGATAAGCGGGATGTGATTGAGCGGCCAATCAGCGATTTGCTGGACATGAACGGCTGGGATTTGAAAAAGGCACTCCATTTGTTTCGCAAGTCCAATCCACCTTTGCTGGAATGGCTGCAATCTCCGATTCCCTATCTGGAGCAGTATTCAGTGGCTGATCAGATTCGCGCTATATCGCCGTTAACCTTCTCTCCGAAGTCCTGTATGTACCACTATCTGAATATGGCGCGGGGAAACTATCGGGATTATTTGCAAGGAGAACAGGTGAAGATTAAAAAGTATTTTTACGTGCTGCGCCCGCTGCTGGCCTGTGGCTGGATTGAACGTTACAATAGCATGCCTCCGATGGAATTCGTAGACTTGCTAGAGGAATTAATTCCGGCAGATACAGAACTTTATCACGTGATCGGACATTTGCTGCAACGTAAAAAAGCGGGCGAGGAACTGGATATTGAGCCACAGCTTTCGGTGGTGAATGATTTTATCCAGCAGCAAATTGCTTATTTTGAACAAAAAGCGCCCTTGCTTCAGCATATGGAGAGTGGACGTGATCAGCAATTGGATGATTTGTTCCGCGCTGCGGTGAATGAAGTATGGAAAGCATAAGCTGGGAAGGAGAAGAGGAGTATGCACATCACGCTAAAAGCAACCGGAACAAATGCAGGGATGATTTCGCATTTGCTTGCTAAGAACCCTTACAATACGTATGATCGCACGGAAAAAGGCGCACGTGTACGCATGGTATACACCGTTTTTACCGAGGAAGAGGCTGAAATCGTCATTCATGCTTCGCCAGATTCGATTGATCTGGTCAAAAACAGTCCGGACAGCTATGACATTACACAATATATTAATGACCGGGAGTTTGTGACCAGCAGCTTATTTTGCACCTATATTCGTGGCGCGCTCGGCACGGCCTTGAACGGCAAACCCAAGGAAGACTATGCAGAATGGGTGACGCACCCTTTTGCGCTGGAGTTATCGTTTGGACCCGTTGCTTCGGATTTGCCGGATTCTGTGATGGAGGGACTATTTGCTCCGCTGGGCTATCAAGTGGCCATAGAACGAGGGGAAGCCGATTATTCTTTTCAGCTGAAGAATCGAAGCACCGTTAGATATATCACGTTAAGTGGTTATCAGACGGTGCAGTATGCGTTGCGTCAGTTATTGCTGTTGATTCCGGTGTTGGATAATTATAAGCACTACTACATTAGTAAAGAAGAGTTTGACAAGCTGAGACGTTATGGTGAAGGCTGGCTGCAAGAGCATCCGCTGCGCGAGCTGATCATTCGACGCACGCTTCGTTTTACGAATCTGATTGAGCAATTTGAGCAGTCTGATTGTGATGAAACACATACTGAAAAACATGCTAACCAAGATCAAAAGCATGGGCACGAACAGGTTCAGCAGCAAGAACAGTCACAGGAGGAAGTGAAGCCACAGCCTGCAGTACGGCTGAATGAGCTGCGGTATCAAACCATTATGGACGTGATTCGCAAGCTGCCCCGAAGACAGAAAATTGTAGATTTTGGTTCAGGGGAAGGGAAGCTTTCGGCTCGGATGGCCCGAATGACGGGCATTGAAGAGATTTGGGCGGTGGAGCCGTCTGCGTATGCACAGGTGAGAGCCATGGAGCGTTTTGCCAAGTTGGAACGGCATGCCGACGCGATCAGTCCTACACCAGTGACGGGCTCTCTCTTTTATTATGATGAACAATTGCGGGGCAAAGATGTGATGATCCTGTGTGAGGTCATTGAGCATGTGGATGAGCATCGAATAAACCGGGTAATGGAAACGATTGTAGCGGAGTATCAGCCGGGTGTGCTGATCGTGACGACTCCCAATCGTGAATATAATGAAGTATATCGTATGAATCAGCAAGAGCTGCGGCATGGCGATCACCGTTTTGAATGGAGTAGAAGCGAGTTTCAGGAACGATGCGAGCAATGGATTGTCGAAGCTCCTTATTCGTTAGCGCTAAAGGGGATCGGGGAAGAGGTCGAAGGCTTTGGACAACCGACCCAAATGGCTGTATTTACGTGCAGAAAGGAGGAGAAGGAAGCATGAGCATTTCATCCAAACGTACGATTGATTTACCGCATGCTGGACTGGTTGTGTTGGTGGGTGCCTCCAACAGTGGTAAAACCACTTTATTGGACAGGCTGGTGAGCGAAGGGATTTTGCTGGAGACGGAAGTTGTATCCTCGGATCATTTTCGCAAGCTGGTCGGAGATACAGAATTTATAGACTGGCGTGGACTTCCAAGGCTGGAGTCGGACGTGCTGTTCTATGAGTATCAGCAGATGTCGGCCAAGGCGTTTGAGGCGATGGATACCATTCTGGCCATGCGCTGTCGCCTGAATAAGCTGACGGTTGTCGATGCCACCCATTTGTATGCTGAGGACCGTCAAAAATATGTACAGCTGGCAGCCAAGGCTCATGTTCCTGTTATGGCCTTGGTGCTGGATGTACCCGAATCTGTGCTGCTGGAACGTGATTCAGGTAGGGAGCATCCGCGTGGCCGCCAACGGGTCAAGCAGCAGGCACAGCTGTTAAAACGGAACCTGCGCGGTATCCGTGAGGAAGGCTTTAACGCTTGTTATGTCCTCAAGGATGTAGAAGAAATGAACTTTGTACGCCGTGCTGATCCACTGTTTCATGACATTGGTGCAGGTATTGACATCATTGGTGACATCCATGGGTGCTACCATGAGATGCTGGAAGTGATAGACAAGCTTGGATATACGGAAGATACAGAAGGACTATACCATCATCCAGAAGGCAGAAGACTGGTATCTGTCGGGGATGTGATGAGCCGTGGTCCGGAATCGTTACAAGCGATGCAGTTCTGGAAAAAACACGTGGATGCCGGACTAGCGTATATGATTGACAGCAATCATGGCTGGAAAATCGGCCGTTACCTCGATGGGAGAAAGGTTACTCTCAGTCATGGAGATGAACGATTTGCAGAGGAACTGGTCCAATATGAACAAAAAGCGGGCAAGGCAGCGGCAGAACAGCTTAGAAGCGAGCTGAGGGATTTTCTGCTGAATGCACCCTCTCATCTTATTTTTGGCAGAAATGGGTTGCGACATGTGGTCGTGGCTCATGCCGGGATTAAGGATCATTTTATTGGCAAACAGTCGGCACGTATTTCAGATTATTGCCGTTATGGAGATACGGAAGGGCAGGATGCGAACGGAAAACCGATCCGCAAAGATTGGTTCGTAGACCATGAATCGGGAGAAATAGTGGTATGGGGACATGATCCGAGACCGCAGCCTACCCTTGTGAACCAGACGGTGAATATTGATCAGGGTGTGGTGTTTGGCGGTATGCTGACCGCTTATCGTTATCCGGAAAAGGAATTTGTCAGCGTTCCGGCACATGAGAACTATGCGAATGATCCCGATAGCCCACTTGTCCGGTGGCAGAGAAAACGGTTTTCCCCTCCGAATTTACGCAAACTAATCGCTGGTTACAGTGTGCTGACGGAATCGTATGGCGAAGTGCGCGTACAAGGAGAATGGATCAAATCCGCTATAGATACCGTGTCACATGTGACTATACCCATGGAGGAGCTGGTGTATATTCCACCGACGATGAGTCCTGCTCCAACGGTGTCTGCAGAGGAAGGGTATCTGGAGCATCCGCGTGAGGCGCTGGCTTATTATCGTGGGCTAGGAGTACAAACGATGGTGGCAGAGAAAAAGCATATGGGTAGCCGGGCGATTTTGCTATTATTCAAAAACGAACAGGCCGCTGTTGAATATGTAGGCTACCCGACATTGGGCACGATCTACAGTCGGAGCGGGAGGGTTTTCTTTGAACCGAGCATCGGGAAGCAGGTGTTGAAGAAGCTGAATGAGGATCTTCGGACCAACGGGTATTTTGAACGGAATCGAACGGAGTTTGTTTTGCTGGATGCGGAAATTGTACCGTGGAATCTCAAGGCTCGGGAACTGATTGCTTCACAGTATGCGCATGTGGGTGAAGCAGCTCTGCTGGATCGCAGTAAGCTGGTAGACAAGCTGAAGCAGGCAAAGGTTGCAGGTCGGGAGGTTGAAGACTGGTTGGAGGAAATAGAACGGAAATATGCGAATGCCGTAACGTTTCAAGAGGCTTTTCAAAAATATTGCTGGGATGTGGACGGTTTGGATGAAATTCGCATTGCACCGTTTCATACGCTGGCACACAGCGAAAGGACTTTTTTCGACCATTCTCACATTTGGCATATGGAGCAAAACCGGGAGCTGGCCGGGCTGTCTTCCCTGTTTATGGAGACAGAGTATCGGGTTATCACGGACGAGGCAAGCGAGGAAGAGGTCATTCGCTGGTGGAGCGAGATGACAGAGGATGGTCATGAGGGCATTGTGATCAAGCCAGAATGCTTTTTGATGAAACACCAGGACATGATGATTCAGCCTGCACTCAAGGTGAGAGGCCGCAAGTATTTGCACATCATTTACGGCATGGATTATCTTGCGCCTGAGAATTTAAAGCGCCTGAAGCAGCGACGAACCCGTAAAAAGGAGCGGCATGCCTTGATGGAGGGAGCGCTTGGTATGGAAGGCGTGGAACGTTTCGTACGCAAGGATACAGTGGAGCGTATTCATGAATGCGTGCTTGCGGCGCTGTCGCTGGAATCGGAACCGATTGATCCGAGATTGTAGTTAACAAAGGAGGGATTTAGATGGGTATGGGTACACCGTTGATTGATATTGGTGTGAATTTGATGCACCGTTCGTTTCATGCCGATCGGGAGCAGGTCGTAGAGAGAGCGGCAGCCGTAGGGATTTCACCGCTGATTATTACCGGGACCAGTCTCCGCAGCAGTCGGGAGGCTTCTCAGTATGCAGCACGTTATCCGGGCAAGCTGTATGCGACGGCTGGCGTGCATCCCCATGATGCCAAAGACTGCAATGCGGATACGATTCAGCAGCTCCGCCAGTTGGCGGGTCAGCCGCAGGTCGTATCCATAGGGGAATGCGGACTGGACTATAACCGTGATTTTTCTCCGCGTGATGTGCAGCGCCGATGGTTTGGGGAGCAAATCCAACTGGCGGGTGAGCTGAATATGCCGTTATTTCTGCATGAACGAGATGCGCATGAGGATTTTGTCGCTATGCTGCGGGAGCATCAAGGGCTTGTCGATAAAGCGGTGGTGCATTGTTTTACCGGCACTGCACAGGAATTGCATACGTATGTAGAAATGGGACTGTATATCGGTATTACCGGCTGGATTTGCGACGAACGGCGCGGCAAGCATCTGCGTGAACTGGTCAGGGATATTCCTTTGGACCGCCTGATGATTGAAACGGATGCTCCATTTTTGACCCCGCGTAATCTGCCCGTGAAGCCGAAAGAAGGGCGTAATGAGCCGATTTATCTCGCTCACATTGCTGCTACGGTTGCCGAATGTACAGGCCGAAGCATGATGGAGATCGAAATCGCGACGACGGAGACGGCCAAACGTTTCTTCAGATTATAGGATTGTCAAAGCCATAGATAAGGTATATATTATAGTGAATTAAAAAGCATTGTCGGGAGCTTGAGAAAGTCAGGCTGAGAGGGTGGCCCTTGCCACTGACCGTGAAATCTGATCTGGGTAATGCCAGCGTAGAGAAACTTAGAACACTATACAGGAATGCCGCTTGTTTTGCGGTTGTCGTAGATTCAATGTATGTCCTATAATCAAGCTATACGCCTGCGGGACTGCAAAATGCTACTTACATCCATGGAGCATTTTGCTTTGACCCTGACTTTGGCTTGGTATCAGTGCAGTAGTTTAGTCTACTGGTTATATAAGGCATATCGACGAATGATGTTTTGTATGGTGCTTCACCTTTTACTGCGCATAAAGCTTGCCTGGAGATTCAGCTCCAGACAAGCTTTTTTTATGGCCATGAGGCCGATTTTAATGAAAAAGGGGAGCATATCATAATGAATACTGCTGTAAGAGCGTCCAAAGGGTTGAAGCTGACAGATATTTTGGTCACGATTGTGATATCTGTTGTGTTCGGGTTGGTCTATAAAATATGGGGGCCTGCCTATGATTTGATGAAACCATTCGGTCTGCACGCCGAGCAACTGATGTATGGCATGTGGTTTATGGCAGGCACGTTTGCTTATCTCATCATTCGCAAGCCGGGGGTTGCGATTTTGGCAGAAGTGGCAGCGGCAACGGTCAGTGCTTTTTTGGGAAGCGAATGGGGAATGTCCACCTTGTACTATGGCCTGATCCAAGGCTTGGGAGCAGAGCTGTTCTTTGCGGCTTTTCTGTATCGGAACGCAAACCTGTGGGTCACTTCACTAGCTGCGGCCGGGGCGGCTGTCGCTTCTCTGATTTTAGACTTCAGCTATGGGTATATTGATCAGCTATCGACCTGGAACTATGTTTTGTATATTGGGTTTCGCATGATTGGCAGCATTGTGATTGCCGGAGTATTCGCGTTCTATCTGGCTGAGGCACTGGAGGTAACCGGGGTCACGCGAAGTTTGAGACCTGCAACGGAACAAGATTATAAGGGGTTGGATTGATGAGTTGGGCAACCGAAGATGTGGTGGCTTCGATCACCCGTCTTCGGTTGAAATTCCCCGGTGAGCAGGAGCTGCTTTTTCACAATATGTCTTTGTCTGTCCACAAGGGGGAAAAGCTGCTGCTGCTTGGACCGAGCGGATGCGGCAAATCAACGCTACTTCAAGTGTTAAGTGGTCTGATTCCACGCATGATAGAAGTGCCTATGAAATGGGATGCTGCCGTAATTCCGGCTCTTTCCGGTATTGTATTTCAAGATCCCGATACGCAGTTTTGTATGTCGTATGCAGACGAGGAACTGGCTTTTGTGTTGGAAAATAATCAGGTTCCCCGGGAACAGATGCGATCTCGTATTCGCGAGCTGCTGGTACAGGTTGGTCTATCGACGGATGATATACACATGCCCATTGGCAGCATGTCACAGGGAATGAAGCAGCGGCTGGCGATTGCGTCTGTGCTGGCTATGGAGCCAGAAGTGCTTTTTCTGGATGAGCCGACGGCTTTGTTGGACGAGGAAGGCACCACACAGGTATGGGATACCATTCGCAACATTTCGGTAGACCAGACACTGGTGATCGTAGAGCATAAAATTAATGAAATTGTCCATGATGTGGATCGGATTGTGGTGCTTTCTGCTCAAGGGGAGATCATTGCGGACGGAAGGGCGGAAGAAGTATTTCATATGCATCGGCAGGCATTGTCCGAGTACGGTGTGTGGTATCCGGGGGTATGGAATGAATCGTCTTCACCACGTTGGAGTGAATCGGTGACGCAGCAGAATGGTGCGGGACGTGTCGATCGTCCGTCCACCTCGGCACCTAAAACTGATTTGCTGGAGCTGGAACAGTTTAGCGGCCTTCGGGGTTTAAGTTCAGTCATTCATGTGGAGCAAGCGCAGGTGAAGCCTGGCGACTGGATTGGCGTGGTCGGTGAAAACGGGGCTGGTAAAAGCTCGCTTCTGCTCTCCATGATGCGCTTACTTCACACACAGGGACGTTATAGCGTGCGCGGAGTTGAGGCAGGCAGTACGGAACAACTGGCAGAGCGTATGGGGTTCGCGTTTCAAAATCCCGAGCTGCAATTTGTAGCGCACACCGTACGGAAGGAACTGGAGTATTCGTTACCCAAGAGCTTGTTTACCGTTGAACAGTGCAGGGAACGGGTTGATCGAATGCTCGTACAGTTCGGATTGGAGCGGCTGGACGAGCGTCATCCGTATCAGCTTTCGTTGGGCCAAAAAAGGCGGTTGAGCATTGCTACGGCTATGATCCGTGAGCCGGAAGTGCTGCTGCTGGACGAACCGACTTTTGGGCAGGATGCGCGTAATACCTTTGTCATGCTGGATATGTTGGAGCAGCTTAGAGCGGCAGGCACAGCAATTGTGATGGTCACGCATGACCCGGAAATTGTCCGTCGATATTGCACCGATATATGGCGGATTCAGAAGGGGGAACTACGGTATGAACCTGTCCTTTCCCCATCATGAAACATGGCTGCATCGTGTTAATCCAGGCCTAAAGCTCGTTATGTTTTCCCTGCTGTTTGTGGTCGTTATAGTCATTCATGATCCGAACGTCATGTTTAATATAGCGTGTGCTATGCTGCTGTTGCTTATCTGGTCAGGCCATCCGTGGAAGCGGCTGCTGCTGTACGGATCTCCCTTTATCCTGGTGTTTATTTCAACCTCAGCAGGTATGATGATGTTCGGTAAAGGGGTGACGACCTGGTGGACATGGGGCCTGATCCATATTACGCAGGAAAGCTTTTACCGGGGCATGCATCTGGGCTTTCGTGCGCTGAGTATGGCTGCGGTAGGATTGCTGTTTGGTTTAACGACTCGTCCGGTGAACCTTTTTTATTCGCTGATGCAGCAATGGAAGATTCCTCCGAAGTATGCGTACAGCTTTTTGGCAGCCATGCGGTTGATGCCAATGATGCTGGAGGAATTCCAGGCATTGAGACATGCCCATCGTATTCGAGGTTTACATCAGCATGTGTCCAAATGGAATATGTATGCCACGCTTCGCAGGTATGCGATTCCGCTGCTCGCTCAAAGTATCCGGCGTGCGCAGAGAATTGCTATTGCCATGGAAGCCAAGGGTTTTGCTAATGAAACCAAGCGCACGTATTATTATGCGATCGGCTATTCGGCTGTAGATATTGTATTTATTTTCTATTTTGTAGTGATGCTTACGCTGGCTTGGGGACTCGGTATCCGCTTTCCTTATGTGGGGGTGTGGGATGTACGTTAATTGTTGCCAAAAGGCTTTGCCCGGTTTCCGCTCTGTGGTATATTAATGCAATGGGAATTGACGGCTCGTACAGACCCGCCTGGGCTGGCGGGCTTATTACATTTTCCCGGAGAAATGGATCATCAGGAGGCCAGGTTTCATGATTACGCTGCATCAGGTAAGCAAGCATTATACCACCTCAAGCGGCCAATTTCATGCGGTTCAATCCGTGTCCCTTCAAGTGGAGGAGGGGGAAATTCACGGTATCATAGGTGCCAGCGGTGCCGGCAAGTCTACGTTGCTCCGGTTGATGAATGTATTGGAACGGCCGGATGAGGGAAACGTGGTTGTGAATGGGGAAGACCTGACTCGCATGCCGGAAAAACGTCTCCGTGAAGCGCGGCGATCCATAGGGATGATTTTTCAACACTATCATCTTGTTCACAATCGGACGGTAAGTGGAAATGTGGCAATGCCGCTGGAGCTGGCGGGCGTCCCGAAAAAAGAGAGAGCGGAACGCGTCCGTGAATGCCTGCAATTTGTCGGTTTAGCTGACAAGGCAGAACAGTATCCAGCACAACTGAGCGGAGGCCAGAAGCAACGTGTGGCGATTGCTAGAGCGCTGGCAAATCGACCTGCGGTGCTGCTTTGTGATGAGCCGACCTCGGCGCTTGATCCACAGACGACCGCGGATATTCTGGGCGTGTTATGGGAGATCAACCGCGAGTTGGGGGTCACAATTGTGATCGTAACGCACGATATGGACGTGGTACGCAATATTTGTACCCGCGTATCAGAGATGCGGGATGGGCATCTGCTTTCAACGCAACGGGTAGCGGACCCTACGGTAGGTTCAACAGCGGAAGCAGGTGAAGCTGATGAATGAAATGTTGAACATCATTGTGCAGTATCAGTCAGAGATATGGAAAGCCATCGGAGAGACGTTTATCATGGTGGGTATTTCTATCGCAGCAGCTGTACTGTTAGGTCTTCCGGCAGGAACGATTTTGTATTTGTGCGGCAAAGGGCAAAAATATGAAAATCGACTGCTGTTCACCATACTGAACAGTCTGGTCAATGTCATCCGATCGTTTCCGTTTTTGCTGCTCGTCGTGTTTATGATTCCATTTACACGTCTGGTCGTGGGCACGGCACTGGGCACGATGGCTGCTACGGTTCCCTTGTCAGTGGTGGCCATCGCCTATTATTCGAGGCTGGTGGAGCAATCACTGCTGGATGTACCCAAGGGTGTAATTGAAGCCGCTACTTCTATGGGGGCATCCACCCTCCAGCTTATTTTTAAATTTCTATACGTGGAAGCCCGTTCCGGGCTTGTACTGGGTTTGACTACGTCCACCATTAGCTTCATCTCCTACTCCACGGTGATGGGCATTGTGGGCGGCGGCGGGGTAGGCGATTTTGCCATCCGCTACGGTTACCAGCGCTTTGAAACAGGCTTGATGGCGTTCACCATCGTCGTCATGATTATTTTCGTACAAATGATCCAGTTCACCGGAAGCACCATATCCCGCCGGATCGACAAACGATAGGGCAGAAATGTAACTTTTCGCTACACTTGCACAACTCACTATGGGAAATAAAAATGACTTTACAGTACCTCAAAAGCGGAGCGGGCAGAATTGTTCTGGAGAAGCGTCAGCGTTCGCCTTTGAAATGGGATTCTAACCTATAAATTACTTTATAAATCAGAGAGAATCCCCTTTCAACAGCGATCGTAAGATCAAATCATTCGCGAAGCGGCTGTACTGTAACTCATTTTTATCTTCCCAATCACAATTTACTTGGAGGTTCCTCATCGAATGAGTCGGAAAAACAACATGAAAACGAACTTGAAATTACTTACACTATTTGCAGTGGTTATGCTGCTGATTGCCGGATGCGGTGGTCAAAAGCAGGCTGCTCAAGAAACACAGTCTAAAGAAGCAACTTCCCAAAAAGAAGTGACCCTGAAAGTAGCAACACTAATCCCACCCATGACAGATGTGCTGGATATCGTGAAGCCGCTGCTTAAACAGGACGGAGTCAATCTGGAAATCGTCGTGCTGTCAGACAATATCCAACCGAACAACGCACTGGCAAGCCATGAAGTGGATGCTAACTTCTTTCAGCATGCTCCGTTTATGCAACAATATAATGAAAGCAACAAGTCTGATTTGGTAGCAATAAAACCAATTTATAACGCCATTTATGGCGCGTACTCCAAAAAATACAAGAACGTTAAAGACCTGCCCGAAGGTGCGACTATTGCCATTGCCAATGACCCGGCCAACACAGGACGTTCTTTGGTAATGATGGAGCAAAACGGTTTGATCAAGCTTAAAGAAGGCGTAGGCTATAATGCTACACAGGCTGATATTATTGAGAATAAGAAAAAGTTTGTGTTTAAAGAAGTGGATTTGTTGATGCTGGCGCGGTCACTGGATGATGTGGACATGGCTGCTATGTATCCCGCATATGCCAAGCCGCTCGGTCTTACACCGAAGAAGGACGCGCTGATTACCGAAAAAGACGATACACACTTTGCCATTAATCTGGTAGCGCGCAAGGATAATGCAGATTCCGATGCCATTCAAAAGCTGGCAAAGCGAATGACTGGACCGGAAGTTCGCAAATTTTTTGAGGACAATTACAAGGATAGCGTTGTTCCAGCATTTTAAATAAATATTTTGAAACATCGTTTTATGATGAAATGTGACCTGTATAAGGTAATGAAGTCTGCGAAGAGCAGATGAAATTCCTTGTGCAGGTCTTTTTCTTTTCCATCCTTAATATGGATAAAATTTATCGAAAACAGGGTAAAAAGCCTTAGTTTCTAAGGTTTTAGGGTGTTACACTGCTGTGAATTTTGGTCATATAGGGCGATGGAGTAATGCTGAGGAACATATTAAAATAAATATACGAACAAACATTCGTTTTCGATTTCGTTAACGGTGTTTTTATATGGGTCAAAAAATTCAGCTGACAACGGGCCAAAAGCGTGAATAAAAAGGAAGGGGAACGACATGAAGCTGTTTGTAACTGTCAAAAGTCTGGGAAAGCGCAAGCCAGCACTCGCACGACAGGAAATGGAGCTGAGTTCTGCTCCAGAAACATTGCGAGATTTGATTACTGCAACCGTTGCCCTGAATGTTCAAAAGCTACGGGAAAAACAGGAGAGCGTTGCGCTGATTCCGTTCCTCACGGGAGAGGAAGTTCAGGCACAAGGCGAGACAGGCAAAGTAGGATTCGGTTCCATATATAATGATGCTGTTTCGGATATTAAGGATGCCGTGAACACGGCGATGCAGGCTTTTGAAGATGGTTTATACAGGGTTTTTGTATGTGACGAGGAAACTATTGAACTAGATGCTCCTTTATCGCTTAAGGATGAGGATGAGATTGTATTTATACGCTTCACAATGCTGGCTGGAGGCCTATGGTAGAGGGGGAAACGAAATATGCATCAGGAGAACAATGAGCAAGAGTATTTCGCCACACTGAAGGAGCGCGCGGCGCAACTGGATGGACAACAACAGGAGTTGGCTCAGTATGTTGTGGAACTGAGTAAGCTTCATTACATACACGAGGAAGAGGAGCCTTTTAACGAATGCCAGCGCATATTGAAAGCAATGGCAGAAGAAAGCGGAGAGCCACTGTTCAAGCCACTGGCAGAGGTGATGCGTCAGTTAGTGGGACAAACGACAGGTGATGTGTTTGCTTATATAACGGATCATGTGACTGAATATCCGTACAGCAAAGGGTATGAACGTAAACCGTTTCGTACTTCGGATATCACAACTCATACTACGCGGATTTATGAAAGAATGGTGCAGCTGATCCGAATGGACTGCCTCGGCTTCTCAATGATCGATTATCTTACGAAAAAGGAATATGAACAGGGCAGGGATTATCGGATTCAAGAGACGATTAGTCATCGGATTGCCTATGAGCTGGACAAGGGTAATTTGCAGGTGTTGGAGGCGTTAAAAGCTATTATTTATGGGGATAATCAGGCGGCGTTACTTACACGCTGCATGATTAAAGGAATGCTCTTAAGCCATCAGGAGGAGAATTATCACATGATCGGCGAGCTTTTGGCAGCTGCCAAGCTTCAGGAGGGATTGCGTCAAAGCATCGTGGAACAAATGGATGAAGGGACTCCCGAGGCTCTTGTATATCTGTTGAAGGTGATCATCGACCAAGGCTTCATTCGTTACAGCTCGGTAGTGCGGGCGCTTGCAGTATGGACGGGCATGGGGCTGGAGTCCGCCAATCAGCGGGTCGTTCGTCAACTGATCGAACAGGCATATGAAGCATTGACCCATAGTGAACTGCGCCAAGAATGGCTGACCAGTGCAAATGCCAATGAAGTATATATGAGTTTGTGGGCTACGGCAGTACATGAGGAACGTGATTTGTATGGACAGGTTCGGAAACTCATGGAGCAAGGAGCACCTTACCAGAAGATCGTAGCACTTTATGTACTGTCTAACAGTGAAAACAAGGATGTGCGCCTCGGAATTGCGAGAGAATATCTGGATGAAACGGACCCGGAGCTTCAATATTGGATACTGACGAACTATACAAGCAATTATTTTTATGAATGGGTAGAAGGCGGGACGGTCGCGGATCGGATCGTTAAAGTGGTGCGCACTCCTTTGCTGGCAAGCAAAGAGGAGAGGCGTAAGGATTTTGAACGACTTCATAACCTGTTTGTACATATGAAAAAGGGTGAGTCCACCGAGCCCTCCAAGGTGCTGGATTTTGTAAATCTCTATCATCGCTCAGATGCACCTATTCAAAAAATGCTGTATCTCGCTGGTTATGATATGGACGCTTCCTGGATTGGGGAAATCGTAGCCTTAAAGGAGCAGATTAGCCCTAATCTGCGTGGCGAGCTGTTGAACCATTTTGTGCAAAACCCTGAGGATACGGTACAACGTGATTTTATTTTTTCCAGCTTGTCCGACAAAAGTATGAGCATCCGTGAGTTCGCCGTGGCCAAGGTGCGTAAGCTGACGCTGACGGAACCAGAAATGCAACAAATGGAGGCCTTATTAAAGCTCAAGACGGGCTCGTTGCGACAAAGTGTCATTGGTGTGTTGCTCTCACAATCGGAGGAGCCGCTCGCTGGCTCATTGGAACGCTTGCTTCGTGCTAAGGCGGAACTGCAACGATTGGGTGGATTGGAAATATTAACGAAGATATATGCAGACCCAGATCGTGCCGAACAGTATGAGAGCCTTCGGTCTTTGGCGGATATCATTCAGCAACCGACGGCTAAGGAAGAACAGATGTTGTCCAAGCTGGGACAGGAGGAAGCTTATACTGGGGCTAACGGTTTTGGTTTGTACGAGCCCAATGCCAAGGAGGCTTGGTTGGAGAAGCAGCCTGATCTGAGTGATTTCCAGTTGAGCGATGTTTTTGTTGGTTCATTGGAGAAAATGAAGCGATTCCTGAGTGGATTGGATGAGCTTGTCCACCAGCATCGTGATGTAGAATATACTGCTGAGTATTATTCGGGTTACAAAGAAACGTTGCTAGTCGGCGCTAACTTTCGTACCGTACGGATGGTCCAGCCTAATGAAGAAGCAACTTCCCTGTTGTCTTTATATCCTCTTCACGAGGAATGGAGTTGTTATTTGCAGGAGAGTGACATGGAAGCGAGTGAACTGCTAGAGCTTGTTGTGTATGACCGATTGGTTTCTATGGATAAGACCCTAGATCGTTACTACAGTTTTTTCTCCCATAATATGAACTACTCAGAATTGAGCAAGCACAAGCTGCTAGAAGGATGGCGTAAAGACTTCGCTGAACAAATGTATCCTTTAGAACGAATTGAGGAGATTAAGCAATGGATAACAGAGCTGACGTATGCCGATCAGGTAAGCACACTGATTAACGCTTATTTCCTGGACACTCCTGGCGAGAAAACCTTTGATACCATTGACCGATCATTGAATACACTGATGCAAGCTATGCCAAAGGACAGACCTGCTGAGGACATGGGAATGCTAGACCTGCTATCTAGACCGTGGGTAGAACTGGAGAAGGGGCGTGTACATGATGATGAGTCCTTTAAACGCTTTTTCCATACCTTTGTGAACTACGAAGAACTGTCAGGTTCACAAAATCGTTTTTATTCACCGTTGGATCTGGAGGATTATTTCAAAGCATATGAAAAAGGGTTGATCAGTGTAGGGGAAGTGTATCGGGAACTGCTGGTTGGTAGTGAAAGCAGAAGACATATGAGTTCCTTAACAAATGCTCGCAATACATGGATTGCCAGCACGCCGGAATTTTTGGAGATACGTCGTACGGTTATTGACCGAGTGTTGGAGGTTGAATTGGTTCGAGGTGATTTGCCTACTGAGGCTACGCCAAAGGTTATGGGATTGAGCCGGATTGAAGGTATGGATTATTTTATCCGTATTCTGGAGGGTCTCGACAAGGAAACGTTCGTGCGTGGTTATGTGTACGGCTACGGTGATCGTATTACCAAAAAGGAATCGTTCAGCCACTTGCTCAAGGTATGTTATCCGAGTGATGGCGAGGATGCTACGTTGCTCAAGGAAAAGCTGAAAAACACTAAAATTACAGATAAACGTCTGCTGGAGGCGGCAATGTATGCTCCACAGTGGATTGAGATTGTAGCGGATTATCTCGGGTGGAAAGGGCTTCGCAGTGCGGCATGGTACTTCCATGCGCATATCAATGAAGGTTTTTCGGCCGAGAAGGAAACGATTGTAGCTCATTATTCGCCGATTGCTCCGCAAGATTTTAATGATGGTGCCTTCGATATTCACTGGTTTCATGAGGCCTATGAGACGTTGGGCGAGGAACGATTTAATCTGCTGTACGATTGTGCCAAGTATATTTCGGCCGGGGCCAATCATCGCCGATCCCAGTTATTTGCGGATGCGACGCTGGGTAAGCTGAAACGGAGTGAAATGGAAAAATCGGTGGAAGACAAGCGAAACAAAGACCATTTGCTGACCTACAGTCTGATTCCACTTGCAGGGCCGCCTGAATCAGATGTACGGGAACGCTATGATTTCATCCAGAGGTTTCTGGAACAAAGCAAAAAATTCGGGGCACAGCGTAAAGCCAGTGAGGCTCTGGTTTCACGGATTGCTCTCGGGAATTTGGCACGTAACGCAGGTTATGATGACGTAACCCGTCTCGTCTGGGACATGGAAGCTCGTAAGCTGGATGATCTCCGGTCTTATTTTGAGCCACATGCTTTGGAAGAGGCTACAACAGTACAGCTCGTCATTGATGATGAAGGAGCGGCAGATATTGAAATTGTCAGCAAAGGGAAGAAGCTGAAATCCATTCCGGCTCGTTTCAAGAAGGATGAGTATGTTACGTCGCTGAAGGAGCTTAAAGGAGATCTAGTGGATCAGTACCGCAGAGCTCGCAAAGAATTGGAACGCTCTATGGAGTCTGGTACGACCTTTATGGTGAAGGAATTGAGAGGACTGCTGGGTAATCCTGTGCTTGCTCCGTTGGTGCGGACACTGGTTTTCAAGGCTGATGATCACCTCGGATATTTTAATGAGGAAACGTTAGCGTTGACTGCCCTTTCTGCTGAACAGCATACTATAGAAGAAGAGGACAAGCTGATTATCGCTCACCCACTTCATTTGTACGAAAGTGGTCGTTGGAGCGACTTCCAGAAGGATTTATTCGACCGCCAGATACGCCAGCCATTTAAGCAGGTGTTCCGTGAGCTGTACCTGCCGAATGCAGATGAACGTGCAAACGCGACAGTTTCTCGTCGATATGCGGGACACCAGGTACAGCCGAATAAAACGGTATCCCTACTAAAAGGTCGACAATGGACGGTCAGCTATGAGGACGGACTGCAAAAGGTATACTATGCTGAGAATCTGATTGCGAACCTGTATGCAATGGCGGACTGGTTCTCACCAGCGGATACCGAGGCTCCTACGCTGGAGACAGTGCAGTTCTTTGATCGGACAACGTACAAGAGCGTGCCGTTGGACAAAGTCCCTCCTGTTCTGTTCTCCGAAGTTATGAGGGACGTGGATCTGGTTGTCAGTGTTGCTCATGTAGGCGGCGTTGATCCAGAGGCTAGTCTTACGACCATTGAAATGCGTAGGGTCATTGTGCAGGAATCACTTCGCTTGCTGAAAATTAGCAATGTACGCTTGGATGGCAATTATGCACGTGTAGATGGGACTCTTGGCGAATATGCTGTGCATCTGGGAAGCGGGGGTGTCTACAAGCAAGCGAAGGGAGCACTGCATATTATTCCGGTGCATTCCCAGCATCGTGGACGTATCTTCCTGCCGTTTCTGGACGAAGACCCAAGAACAGCGGAGATTCTATCCAAAATTGTGTTGTTGGCCGAGGATCAGAAGATCAAGGACCCGCAAATTCTTACACAGCTTCAAGCGTAGAATAGAATTCTGATATATAGAGATTCAACATTAACTCAACGTTCGCACCTAGACAATGGTTTCAAATCCTCTACTGTGTAGGTGGAAACATAGTTTAGTTGCGGAGGTTGAGTTATTTAATATTGAGCGTGTATCAAGCGCGAATAAGGAGATATGGGTAATATTTTAGGTTCTGTGGTTTGATGGGAATCTAACAGTATAACAATTGACGTTAATAGGAGAACACAACGATGTTTAATAGTATCTTTCTAAAAGAGTACTCAACCGAGTATCAATCACAAGTTATCGATTTAATTTTGCATATTCAAAAAAATGAATATAATATCGCCATAACCAAAGAAGAGCAGCCAGATCTGCTTGATATTGAAAACTTTTATCAGCGTGGTAACGGCAACTTCTGGGTAGCTCTTAGTGAAGGGACCGTAGTAGGGACTGTAGCTTTGTTAGATATTGGGAACCATAAGACAGCGCTCAGAAAGATGTTTGTAAAACAAAACTATAGAGGTAAAACAATCAATGTTTCGAATCAATTATTACATCATGCCATAGGATGGGCCAGGGAAAGGTCTGTTGAACAAATCTATCTTGGAACAACACTGCAATTCGTAGCAGCTCATCGTTTTTATGAGAAGAACGGCTTTGTTAGTATAGCTCTTGGTGAATTGCCGATTGGTTTTCCAGTTATGAAAGTGGATAAAAAGTTTTATAAATACGTTATTCAATAATGGGTATAAACGAAGATGCTGCTGGACCACAAAGGAAAGCGCCGTCAAGCAGGTGCTCCTTTTGTTTAGGACAGGGGTTTGCTAGAATAAAAGGGTATGTTGTAAGTCAACGTTAACCATATTGCTGGGAGGGACACAAGTATGAGCCAAAAGATTAAATGGGGAATTGTCGGCACAGGCTGGATCGCAGATCAATTTGTGACGGATTTGGCGCATGTTACGAATGGAGAAGGGTATGCCGTTGGATCACGCACTATTGAAAACGCTACCGAATTTGCGGCGAAGCATCAAATTTCACAGGCTTACGGAAGCTATGAGGAATTAGCACAAGATCCCGAAGTGGATGCTATTTACATAGGGACTCCTCATCCTTATCATAAGGAAAATGTTCTGACAGCTCTTCGGGCGGGCAAAGCCGTCTTGTGTGAGAAACCCTTCACCGTCAATAGCAAAGAGCTGGAGGAACTGATCGGCTTTGCGCGTGAGCGTAAGCTATTTCTGATGGAAGCAATGTGGACACGTTTTTTGCCTCCGATTCGCCAAGTGCGGGAGTGGATACATGCGGGACGCATTGGTGAGGTAAAGCTGGTTAAGGCGGAATTTGGTTTTCGTGTAGATTGGAACCCGGAGGGGAGATTATTGAATCCCGATCTGGGCGGAGGTGCTTTATTAGATACAGGAATTTATCCGGTTTCTTTTGCTTCGATGATCTTCGGCCCTGAACCTGAGCATGTATGGAGTACCGCTCATATCGGGGAAACGGGCGTTGACGAGACATTTTCTATCTTGCTGGATTATGGAAAAGGGCGCACGGCTATGCTTAACGGGGCTGTTCGTCTCGGATTGACGAATGAAGCATATATCCATGGAACAAAGGGTCATATCCACATTCCGTCATTCTTGAATAGTACATCGGCTACTTTAGTTGTGGACGGTGAAGAGACACAAAACTTTCAGGATGACCGATCCTCTACGGGCTATGCCTTTGAAGCAGAAGAAGTCGGACGTTGCTTGAGCGAAGGTTTGCTCGAAAGTTCCACTATTTCTTTGGATGAATCATTAGGAATTATGAAACTGATGGATCAGATTCGTTCACAGTGGGGACTTCGATATCCGTTTGAATAATCACATTAATTCCAGGGACCTTTCAGGTTCTCTGGAATTTTTTTGCTTTTTATCGTTGTAATTTCATACATAAGTATTTCCAATTTCAAAATAGCGACTTTGGTCACACGTTAGGAAACGCCATATGAGCATGTCAAAGAGTGGGTCATATGAATCATTTTTAGCGATTTGAATTAGTTAAAAAACCGTCATTAAAAAGTTACAAAAGTGTAATTTTATTATCGGTTAACTGAATTGTTAGCGCTCTCTTTTTATGAAAACGAATGAAGGTCCTAGTGCTGTATTTCCAAAAACTTTCAATGAAATTTTCGAAAATGTGCGGTAGGGTGGTAAACGTGTCACTTGAGCCATTGCGGCTTTTGCTGACTTGCTTGCTTATCCCGTGGCTCTTGTTTCTTGTCGGAGCTCGCAGGATCGAGAGCCTTTGCAAGCCTGTGAAAGTGAATAGGCGCATTCACTTCATGACCAAATATCAAGGAGGAATTACAAACGTGAAAGTGAAATCAACATGGTTATTCCGCATGGTGATGATGACAGTTATCGCGGCTGTTGTGATCGGACCGATGAATATTGCAGGAGCGGCAGGAAGCCAGGCAGATCGGCCCTGGATGAACACGTCCCTCTCGGCAGAGAAACGGACGGCTCTGCTGTTACAGGAAATGACGCTGGAAGAAAAAATAGATTTGGTGACTGGTAAGGTCAACAATTATTATGGATTTTATAATAATTCGATGGAGCGTCTGGGTATCCCGGCGTTGACGATGGCAGACGGCCCTGCGGGTGTGCGTATTGCCAATCCAGATGTACAGGACAAGCAATCGACTGCACTGCCTGCTCCAATTGCGCTGGCTGCAACGTGGGATACTCAAGCTGCCAAACAGTACGGTGATCTGATCGGAGACGAGGCTTATAATACAACTCATAATGTTGCGCTTGGACCGGGGATGGATATTGCCCGTATTCCATGGGGATCGCGAAACTTTGAATCTATGGGTGAGGACCCGCTACTGCAATCGCAAATGGCGACCGCTTATGTCAAAGGCATACAAAGCCACCCTGTTTTGGCGACTGCAAAACATTACCTTATGAATAATCAGGAAACGGAGCGCTTCACGACGAACGTCAAAGTCAGTGACCGTGCGTTGCATGAGATTTACATACGCCCGTTTCAAGAAGTCATCGCCAAGGCTGATTTGGGAGGGGCAATGTGCTCCTTTAACAAGGTCAACGGCGAGTCTGCTTGTGAGAACAAAACTCTTTTGACGGACCTATTGAAGAAGGAACTGCAATTCAAAGGCTTCGTGATGAGTGATTACGGTGCGAACCTGAGTACAGTCGAATCGGCCAATAGCGGATTGGATCTGGAAACACCGGGGACACCTTATGGTAAATGGGGAGATCAGCTGCTGGCTGCTGTCAAGAATGGCAAGGTAAGTGAAAAAACGATTGATGATAAGGCTGGGCGCATTCTCGTGCAAATGTTCAGCAAAGGGTTGTTTGATCACCCGGCTCAAAATAATCAAATTGATGCCCGTGACCATGGCAAGACAGCCCGTCAATTGGCTGAGGAAAGTATGGTGCTGCTTCAGAATAAAAATAACGCATTACCGTTGTCTAAAGATAAACTCAAATCCATTGCTGTGATTGGCCCTGATGCAGATAACGGCACTGTGGCAGGCGGAGGCAGCTCGTTGGTGAATCCGACATATACCGTGAGTCCTTTAGAAGGCATCCGTAATCGTGTCGGCAAAGGAGTTACCGTCCAGTACGCACCGGGCACAGACCCGATCTCTGCAGGAGACATTATGCCAGGCCCATCGGCTGTTCCATCTTCACTGTTGACTACATCCGATCAGAAAGAGGATATCAGTGTTGGATATGCTACTTATGGAGATGGCGAACAGGGACTGCGAGGCGAATACTGGAAGAATAACAAGATGGAAGGCAATCCGATTCTTGTGCGCAATGATGATCAAGTCAATATGAACCTTGGATTTTATAATTATCAGGGCTTCAATGCGAAGTCCCCTAAAGTTCCAAATACACCAACGACATTGAACGGCTTGATATCTGCACGTTGGACAGGGGCAATTGCAGCTCCCAAGGATGGTGACTATGCATTGTCATTGACCAGTTTGGGATCAAGCAAGCTGTATCTCGACGATAAGCTATTCGTGGATAATCAAGGTGAAAAGCTGGGCACTACGAAGAAAAGCATCTCCCTTAAAGCGGGTGAAAAGCACAAGATACGTATTGAATACCGTGCCGATTATCCGACAAATGGCCGTGATTCCGGTGGTATGGTTCGTCTGGGGTGGGAGCCTCCGGCAGATACGTCAGACAAGCTGATTGACAATGCTGTGAAGTTGGCGAAAAAGTCGGATGTTGCGATTGTTGTCACGCGTACGTATGAGAGCGAAGGATATGTTGAGCGTTCCGATATGGAGCTGCCGAACAATCAGGATCGTCTGATCCGTGCGGTTGCCGCCGCAAACCCGAAAACCATTGTCGTACAAATGAGCGGCAGAGCCGTGCAAATGGATACCTGGCAGGACAAAGTTCCTGCCATCGTACAGGCATGGTTTGCTGGTCAAGAGCAAGGGAATGCCATAGCGCGCGTCCTGTTTGGGGATGTGAATCCTTCTGGCAAGTTACCGGTAACCTTCCCGGTTAACGAGCAGTCTACACCCGTATCCTCACCAGAGAAGTTTCCGGGTGTGAACGGTATAGGTGACTACTCGGACGGTATTTTTGTAGGATACCGTGGGTATGAGAAATCGGGTATTCAACCGGCGTTCTCCTTTGGACACGGTTTATCCTATACGACATTCGGATATAGCGATCTGAAAACAAAACAGCATGCGAGTGGAAAGAAATCTGATCGTACGAGTTCCGTCGAGGTTTCGCTTAAATTGAAAAACACTGGCAAAACAGCCGGAGCTGAGGTTGTGCAGGTGTACAGCGGTAAGCTTCCGACAAACGTAGAGACCCCATCCCGTCAATTGGCAGGCTGGTCCAAGGTAGAGTTAAAGCCAAGCCAAGAGAAGAAGGTTCGCATTGAGCTCGACCCGAAAGCTTTCTCTTATTGGGATGAAAAGTCCAAAGCGTGGGTTATGCCGTCTGGAGAAGTGCCAATTTATGTAGGCAGTTCCTCTCAGGATATGCGACTGACAGGAAGTATTACGATTCCGGCAACCTCTACAGAAAAGGCAAAAAAGTAATCCCGTTACATTTGTTTTAAAGTGGTTATATTCAAGAGAGCGCGGGCATAAGCACCGGCTCTCTTTTTGCTATAGGTAGGTAACGTCCAATGGGTATGCAAAGGGAAACCCAAGTGAAAGCTAAAATAGTAGGAAGGATGAGGCAGACTGATTATGGGGAGAGGAGGATATTAGATGAAGAAACTCCAAAAGCAACGACGTTCTAACATCTGGCTGTTTATAGCTGTTGCAGTCATTTTGATCTGTGCTGTCCTGTTCAGTATGGCTATGCAGAATGGTCCGAACATGGAAGTCGAGAATGATGTCAGCATGTGGCTAACAACACCGGACCCGGCGAATCGCCTAACGCAACAAGCTCCAATCCATTGGAGAAATGACGACAGTAAAGAAAATGCAGCGAATTCGGATACACTGACGGTGGAGATTAAGCCGGATATTCGTTACCAGACGATGGAGGGATTTGGCGCAGCGGTGTCCGGTTCGTCCGCTTACCTGATGAGTCACGGCATGTCTGCGGATCAGCGTGATCAGTTGCTAAATGATTTGTTTACCGCCAGTGGCATTCAACTGAGTTATATTCGCCATACCATTGGGGCATCAGATTATTCCGTAGATGAACAGGGACAGCCTGGCAGCTATACCTATGACGATGTGGCAACAGGCAAGGACTATGAGCTAAACCATTTCTCCATTGCCAAGGATCGCGATGTGATCGATGTGCTGAAGCAAATCTTAAGAAGAAACCAGGATTTAAGGATTATGGGGACTCCATGGACTGCTCCGCCCTGGATGAAATATGGGGAGCAAATTTATAATGGCTGGTATTTGGACTATAATGATCCACGCGTTTATTCGGCGTATGCTGACTATTTTGTTCGTTATATACAGGCTTATGCGAACGAGGGGATCCCGATTCAGGCGATTTCCATTCAAAATGAACCAGAATTCACTACGTCCAAGTATCCCAGCATGAGTATGGGGGCAGCCGAACAGGCGAATTTTATTAAACAATATCTGGGCCCTGCCTTAAGTCGAAACCATTTGTCCACTCACATTATTGCCTTTGATCATAACTGGGATACAGGAAGCGAATATGCCAAGACTGTGTTGGGAGATGAACAGGCTCGAAACTATACGCACGGAACGGCCTTTCATTGCTACAAAGGAGAGCCGACTGCGATGACAGATGTGCATAATGCTTTTCCTGATAAGCCTGTATACATGACAGAATGTAGTGGGGGAGCGTGGAGTCCGGGCTTTGGAGATGATTTGAGCTGGGACATGTCCAAGCTGATCATTGGTGCACCCCGAAACTGGTCGCGAAATGTCCTCTTTTGGAATATTGCACTTGACCCGTCCGGCGGTCCGACCAATGGGGGGTGCACCAACTGTAGAGGTGTAGTTACCATCGACCCGTTAAGTGGTGCCGTTACTAAAAATGTGGAATACTATGCGATTGGGCACGCCAGCAAATTTGTCCGTCCAGGTGCGGTACGTATTGATTCTACACATTATAGTGGAAGTATCGAAACGGTCGCCTATCGTAACCCCGACGGTACGCTTGTCCTGATTGCCGCCAATACAGGAGAGAACACAAAGACATTTAAGGTTCGGCAGGGAAACAAGGTTTTCAAATCTACCCTTCCATCCAAGTCTGCGGCTACCTTTCAATGGGATCCTACGGCTTCCTGACACGGCCTGTACATCAGCAAGCATACGCCATAATCGGTATGCTTGACTAGACCTTTGCCCTTGTAGAACAGGCATTAATTAAATATAAAGGTGTAACCCGCCAACATATGGAGAGTTACACCTTTTTTGCATACTTACAAAATGTAATGAAGAGCGTTCATTTATAGTAGTGAGTGCAGTCACATAGATATATAGAAAAAGATGGCTATAATATATACATAGTTTAAATTTAGTCTTTTTGGGGCCGACGGTTCCAAACATCTCATTCACAAAGGAGAGGAATAGTTCTCATGAGTATACATTTAGAGTTGGATTCCTTGTCCGTTGAAAGGCTGGAAACGGCCCTTTCAGGGCGACCGGGAATGTTCAAGTTGTTTTATGACACGGAAGATTGCGGATGTAACGGCGTACTTGTCATCTTGGTTGTCACTACGCCGAATGCAACCGATAAAGTAGTTCAGTCTGTGCCCTATTCTTTTTGGGTAGATCGGCAGCAAGAGCAGCAGTTCGACAGCAAAATGCGACTTGAGGCAGACCCTAGTTACCCGTCGTTCAAACTAAGTAGCGATGCCGGTATATTTAGTAGCAATATTAGAATTCAAGATGTACGCGAATGAATGGAAAACTATTCTTAAACAGGGAGTGATACGGAATGAAAAAGAATAATCTTACCCAGTTTCAAGAATATCAGGAGAACAAATTCACCAAACGCATTATTCACAAGGAAACAGACAATGTAATTTTTCTGCTGAATTTTAGCCCAGGAGCCGAGCTGCCGACCCATAATCATCCGGGTGCTAACGTTTATATTTTGGTGCTTGATGGAAATGGGACTGTAACTACCAATGGGAAGGAAACGGCGGTGGTCCAAGGGGATATCATCCTTATCACCGGGGACGAGCGTTTTTCTTATCGCAACGGCGCAGATATCACGTCTAGTCTGTATGTTGTATTAACGAAAACACCAAGCGAAGATTATGCTCAAAATAGGTAATAGGGATTAATTAATCATCAATTCAGAATTAGCACCAGACTCCAAAAGACGAACCTTATCCATCCCAAATGGAAGAGGTTCGTCTTTTGCGATATATTCAATTCGTTCCTTCAAAAAACGAAGTGTTTAGTGGCCTGCTCTGAAGTGGTACAATAACCTTTATGATAATCCGAGAAGGACGTTGAGATGATGAAAAACTTGCTCGTTTCGGGCTATCGTGCCCATGAACTGAATATTTTCAGTCAGAAGCACGAAGGCATTCCATACATTAAAAAGGCGATTGCAGGCAGGCTTATTCCCCTGATCGAAGAAGGGCTGGAATGGGTGATTACCCCCGGCCAATACGGGGTGGATCTGTGGGCCTGTGAGGTCGTTATTGCACTAAAACAACAGCAATATCCCCACCTGAAATGCTCTATTATGATGGCTTATCAAAATATGGAGGAAAAATGGAAAGAGGACAAAAAGGAATATTTTCAGCAGATTTGTGATGAAGTTGACTATGTGGGAGTAGTCAGCCGCCAGCCTTATCAGGGAATATGGCAACTCAAGGCACGGGATGAACTGCTTTTTCGCAAAACAGATGGTTTATTACTTGTTTACGACGAGGATGCCGGAGAGGGCAGTCCACGTTTTATGAAGGAACTGGCATTAAAAAAACAACAGGTAGAAGGCTATCAGTATATCAGTATTAGCTCGGAGGATATCCAGAGCATAGCGGATGAAGAACGATTATTCATGGACCTCTGATTTTTAAAGCATTAGCCCGGATTTTTGAACAAAAAGGACGTATTCGTCCCTTTACATTAATGTAAGCGCTATCATAAAATTTAAACAACAATAACTTATCAGTCAGATAAAATAAATTTATTGAAAATACAAACCAATGAAAGGAGCTAATGATTCAGATGAACAAAAGGTTTCGGTATACTGCGTTGCTCTGTCTCGGTGTAATGTTGTGTGGAGTGGTCACCCCGATGGATAGCCAGATCTCTGCTGCCTCTGCGAGGCAAATGGAAAAGCTGAACCGGGGAGGCGTCGCAGTTAAGGTGCCAGAGGGTGTACTGGTGAGCTGGCGCTTGCTGGGCACGGAAGCAGATTCGGTCGGCTTTAATTTGTACAGAGGGACAAGCAAGGTGAACGATACGCCGATTACATTGAGAACCAACTTTTTGGACAAGGCAGGTACGACCTCATCTTCGTATACCGTTCGTGCCGTGGTCAATGGAGCAGAGCAGGCCGCTTCTCCTGCGGTGAAGGTATGGAACAACAACTATTTGGATGTTCCGATCCAGCAGCCCGCGGGAGGCACAACTCCGGATAATGTAAACTACACGTACCACGCCAATGATGCCAGCGTAGGGGATCTCGATGGAGATGGCGAGTATGAGATTGTGTTAAAATGGGACCCTTCCAATGCCAAGGATAATTCGCAATCCGGTTATACGGGAAATGTATTTTTGGATGGCTACGAGCTGGATGGAACACGCAAATGGCGTATCGACCTGGGACGGAACATTCGGGCTGGAGCCCACTACACGCAATTTCTCGTCTATGATTTTGATGGAGACGGCAAAGCAGAGATCGTATGTAAAACAGCAGACGGCACGGTAGATGGTACAGGTGTAAAGATTGGCGACGCTTCGGCTGATCATCGCAACGCGAATGGGTATATTTTGGACGGCCCCGAGTTTCTGACCGTGTTCTCAGGTAATACAGGTAAGGCCCTCAGCACGATTGACTATGTGCCGCCGCGCGGAACGGTATCCAGCTGGGGAGATAATTATGGTAACCGTGTAGATCGTTTTCTTGCCGGGGTTGCTTATCTGGATGGCGTGAGGCCCAGCATTGTGATGGCACGTGGTTATTACACCCGCACGGTTTTGGTCGCATATGATTGGCGGAACGGTAACCTGAGCCGCCGCTGGACATTTGACAGCAACAGCTCCACCAATGCCGGGACGGCTGGACAGGGGAACCACAGTTTGAGTGTGGCGGATGTGGATGGAGATGATAAGGATGAGATCGTGTATGGCTCGCTGGTTGTAGACGATAACGGAGCGAAGCTGGCTAACACGGGTATGGGACACGGAGATGCACTTCATGTTGGGGATCTGGACCCGGACCGTTCAGGTTATGAAGTCTTCAAGGTGAACGAAGACAAAAATGCCACCTATGGCGCTGCCATGTACGACCCGCGTAATGGAAACATTTTATGGGGCGTAAATACAGGTAAGGATACCGGAAGAGGCATGTCGGCAGACATTGACCCGCGGACCAAGGGGAACGAGCATTGGGCACCGGGCATTGGGCTACGTTCAGCCAAGGGACAGCTTATTACCAATACGCTACCGTCTTCCATTAATTTTGGCATCTGGTGGGATGGGGATCTCCTCCGTGAACTGCTGGATCATACTTCATCAAGCGCTGGAAAAATAGACAAGTGGAACTATACGAACTCGACTACTTCCAACTTGCTTACGGCAACAGGAACGAGTTCCAATAACGGAACCAAAGGAACGCCGTCCTTGCAGGCCGATCTGTTCGGTGACTGGCGGGAGGAAGTCATTTGGCGCAAAAGTGATAATTCGGCGCTGCGTATCTACACAACACCATACGAGTCAGAACACAGATTCTATACGCTTATGCATGATCCAGTGTACCGCCTGAGTGTAGCCTGGCAGAACGTAGCTTATAATCAGCCACCGCACACCGGGTTTTATCTGGGAGAAGGGATGTCCAAGCCCCAGAAGCCGAATATATATACTCCTTGATATGTAGTTCGATAGCTGGCTGAAATGAAACTCGAATGAACAAAAACAGAAAGGGCTCCGGGCTAATCGGAGCTCTTTTTGTCATGACAGCAAAAAAGATAACGTATTGATTTCCATAAATATGGGAACATTAGTTCTTATCGATGGAATATATGTATGAAAAAGGAGGCAGAATCTGTGAGTTCTTTAACGACTGAAGGTATGATTGAGCTCGTAACTAATGTCGGATTCCCTGCTGCATTAAGTCTGATTCTGTTAAAATACATCCTCGTCACCCTAAGTCGCAGATTGGAGCAGCTTGACCGATCTGTTAAGCAACTGTCACTATCCTTGGAAGAGATGGAGGCAAAGCGGGTGAAACAGTCAGAACAATCGTCCCCGGCAAATACGGACAAACTTCGTGCAGAATGAACAAAAAAAGGCAAATAGAAACAATTTAGCAACCTAATCGAGAAGCGAAATTCTTATAATAGAAACGTGTGCAGTTTATGCAGACATATGAATATGGGGGTGTATATTAGTATGAAAATAAATACGAAGCTATCCGCGCTATGCATTGCGGCCACACTTATGAGCGTGGCGCAGGCCGCCGCCGCCGCGCCCGCCGTGACCGCTCCAGCGGAAGCGACGCAAC
>NZ_JCBAIQ010000029.1:0-62938 GCF_059772165.1 Paenibacillus sp. TY11 | reverse complement strand
GATGAGATTTCCCAATTAGTAAGACCCCTTGAAGACGACGAGGTAGATAGGTTGGGGGTGGAAGTGCAGTAATGCATGGAGCTGACCAATACTAATCGGTCGAGGGCTTATCCTAAAGATAAAACGCAAATGAGTTTCGGATCCAGTTTTCAGGGTGTAAGTTTAGTTTAGTATAAGCTCGAGTAGCTTATATGAGACAAGCGAACACACAGCATTTGGCGATGCTGATTCCTGAAAAAGTATTTGCGAGTCAAATACATGTTTGGTGGCGATAGCGGAGGGGTTCCACACGTACCCATCCCGAACACGACCGTTAAGCCCTCCAGCGCCGATGGTACTTGGACCGCAGGGTCCTGGGAGAGTAGGACGTCGCCAAGCAAAAGTGAAAAGGATGATAATCTCAATGAGATTATCATCCTTTTTTTATGCGTTTTAGATGACCACCTGTTTCTAAGGTTGACAGAGAGAATGGGGTTTGCCACACTCTAAGTGTGTAATCTTTTTATGGATGTCCAAGTATACAAGCGAGGTGACGAAGTTATGGAGATCAGACAATTACAACGTGAGGAATTTGAATCGGCTATTGAATTATCTCAATATGCTTTTCAGTTTACAATGTCCCTGGAGGATCTGGAGAAAGCTAGGAAGAAGTTCAAACCAGAGCAAACATGGGGAATATTCGACGGACATGACTTGAATGCTAAACTGACTTTGTTACCGCTACAGGTATACATAAACGGTCAGGTTTTTGATATGGGGGGCATTGCTGGTGTGGCAACATGGCCAGAAAAGCGTCGCGGAGGCATGGTTTCACGTTTGTTGACGCATGCGCTTGAAGAGATGAAGTCTGCGGGACAAAGCCTTTCTTTTCTGCATCCCTTCTCCTTTGCCTTCTATCGTAAATTTGGATGGGAAACGTATATTGAATACAAAAAGTACGTCATTCCAATTGATAAATTCCCTGCTAAACTTAAAACAGAAGGTACAGTCAAACGGGATGTCAAGGATATTTCAGAACTGGACCAAGTGTATCAAGCGTATGCTTCGCGTTATAATGGCACGCTGGTACGAGATAAGGAATGGTGGCAAGAGCGGATTTTAAATGAGAACTATCGAACTGCGGTATATTACTCAGAAACAGGCGATCCTCAGGGATATGCACTATACAAAATTGAAGATAAACAGTTGAATTGTGATGAGTTGGTATATGAAAATGAGACGGCTCGTCGGGCTTTATGGACTTATTTTGCAAATCATGACTCAATGATAACCCAAGGTAAATTTAATTACGTTCCGGCAGATGACAATTTGGCATTTTTACTCGATGATCCGCGAATTCAACAGGAAACTGTGCCTTATTTTATGGGTCGTATTGTGGATGCAGCCGCTTATATAGAGAGATACCCTTTTGAGCCGATTGGAGAAGAAACATGTTTGACCTTAGATCTGACAGATCGGTATGCTCCATGGAATGAAGGGGTATGGAGATTAACAATTACTACGGAAGGGCAAGGACATCTGGACAGAGTGGATACAAGCAATTCATCTGAAAACGCCATAGTAGCCGACTTGAAACTTGGGATCCAGTCACTGACGACTCTAATGCTTGGCTACCAGCAGGCTGAGGATCTGTATAAGTGGGGGCGTATTGAAGGGGGCAGTGAGTCTGTGTCTGCACTTAAACGTGTAATACCGGTAAAACAAACCTTCTTAATGGATTTTTTCTGATAAAGGCCCATTTAGATCTTTTTAGCTCCAACTTTCAGGCAACATAACTTGTGTGGCTATCATAAATTTTCAAAACTCTTTCCGCAATGGGAAGAGTTTTTTTATGATATTGTATAAAACGTAATTAGATTGCGAAAAATGGTATTGACCCCTTGGCAAAAATGAATTGTGTGCTATAATATGAATATAGTCAAAGAAAGTCAAAGTCAATCAGACCTAGTGTGATTCTGTAGGAGTATTATGCTGATGGATTGGCCGTATAAAGTAATTTGACAGCAAAGAAGTTAAATGGATCGAAATGATTTGCGTGTAGTTAGGAGCTGCCTCTTATGAACATAAGAGAAGTGTATGATTTATCGCAAATAAAGGTCACACTAGAGACGAAACGGTACGATTCCAATGGATGTAGAACAGGCGGTGGCCTGAATAAGCTTGGATTCGTGACTTTGCCGTTTGGTTAAGTTCAATATACGGCGGACTCTGTGGAGCGTGAAATGTACTTGAATACTTGCGTTTCCGTTAGTGGAGGATGATGAAATGCGCAATGTTTCCGATATTATTGAACAATATCTGAAGAGCATATTGCTGGAAAGTCCCCAAGGTTTAGTGGAGATTCAGCGTAACGATCTGGCTGACCGCTTTTCCTGCGTACCGTCGCAAATTAATTATGTAATTAGCACCCGGTTTACGCTGGAAAAAGGCTATGTGGTGGAAAGTAAGCGCGGTGGTGGGGGATATATTCGCATTCAGCGAATTCAGCTGCCTGCACAGCATGCGATCCATACACACCTTCATCAGAGCATCGGGGAGGAAATTAGCCAATCGGCAGCAGAAGGACTGATTTATCAGTTAGAGGAAGCCCATTTTTTAAGCAAGAGGGAAGCTAGGCTAATGAAGGCCGCTTTATCGAGGGATACATTATTGCTGAAGCTTCCCTATCGTGACCAACTGCGAGCAAGATTGCTTAAGGCTATGCTGATCTCGTTGCTGGTGGCCAAGTAGTGTGTGAATTGAGACTAACGTTTGGATGTAGGGATTTGTAAAAATCCTGACGTTGAAGGAGGTGCTTTTATGCTGTGCCAAGAATGTAATATGCGGCCGGCAACTTTGCATTTCACCAAAATTGTGAATGGCGAAAAGACAGAGTTTCATATTTGTGAGACGTGTGCGAAGGAAAAAGGGGAGATGATCCATGGAACACCTAACGGCTTTTCGATTCATAGCTTGTTGTCGGGGATGTTGGATTTCGACTCCAGCACAAAGAGCCAGTCTCCAGGCCACAGTGGTCCGCAAAACCTGCAATGCAAGGATTGTGGCATGACCTATGCACAGTTTAGTAAGTTGGGACGTTTTGGATGCCCGTCGTGCTATCAATATTTTGATAGTCGTCTGGACCCTCTGTTCAAGCGTGTGCATGGCAGTACGAGTCATGTTGGTAAAGTTCCGGTCCGTACTGGAGGTCGACTGAAGGTTAAACGGCAAATTGACGATTTGAAAAAAGAGATGCAACAGCATATTGTACAGGAAGAATTCGAATCAGCTGCTGAGCTTAGGGACCAAATCAGAGAGCTTGAAAAAGAAATGACTGAAGAGTAAAGTTTGTGAAGAGTAGGAGGGATGCGTAATGCCTAATATCCGGTTTACGGAGAAGCCGCTAAGTGACTGGATGCGTGGTGATGCTGCGGATTCGGAGATTGTCATTAGCAGCCGGGTGAGAATTGCGCGTAACTTGCAACATCTGCCTTTTCCCATGCTTGCTACCAATCAGCAGTCGGAAGAAGTGCTTCAACGCTTGACGGATATCCTTCAGTATGATGATTTAGTCCGTTTTGGTACTTTTCATACATTGAAAATATCCGAGTTGGATGAGATCGACAAGCAGGTGTTGGTTGAGAAGCATTTGATTAGTCCTAATTTGGCGAACGAATCTCGTAATGGTGCTGTTTTAATTAGCGATGATGAATCGGTTAGTGTTATGATTAACGAAGAGGATCATCTGCGTATCCAGTGCTTATATCCGGGATGTCAGGTTAGAGAAGCTTGGGAACGCGCTATGGTCATTGATGATGCATTTGAAGCGCATGTTGATTATGCATTTGATGATCGGAGAGGTTTTCTGACCAGTTGTCCGACGAATGTCGGCACAGGTATGAGAGCTTCGGTGATGATGCATTTGCCCGCATTAGTCATGACTCATCAAATCAATCGTATATTATCCGCTGTTTCACAGGTAGGTCTTACGGTCCGCGGCATTTACGGTGAAGGCAGCGAAGCGGTCGGAAATTTGTTTCAAGTATCTAATCAGATTACACTGGGACAAACCGAAGCGGAAATTATTGAGAATCTACATGGTGTGGTGCTGCAAATTATTGAGCACGAGCGTTCCGCCAGAGAACGGCTGATGAATGAATCTATGTTGCGAATTACAGATCGGGTGATGCGTTCATTCGGTATTTTGTCATATGCAGCGGTATTGGATTCTAAGGAGGCTGCACAGCGGCTGTCCGATGTACGTCTCGGCGTAGATTTAGGGATTTTGGAGCGTCCTTCCACCGCAGCGATGAATGAGCTGAATGTGATGACGCAACCCGGATTCCTGCAAAAAAGCTTTGGGGATAAAATGAATACCGGTGAGCGCGATATGTACCGGGCGAAGCTGATCCGGCAAAAATTAGGCACAACCCTTTAATATATAGAATGATCTGAAATACACACACTGTGGAGGTGCAGAATATATGATGTTTGGAAGATTTACGGAACGTGCACAGAAAGTGCTTGCCTTGGCTCAGGAAGAAGCTGTTCGATTGGGACACAACAACATTGGCACAGAGCACATTTTGCTAGGCCTCATTCGTGAAGGTGAAGGAATAGCAGCCAAAGCCTTAATCGGTTTAGGGCTGGGACTGGAAAAAATCCAGGATGAAGTGGAAACACTGATTGGACGCGGTCAAGAGCAACCGACGAACATTGCCTATACTCCACGCGCCAAAAAAGTCATTGAGCTATCTATGGATGAAGCACGCAAATTGGGCCATACCTATGTAGGTACAGAGCATATTTTGCTTGGTCTTATTCGTGAAGGCGAAGGCGTAGCAGCCCGTGTACTGAACAACCTGGGCATCAGTCTGAACAAAGCGCGTCAGCAAGTGCTTCAATTGCTAGGCAGTAGCGAGGCGGTTTCCAGCCATCACGGTGCTCCAGCTAATGTCAGCACGCCAACTCTGGACAGTCTGGCACGCGATCTGACGGCATCTGCGAAGGAAAACAACCTGGACCCTGTTATTGGGCGTAGCAAGGAAATTGAACGCGTAATTCAGGTGCTCAGCCGCCGTACAAAGAACAATCCGGTTCTGATTGGTGAGCCTGGGGTAGGTAAAACGGCGATTGCCGAAGGATTGGCACAAAAAATCATAGCGAATGAGATTCCCGAAACGTTGCGTGACAAGCGCGTAATGACACTGGATATGGGTTCTGTGGTAGCAGGCACCAAGTATCGTGGTGAATTCGAGGATCGTTTGAAAAAAATTATGGACGAGATTCGTCAAGCGGGTAATATCGTGTTGTTCATTGATGAGCTGCATACGCTGATTGGTGCTGGTGGAGCGGAAGGCGCAATTGATGCGTCCAACATCTTGAAACCTGCTCTGGCACGTGGCGAGCTGCAATGCATCGGTGCGACCACGCTGGATGAATACCGCAAATATATTGAGAAAGATGCTGCTTTGGAGCGTCGTTTTCAACCAATTACAGTGGATCAACCTTCTCCAGAAGAGGCGATTCAAATCTTGTATGGTCTGCGTGACCGTTACGAAGCGCATCACCGTGTAAAGATCACAGATGAGGCTATTGAAGCGGCCGTAAAATTGTCAGATCGTTATATCACCGACCGCTTCCTGCCAGATAAGGCTATTGACCTTATTGATGAGGCGGGCTCCAAAGTAAGGCTGAATTCGTACACAGTACCGCCAAACCTGAAACAGCTGGAAAACCGTCTGGAAGATATCCGTAAGGAGAAGGATTCGGCGGTACAAAGCCAGGAGTTTGAAAAAGCGGCAGCGCTGCGTGATACAGAGCAAAAAATTCGTGAAGAGCTAGACGTCACGAAAAACCAATGGAAAGAACAACAGGGTCGCACAGATTCCGAAGTTACACCGGAGGATATCGCTCAGGTCGTTGCAATCTGGACAGGTGTTCCAGTCAGCAAGCTGAAAGAGGAAGAAACACACCGCTTGTTGAATATGGAAGAGTTGCTGCATGAGCGGGTAATTGGACAGGATGAAGCAGTTAAGGCAGTAAGCCGGGCGATTCGCCGGGCACGTGCCGGACTGAAAGATCCGAAGCGTCCAATCGGCTCTTTTATTTTCCTCGGTCCAACTGGGGTTGGTAAAACAGAGTTGGCACGCGCCTTGGCTGAATCCATGTTTGGAGATGAAAATGCGGTTATCCGTATTGATATGTCCGAATATATGGAGAAACACTCCACGTCCCGTCTGGTAGGAGCGCCTCCAGGATACGTTGGATATGAAGAAGGCGGTCAACTGACTGAGAAAGTACGTCGTAAGCCTTACTCTGTTGTGTTGCTGGATGAAATTGAAAAAGCGCACCCAGAAGTCTTTAATATTCTTCTGCAAGTGCTGGAAGATGGACGTCTAACGGATTCGAAAGGTCGTGTGGTCGATTTCCGTAACACACTCATCATCTTGACATCCAATGTTGGTGCGCAGGCAATTAAACGTAACTCCACGCTTGGCTTTACAGCTGTAGTGGACGCTGGGGCGGATTACGATAACATGAAGGGCAAAGTGATGGATGAACTGAAGAAAAGCTTCCGTCCTGAGTTCTTGAACCGGATTGATGAAATTATCGTTTTCCATTCTCTCGAAGAAAAACATATTGCCGAAATTGTGTCACTCATGTCTGAGGAGCTGCGTAAACGCCTGAATGAGTATGAGGTGGACTTCGAGTTGACAGACAATGCTAAAAAATTCCTTGCCAAGGAAGGCTTTGATCCAGCATATGGTGCGCGTCCATTGCGTCGTGCAATCCAGAAGCATATTGAAGATCGCCTGTCCGAGGAACTGTTGACTGGCAACATTACTAAAGGTGACTCTCTCTTCATTGATGAGGAGAACGGTGCATTGACAGTAACGAAAAAGGATAACGTATCCACAAAGTCCTAAAGCAGTTTACTAAATAAAACAGTAGAAAAGGGTGTCTCGCAGGCTGGAAAGCTATTGCGAAGGCACCCTTTTTGTGTATAGAACACTGTGAAAAGGGTGGGTAAATGCTTTGGGAAAGTTTGTGATATTGCTTTACGTCCGCCAAGCTTCAATGGTAAACTTTTATTGTTACAGCTCTTTCTGGGCTGTATGAAGATAAATTTGACATCATCGTCATCAATAAGGAGCCAGGGAACAAAGTATGGCTAAAGTGAAAACTAAGTTTTCCTGTACGGAATGTGGTTATGAATCGCCCAAATGGTACGGAAAATGTCCTGGATGCCAGGCATGGAATTCCATGGTCGAAGAAACGGAAAGCGTTGTAAAAACTCAAGGAATGGGTTCTTCCCTTCTTACTCATAGCACAAAAGACAAGCCGCTCCCTATTATTGAGGTGGAGAGTGGCAAAGAAACACGAATCTTGACGGGAATTGGCGAATTGAATCGTGTGCTCGGCGGAGGTGTGGTACCAGGTTCACTTGTTCTGGTGGGCGGTGATCCGGGCATCGGTAAATCTACGCTTATGCTGCAGACTTCTAATGAGCTGGCTTTAACTGGTTTAAAGGTGCTGTACGTGTCTGGTGAGGAATCAGTCCGCCAAACGAAACTACGTGCAGATCGGCTCGGTGCCTTGTCTCCCAGTCTATACGTATTATGTGAGACGAATTTGGAGACGATTGAAGAAGCAATAGACAGCTTGAAGCCGGAGTTTTTGGTTATCGACTCGATACAGACTGTATATTTGCCTGAGGTGACGAGTGCACCAGGTAGTGTAGCTCAGGTGCGGGAGTGTACTTCACGCTTTATGAGAATTGCCAAGGGACTAGGTATTGCTACGGTACTGGTAGGGCATGTGACCAAGGAAGGGGCCATTGCGGGTCCACGTTTGTTGGAGCATATGGTCGATTGTGTGCTTTATTTTGAAGGAGAGCGTCATCATACGTATCGACTGTTGCGTGCAGTTAAAAATCGTTTCGGTTCTACGAATGAAATTGGTATTTTTGAAATGGCTGAAAGTGGTTTGCGTGAGGTGTCGAATCCTTCTGAACTATTCCTGTCCGAACGACCACTGGGGGTGGCTGGTTCTACTGTTGTAGCCAGTATGGAAGGGACCCGACCTGTACTGGTTGAACTTCAAGCATTAATTGCGGCTACGCATTTTCCATCTCCACGCCGAATGGGCACAGGGGTCGACCATCATCGAATGGGATTAATCATAGCCGTGTTAGAAAAGCGGATGGGCATGTTTTTGCAAAATCAGGACGCTTATCTCAACGTAGCCGGAGGCGTGAAGCTGGATGAACCGGCGGTGGATTTGGCTATAGCTGTGAGCATTGCTTCCAGCTTTCGGGATGCTCCTACCAAGCCGTACGATGTGATTTTTGGCGAGGTGGGGCTGACAGGCGAGGTGCGCGCCGTATCTCGAGCAGAACAGCGAGTACGGGAAGCGGAGAAACTAGGTTTCAGACGGGTGATCATGCCGGAAAAAAGTTTGAAGGGCTGGACACATCCGAAAGGGATACAAATTATAGGAGTAGGAACGGTGGCAGATGCACTGGCAGCCGCATTAGATTAGGGGGCATTGAGAATGAAAGAAGCGAGCCAACTGGATAAAATGAACGATTTGCTGCGGCTTGTGGCACCGGGAACTCCCTTTCGCGACGGATTGGAAAACGTTTTGCGTGCCAAAACGGGTGCTCTTCTGGTCGTTGGCTATAGCCCGGAAGTAATGGAAGTCGTGGATGGCGGTTTCTCCATTAATTGTGATTTTTCGCCGAACTATTTGTATGAGTTAGCTAAAATGGACGGCGCAATCATATTGAGCGAGGATTTAAAACGAATTTTATACGCAAATACGCAACTGATTCCCGACTCCTCTATTTCATCGATTGAAACAGGAATTCGGCACCGGACAGCTGAGCGAGTTGCAAAGCAGACAGGCAAACTAGTTGTGTCTATTTCCCAGCGTCGTAATATTATTACGTTGTATCAGGGGACTCTACGGTATGCGCTCAAGGAAATCGGGGTTATTTTAACGAAAGCCAATCAGGCCATTCAGACATTAGAAAAATATAGATCCGTGTTGGGGCAAGCCTCGACGAATTTAACAGCATCAGAATTCGAAGAGCTGGTTACCATGCCGGAGGTCGTTAATGTTATCCAACGGATTGAAATGGTGCTGCGCATCAAAATGGAGATCAAACGATTTATTAACGAGCTCGGAAATGAGGGCCGGCTGATTAGCATGCAGATGGAGGAGCTTGTCAGCAACATTGAGGAAGAAGCTTGGTTACTGTATAAGGATTATGCCAAAGACGACAGCGACGAGAAGATTCGTGAAATTATATTGGGACTCAAACGTTCTACGGACGACGAATTGCTGGATGTGAATCATATTGTACGTTTGCTAGGCTACCCTTCTTCAGCTGCGACATCAGAGGAATATATTGCTGCACGCGGCTATCGGGTGCTGAATAAGATACCGCGTTTGCCGAATGTGATTATTCATAATCTGGTGGAGCGGTTTGGCCGTTTTCCACAAGTCATAACAGCAACGATTGAAGAACTGGATGAAGTAGATGGCATTGGAGAGGTTCGTGCGCGTACGATTAAAGAAGGTCTTAAACGTTTGCAGGAACAAGTTTTCATTGACAGGCAAATGTAAATGTAATACAGTGAAAGGATTATAATGGAACAATTCATACATTGAGGTGAAGAGATGATTACCAAATCAATTCCGAACATGTGTACCTTAGGTAACTTGTTTCTCGGAATGATCGCCATTTTATTGGCCGTAGACGGAAAATACAGTCTTGCCGCTATTATGGTTATTGTCGCCATGTTGTTGGACGGACTGGATGGAAGAATGGCCCGGGCCCTGAATGCCCAGAGCGAATTCGGTAAAGAACTGGACTCCTTATCAGATATGATATCTTTTGGTGTAGCTCCCGCAGTTATTATGTACATGGTTGCTTTTCATGATGCGAATTCGGCTCTGGCTTGGACGGTGACGGCCATTTTTCCGATGTGCGGAGCGTTGCGTTTGGCTCGATTTAACGTACGTCCCGGTGTACCAGGTTATTTCACAGGTTTGCCAATTCCGGCAGCAGGTGGTGTATTAGCCACTTTGTCCTTATTTCATAACGATATTTCATTGTTATACATGTCGATTGCCATGTTGCTGGTCTCTTATTTGATGGTCAGCTCCATGAGATATCCGAATTTTAAAAAGGTCGGCCTTCCGAAAAAAACGATCTGGGTCGCTCCATGGGTCGTAATTGCAGCGGTGGTGTTGGCTGTTAAATTCCCCGACCAGCTGTCGAAGCTGATTTTTGTACCACTGGTGCTGTATGCATTGTACGGTATGAAGCTGAACATTCGTAAGCTGTCACGCAGACGTGGACGTGATCGGGATCGGGATCGTTCCAGTCAGGAAGAACAGGACGATCAATATCGTCATTCACAGCGTTAGTATCAGGTAAGAACAAGAATAAGCATTTATTTCCTTGAATCATTTTAGGGAGATAAATGCTTTTTTTATGCATAAAAAGTGAAAACACAGGGTTAGTTACGTGGGAAATGGATCATACTGGTAAGAGAGGTGCTATGTATCCAATAAATAGCAGACTATATGAAAAGTAAATAAAGGAGGTATAGAGACTCAATGTGGAGAAAGGCTATTTTAACTTTTACAGGATTGTGCGGAGCATGGTTTGGCTATACGTTATACCAGCGGGTAGGAGGCATCGTATCTTGGATGCCACAATGGTTGAGTGATGGTTCTTTACCAGGAATGGCTGTTTGGATGATGGCGGGAGCAGTGCTATTTATGGCTGGATGTTCATTCGCAGGGGCATCCGTGGCGAATCGGTTGCAGCAGGGCATTGAAGGCTTGGTACGAATTCCGATGAATGAGATGATGGCAGGTGTGATTGGATTAGCGGTGGGATTGATACTTTCCTTAGCAGTTTACCCGCTTTTTTCATGGTTGGGGGCCCCTGGTCAACTTATCCAGACCGCTGTTACCGTAGTATGCGGATATGTGGGGTTGATGGTTGGGCTAGAAAAGCGGGACGAGCTGTCGTCCTTTTGGAGTTCTGGCTTTTTTGGTCGGGGAACGGGTGTAGAAGAACGCAAGCTGGAGGAACATAAAATTTTGGACACCAGCGTCATTATAGATGGACGTATTGCGGATATTTGCAAGACAGGTTTTATTGAAGGGACGATTGTGATTCCTGAATTTGTGTTGGAGGAGCTTCAGCATATTGCAGATTCATCAGATTTACTTAAGCGTAATCGTGGACGGCGGGGTCTGGATATTTTGAATAAAATCCAAAAAGAGCTTGATGTGAATGTGCTTATTTATGAAGGGGATTTTGAGGAGATTTCAGAGGTCGACAGTAAGTTGGTTAAGCTGGCAAAGGTGTTGCAGGGTAAAGTTGTAACTAATGATTTTAACCTGAATAAAGTATGCGAACTTCAAGGTGTATCGGTGCTGAACATTAATGATTTGGCGAATGCAGTGAAGCCTGTTGTACTGCCCGGTGAGGAAATTATGGTGCAGATTATCAAAGACGGCAAGGAGCATGGGCAGGGTGTAGCCTATCTGGATGATGGTACGATGATTGTTGTAGAAGGCGGACGTGACTATATTGGCTCTCTGATGGAGGTGCTGGTCACGAGTGTACTTCAGACCTCTGCGGGCCGTATGATCTTTGCTAAACCGAAATTATTGGAAAAAGCTCAATAAACGCGGTATGATGAAGTAGATGTGTTATCATACGGATCGTCCAAGTGCGATCAGGGCAGGAGTTATTTGAATGAACAATCGGGTAGGAGTTGTCATTGTGGCGGCCGGGCGCGGCTCCCGTATGGGAACGCAGGAGAGCAAGCAATTTCTGCTTTTGCGGGACAAGCCCATCTTCATACATACACTTGAAATATTCGCAGCTATGCCCGAAGTGGATGAAATGGTGATGGTGACTGGGGCTGGAGATGTGGAACGCTGCCGAGATTGGATTCGTCACTACAAGATCGGTAAAAATGTACAGGTGGTGCCTGGTGGCAGTGAACGCCAGCATTCGGTTTATCGCGGTCTGCGCCACTTGCAAGCGGATTGGGTGATGGTGCATGATGGTGTGCGTCCACTGATTCAACCTGAGCTTGTACGTTCATGCCTGGAGGCAGCTCAGCGTACTGGTGCTTCTGTAGCGGCAGTACCTGTAAAGGATACGGTCAAGCAAGTGAACGGGGATGGTATCATTACAGCAACGCCGGATCGCCGAAGTCTGTGGAGTATTCAAACGCCACAGACTTTTCGTCTTTCCGATCTGCTGCAGGCCTACGAGGAAGCGGAGCAGGCGGGATTTCTAGGAACAGATGATTCTATGCTGGTGGAGCGGCTAGGCATTCCAGTTACTGTCGTTCAAGGCAGCTACAAGAATATCAAAATTACTACGCCTGAGGATTTGGATATGGCGGCGTTATGGGTAAAGACAGAGGGAGAGGATATCTAATGATCAGAGTGGGACAAGGATTTGACGTCCACCAGCTGGTGGAAGGAAGGCCATGCATCATCGGAGGCGTGAATATTCCGTATGAAAAAGGTTTGCTGGGCCATTCCGATGCAGACGTGCTGCTGCATGCCATTAGCGATGCCATCCTGGGCGCGCTTGGCTTGGGAGACATCGGGAAGCATTTTCCGGATAACGACCCGGAATTTAAGGATGCCGATAGTCTTAAGCTACTGGAGCATGTGTGGGGGCTGGCTAAAGAGCGAGGATATCGCTTGGGGAATATTGATTCTACGATTATCGCGCAAAAGCCCAAAATGGCATCGTATATTCCGCAAATGAATGAGGTCATCGCCCGGGTGCTGGAAGCACAGGAGCTATCCCAGGTGAACGTCAAGGCGACTACGACAGAGCAACTCGGCTTTACCGGACGGGGTGAAGGAATCGCGGCTCAATCGGTTGTCTGTCTTATCAAGTAAATGCTATCATCTTGAGTAATTCAATTTGGAGGAGATTATATGAGTACGGAAGTTCGTGTACGCTATGCACCAAGCCCTACAGGTCATTTGCATATTGGAAATGCCAGAACGGCATTATTTAATTATTTGTTTGCCCGCAATCAAGGTGGAAAATTTATTATTCGCATCGAAGACACAGATGTGAAGCGCAATATTGAGGGCGGAGAAGAAAGCCAGCTTAAATATTTGAAATGGTTGGGTATGGACTGGGATGAGAGCGTAGACGTGGGAGGCGAGTTTGGACCTTATCGTCAGACTGAACGCTTGGACATATATAAAACATACTGGCAGGATTTGCTGGATCGTGGTTTGGCTTACCGCTGCTACTGCACTGAAGAAGAACTGGAACGCGAGCGTGAAGAACAGATGGAACGTGGGGAGACACCACGCTATTCTGGAAAACATCGTGATCTAACAGAAGAACAGTGCCAAGCATTTGAAGCAGAGGGCCGTGTACCAAGTATTCGTTTTCGCGTACCGGAAGATCGTGAATATACGTTTGACGATATCGTTAAAGGTCAAATTACGTTCAATTCCAAGGAAAGCGGCGATTTTGTTATCGTCAAAAAAGACGGTATTCCGACATATAACTTCGCTGTAGCGGTTGACGATTATTTGATGAAAATATCGCATGTACTACGGGGCGAAGATCATGTTTCCAATACACCGCGGCAGTTGATGATCTTTGAAGCTCTCGGCTGGGAGCCGCCACGCTTCGGTCATATGACGCTGATCGTAGGCGAGGATCACAAAAAGCTCAGCAAACGTAACGAATCCATTATTCAGTTCATGGAGCAGTATGACAAGTTGGGCTATCTGCCAGAAGCTATTTTCAACTTTATTGCGCTGCTGGGCTGGTCCCCTGAAGGCGAAGAAGAGATCTATGATCGGGAACAACTGATTTCGATTTTCGATCCTAATCGTTTGTCCAAAAGTCCGGCTGTGTTTGATACGAATAAGCTTGCTTATCTAAACAATCACTATATTAAAAAGGCTGATCCTGAGCGAATTGCCAGCATGGCGATTCCACATCTGCAGGCAGCGGGGCTGTTGCCGACTGAATTGTCGACGGAACAACAGGACTGGGCTAAGGCTCTTGTTCGCTTATATCAGGAACAGATGACTTCCGCCTCCGATATTGTAGCGTTGTCTGAGTTGTTTTTCCGTTCACATCTGGAGCTGGATGCTGAAGCGGCGGCTGTATTGGCCGAAGAGCAGGTTCCTGAGGTACTTAGAGCCTTTGCAGGTAAAGTTGAAACGAGCGAGGAATTTACAGCTCCACAAATGGCCAAGCTGATCAAGGAAGTTCAAAAGGAAACCGGTTTTAAGGGGAAACAACTATTCATGCCGATTCGTGTGGCCCTTACAGGCCAAACCCATGGACGGGATCTGAATGAAACCATCTTTTTGCTCGGACGTGACAAGGTGTTGGATCGTCTCAAGGCACAAATTCAAGGCTGATATTTCTTGTCAATTTGTTGTCTTTTCGCTATAATGACTCCATTGATACGGATTGATTTACGTGTAAAGGCTGCGAACAGGAGAAGTACACTGCATAAGGGCATCTGCCAGAGAGGACGGCCGGGGGGAACCCCAGGCTGGAAGCCGTCCAGATGACCTGCGGAGGAAATGCACCTGGGAGCCGTGCGCCCGAACTCTAATTAGCGTCAACTGCTGATTGTGACAAGGGCGCGCCGAGTCGTTCCCGTTACCGGACGCCAAAGACGGACTTCTCTGCCTTTAGGCAGTAGATATGTCCGAAGCAGAGTGGGACCACGTTCATGCGTCTCTGCAGCTTAGGCTGCGGAGGCGCTTTTTCATTTTTATCAGACTCCAGACTCATCAGACTCGGTATAGAATGAAAAATGTCGAAGAGTGCTGATGGATGCGGAAATTAGCGGAACGTGAAGTGTTGTGAAGATGCGGCAAGGATATGGAGGGAATAGGAGGGCGACATGTTCAGACATTTCAAATCCGACATTCAGACTGTTTTGGATAATGATCCGGCCGCCCGGAGTAAGCTGGAGGTCATTTTTACGTATTCCGGCGTTCATGCCCTTTGGGCGCACCGAATCGCACATTGGTTTTATTTGCGCCATTGGTGTACCATAGCCCGTGTTATATCTCAAGTATCGCGTTTTATGACAGGCATTGAAATACATCCTGGCGCTCGTATCGGAGATCGGCTGTTCATTGACCATGGGATGGGAGTTGTCATCGGTGAAACCTGTGAGATTGGCGACGATGTCGTATTGTATCAGGGGGTCACTCTTGGCGGGACCGGAAAAGAGAAAGGGAAGCGCCATCCGACCATTGGGAATAATGTAGTTATAGGCTCCGGTGCAAAGATATTGGGCTCTTTTACGATTGGGGCACAGTCCAACATTGGCTCTAACTCGGTTGTGCTAAAAGAAGTTCCGCCAAACAGTACGGTGGTGGGCATCCCGGGACGAGTGGTCAGACAAGATGGCAGACGTCCAGACCGACTTAGTCATCAGTTGCCTGATCCGGTCGTGGATTCTATACGGGATCTTCAATTGGAAATAGAGCGATTACGTGCAGAATTGTCTGATTTGAAGGATGGGTCATCCGATCAGAAACATCAGGTGACCCAAGAGAATAAATTAGAAAAATGATTTTCATGAGGGAGGAACATAACAATGCCGCTTCAAATTTATAATACAATGACGAGGAGTCGGGAGCCCTTTGTGCCACTGGAGCCTGGAAAGGTTAAAATGTATGTATGCGGACCTACCGTGTATGATTACATTCATATTGGCAATGCACGACCTGTAATTGTATTTGACGTGGTGCGCAGCTACCTGGAGTATTTGGGCTATGATGTAAACTATGTGGTGAATTTTACGGATGTCGATGATAAACTAATCCGCAAAGCTCGAGAACTTGATATGGATGTTCCGGCAGTTGCTGAGAAATTTATTGCTGCCTACCATGAGGATCTGGCAGGATTGAATGTTCCTGCCGCCAGCATGAATCCGCGCGTAACAGAGAGCATGGATCTGATTATTGATTTTATTAAGGGACTGGTAGACAAAGGCTATGCCTATGAGAATGATGGCGATGTGTTCTATCGGACCAAAAAGTTCAAAGGCTATGGACAGCTGTCGGGTCAAAATCTGGAGGAACTCCAGTTCGGAATTCGCATCAATGTGGATGAACGCAAGGAGAATGCCGAGGATTTTGTACTCTGGAAAGCGGCGAAGCCGGGAGAAATTTATTGGTCAAGTCCTTGGGGGGATGGACGTCCAGGGTGGCATATCGAATGCTCTGCTATGGCTCGCCACTATTTGGGTGATACACTGGATATTCATGGGGGCGGACAGGATCTGCAATTTCCGCATCATGAATGTGAATGCGCACAATCCGAAGTGATTACGGGTAAGCCATTATCTCGCTACTGGATGCATAACGGATATATTCGCATAGATAATGAAAAAATGTCGAAATCACTCGGTAATGGTATTTTGGTTAAAGATTTGCGCGCTCATCACAAGCCGGAGGCTTTACGTTATTTTATGCTGGCGACGCATTACCGGAATCCGTTGAACTACAACCAAGAGACAATGAGTCAGGCGGAGAACAGTGTCGAACGGATTGCCAATGCAGTCGCCAACGTGAAGCATCGTTTAGCTAATGCGCTGAAAGGTAATGGGGAAGTATCAACGGAACTCCAAACGAAGCTCGACGGAATTTTGCGGCAGTTTGGCGAAAAAATGGATGACGATTTCAATACACCTGATGCGATCACTGCTGTATTCGATTGGGTTAGCGAAGCCAACCATTTGTTGCAGCGAGATGTCGTACATCAGGCGGAACTACAGGCTGTATTGCATACCTTTCATTCGATGAATAACGTACTTCGCATTTATTCGGAATCGAGTGAAGAGTTGCTGGATGACGAAATTGAGCAGTTAATTGCAGAACGTGTCGAAGCTCGTAAGACCAAAAACTGGGGTAGAGCTGACGAAATTCGCGATCTGTTGGCTGCTAAAGGCATTGTGCTTGAAGATACGGCACAGGGTATGCGGTGGCGGCGAAAATGAGTGATAAGCCAATGAACTCAGGAGCTGTTGAAGACGCGGGGAACTGGTTCCCGTATCCTGCGTCCAAGCCGGCTCGTCTGATGCCCCCCATTGCGCTAGCTTACATTGGTGATGCAGTGTACGAGGTAGCCGTCCGACAATATTTGTTGGCACAGCCCAACCTGCGTCCAAATCATCTACATCGGCGAGCTACAGGGCTAGTCTCCGCCAAAGCGCAGAGCCGTATGTTGGGGCTGCTGGAAAAGGTGCTGACGGAAGAAGAACGCGACATTGTCCGACAAGGAAGAAATGCCAAATCAGGAAGCCTGCCCAAAAATGCTGATGTGCTTGAGTACCGTCACGCCACTGCACTGGAAGGACTGATTGGATTTCTTTATTGTGATGGACATCTGGACAGATTGAGAGAGTTGATTACGTACGGAATTGCACAAATGGAAAATAAAGAAAAATCATAAATGGGAACGGACTGGATGGATTAAGCATTCGGCCGTTTCCCGGGAGGAAGCTAGAAATGGAAGAAGAATGGATTGCCGGTAAGCATTCGGTAACGGAGGCGCTGCGTTCAGGCAGAACGATAAATAAAATATGGATTGCGGATAATGCACAAAAGCATTTGACACTGCCGATTACGGCTGAGGCGAAAAAAGCAGGAATCATCGTTTTGCAGGTGGACAAGCGTAAGCTCGATCAAATGGTTCCGGGCATTCAGCATCAGGGAGTGGTTGCGCAAGCTGCGCCTTTTGCCTATCTTGAAGTGGAAGAATTGCTCGCCAATGCTCGTGATAAGGGAGAAGAGCCGTTTTTGATTTTGCTGGATGAGATTGAAGATCCTCATAATCTGGGTTCCATCCTTCGTACAGCAGACTGCACTGGAGCACACGGTGTTATTGTGCCGAAAAGGCGTTCTGCAGCTGTAACTGTAACGGTGTCCAAAACATCGGCAGGTGCTGTGGAGTACGTCCCGGTGGCGCGTGTGAACAATCTGGGACAGACCATTGACCGTCTTAAAGAAGAAGGTGTATGGGTAGTCGGCACGGATGTAACAGCGACCGACCCCGTATTTGGGAATGGAGTGTTCACGGGACCGGTAGCCATTGTCATTGGTAACGAAAATAAAGGAATGGGCCGTTTGATCCGTGAGAAATGCGATGTACTCGTCAAGCTGCCGATGGCGGGGCAAATCAATTCCCTTAATGCTTCTGTAGCTGCAGGTGTTGTCATGTACGAAGTATTGCGCGGACGACAGGCACGGGGCTAACGATATGGCTGACACGCGGGATGTTCTGCTTGTGGACGGTTACAACATGATTGGAGCCTGGCCCGAACTTTCCGCGCTGGTACAATCTGGTATGCAGGAAGCGAGGGACAGACTTCTTGAACGACTGGCGGATCATCAGGCGTATTCCGGCAGAAGAGTCATCGTCGTATTTGATGCTTACAGGGTGCCAGGATTAGGTAAAACTTTTGCTCAGAGCAAAGTACAGATTTATTTTACCAGAGAAAAAGAAACTGCTGATGAGTGCATCGAGCGATTGGTTCGGGAGCTGAGCAGTAAAAGAAGAAGTATTTACGTAGCGACAAGTGATCAGGTAGAGCAGCATGTCGCATTTGGACAAGGAGCACTCAGGGTATCGGCGCGGGAATTACTGATCGAGATTGAGGAATCCGAAAGGGAAGTGCAGAAGCGAATCAAGCAGGATAGTGCCAAATTGTCCCGTAACTCGATAGACGCCAAACTGAGTCCGGAGCTTCGAAAGTTGTTTGAGCGATGGAGAAGAGAATAACCCAATAATTGGACACTCCTCCATTTTGAAACCATTGACAATTTTGTTAGCGCTCTTCTTTTTTAGGTTGTTGTGGTTGACGGTATCAGGTTACATCGCGTATACTTGTCGTATATTTGAGAGAGTAACGGGTACCTTGCGTTGCAGCCGGAGGGATTGTTAGTGAGTGTGGACCTCAAGGATATCATGTTGTCAAAGTTTGATTACAAAAATGATGAAGACATTGTCGGAGCAGTCCATGAAGGTGATGGGGAAGCGCTGGAGTTTCTGATTAACAAATACCGGAACTTTGTGCGGGCCAAGGCCAGATCCTACTTCCTGATTGGTGCTGATCGCGAGGATATTATTCAGGAGGGCATGATTGGTCTCTACAAATCCATTCGTGATTTTAAGGGAGACAAGCTTGCTTCGTTCAAGGCTTTCGCCGAGTTGTGCATTACACGACAGATTATTACGGCAATTAAGACGGCTACACGACAAAAGCACATTCCTCTGAACTCTTACGTATCTCTGGACAAGCCCATCTATGATGAAGAGTCAGACCGGACGTTGCTCGATGTGATTTGCGGAACACAAGTAAGTGACCCTGAAGAGCTGATTATCAATCAGGAAGAGTTTGTGGGTCTTGAGGACAAGATGTCCGAGATTCTGAGCGAGCTGGAGCGCAAGGTACTTATGTTGTATCTGGACGGACGTTCGTATCAGGAGATTGCAGAGGATCTTGACCGCCATGTGAAATCCATTGATAACGCGCTGCAACGGGTCAAGCGTAAACTTGAAAAGTATCTGGAAGTAAGGGATAGTTGAAAGTAGAGGCTGACAGGGAAAAGGCTCGAGTCCGAGTCTTTTTTTATTCGTTATGGGCAGGCTATGCAGGTTTATAAGTGTTGCAAATGATTTATACTAAAAAAGATGAATAATAGATATCGCTTTGATTTTTGAGAAGCTTTTCAGAGAACAGTTTTAAAGGATGGACAGATGTTAAAATGCACCACAGCCGGGACTGCGAATTGTATGCAAACATTCGTTGACATGGAAAACCCCGTGTGATAAAGTGTTTTAGGTAGGCCTAAATTCGCGGTTTTTTTTAGGATCAATTATGAGACTTCCGGTGTTGGATGTCTTCGGGAGGTGCACATCATGCGGGTAATTATTACTTTGGCTTGTACAACATGCAAACAAAGAAATTACACAACGACGAAAAACAAGCGTAATCACCCCGACCGCATGGAGATGAAGAAATTCTGTAAGTCCTGTAACGAACAGACTTCTCATCGGGAAACCAGATAGTTTTTGGAGGTGTAGTCGGCGTGAAACGCAGTTTCAAGTCTCTGTTTTCCTTTTTCTCTGAAAGCTGGGCTGAACTCAAGAAGGTTCGCTGGCCCAATCGTAAAGAACTGACCAACTATACGCTGATTGTCATAGGGACGATTGCGTTCGTCACAATTTATTTTTGGGTTCTCGATATCGGCATTTCCGCTGTGATCGAAGCGATTATCTAGGAAGGGTTCCAGGTGGCTTGATATGGAAAAAAGATGGTACGTCGTTCATACCTATTCAGGGTATGAGAACAAAGTCAAAGCCAATTTGGAAAAACGCGTTGAGTCCATGGGCATGGAAGACAAGATATTCCGTGTTCTTGTTCCGATGGAAGAAGAACTGGTAACCAAGGACGGTAAGAAAAAAACCGTTATGCGTAAAGTCTACCCTGGTTATGTCTTGGTCGAAATGGTCCAAACCGACGACTCTTGGTATGTTGTGCGCAACACACCAGGTGTTACGGGATTTGTAGGGTCGACAGGCTCGGGTTCCAAGCCGACGCCATTGCTTCCAGAAGAAGTTGAACAGATTCTGAAGCATATGGGCATGGTAGAGCCGAAACCGAAGATTGAATTCGATGTTAAGGAATCCGTGCGAATTAAAGTTGGTCCTTTTGCGAATTTTGTGGGCTCCGTGGAAGAAATTTTGGTTGAGAAGAGCAAGCTTAAGGTTCACGTCAACATGTTTGGACGGGAAACCCCGCTTGAGTTGGATTATACTCAAGTGGAGAAAATATAGATTTTTCTTACAGGTTTCTTGTGGGAGGATCAATAGGTCCGTCTACCACTATTGAGTCAAGGAGGTGTCATCCATGGCAAAAAAGGTAATTAAAATGGTAAAACTGCAGATTCCTGCAGGGAAAGCTAATCCAGCGCCTCCAGTAGGTCCAGCTTTGGGTCAAGCAGGTGTCAACATCATGGCATTCTGTAAAGAGTTCAATGCTCGTACTGCTGATCAAGCAGGCCTGATTATTCCGGTTGAAATTTCGGTGTTTGAGGATCGTTCTTTTACGTTCATCACCAAAACTCCACCGGCTGCTGTTCTGTTGAAAGTTGCTGCTAAAATCGAAAAAGGTTCCGGTGAACCGAATAAAACGAAAGTTGCAACTGTAAATCGCGCTACCGTTCGTCAAATTGCAGAGCAAAAAATGCCTGACCTTAACGCAGCTTCCGTAGAATCGGCAATGCGTATGGTTGAAGGTACTGCTCGCAGCATGGGTATCACCATCGTAGATTAATTTTATTAATCTTCGTGTGCCGGCAGTTTGACTGTCTGGCAAGTGTGGGAGGAATATCCGCTAATACCACATAAGGAGGAAAACATTATGGCTAAACATGGTAAGAAGTACCTGGAAGCTGCTAAGCTGATTGACAGCGAAGCAACTTACGAGCCTTTAGAAGCCGTTGAACTGGTGAAAAAGGCTGCAACTGCTAAATTCGACGAAACCGTTGAAGCAGCAGTTCGTCTGGGCGTAGATTCCCGTAAACAAGACCAGGCTGTTCGTGGTGTTGTTGTCCTACCGCATGGTACGGGTAAAACACAACGTGTTCTGGTATTTGCAAAAGGTGACAAAGTGAAAGAAGCGGAAGCGGCTGGCGCTGATTTTGTTGGTGATCAAGATATGATCAACAAAATCCAACAAGGCTGGTTCGAATTCGACGTCTGCGTTGCGACACCTGATATGATGAGTGAGGTTGGTAAACTGGGTCGTTTGCTCGGTGGTAAAGGTTTGATGCCTAACCCTAAAGCAGGCACAGTTACTTTCGACGTTGCCAAGGCTGTTCAAGAAATTAAAGCCGGTAAAATCGAATACCGTCTCGACAAAGCCGGTCAAATTCATGCGCCAATCGGCAAAGCTTCCTTCAGTGCTGAACAGCTGAACGAGAATCTTAAAGCCTTGGTTGAAGCCTTGAACCGTGCGAAGCCAGCGGCTGCTAAAGGTGTATACCTGAAAAACATCGCTATTTCTTCGACTATGGGACCAAGTGCACGTGTGAACGCATCTGTTTACAGATAATATTTTGATTGACATGTTCAATCGAATTTGTTATTCTATAAAAGTTGTGAGTCCTTGTGACTGACCATTAAAGTTGAATATGCTTACCGTAGACAGTAGGTGCCTTCGGGCTTAATTTCCTACCGAGGTGTTATGATAGAACGTTTCATGTGACGGGCTTGTCCCGTCCATGTAGATTTATCAAGCCTTCGTACTCTACGGAGGCTTTTTTCATGCTCATGAAAGCAGCTTTGGAAGATCACCAGATCGGGTGTTTTGAACAAAGCGGATAAATTGATCAGGAGGTGTACAGTTTGGCAAATGCAAAGGTGATTCAAGCAAAACAAGAAGCTGTTGAAGTTGTAGCTGCAAAATTGCGCGAGAGCGTAACAACTGTGGTTGCAGACTATCGCGGTCTGAATGTTGCCCAAGTAACTGAGCTGCGTAAGCAGCTTCGCGAAGCCGGAATCGAATTTCAAGTGCTGAAAAACACACTGCTCCGCCGTGCAACTGCGGCAGCAGAATTGACTGAACTGGACGCAGTATTGACAGGTCCTACTGCAATCGCGTTCGGCAAAGATGATGCAGTGTCTGCAGCTAAAATCTTGAACGATTTCGCTAAGAAAAACAATGCACTGGAACTGAAAGGTGCAGTTGTAGAAGGTCGCGTTATCGGTGTTGAGGAAATCAAAGCACTGGCAGAACTGCCATCCCGCGAAGGTCTCCTTTCCATGCTCCTCAGCGTGCTTCAAGCTCCTGTGCGCAACTTCGCGCTTGCAGTTAAAGCTGTTGCAGAAAAAGAAGAGCAAAGCGCATAAGTTTGGGATTAAACCTGCTGTATAGCAGTTGAGAACAAAAAAATACGAATTTAAATGGAGGTTCAACCATGAGTAAAGAGCAAATCTTGGAAGCAATTAAAGGTATGTCCGTATTGGAACTGAACGATCTCGTGAAAGCAATCGAAGAAGAATTCGGCGTAACTGCAGCAGCTCCAGTAGCTGTAGTAGGTGGCGCAGCAGGTGGCGCAGCTGAAGCTGAGCAATCCGAGTTTGACGTAATCTTGACAAGCGCTGGCGCTTCCAAAATCAATGTTATCAAAGCAGTTCGCGAAATCACAGGTCTTGGCCTGAAAGAAGCAAAAGAACTGGTTGACAACGCTCCAAAACCACTGAAAGAAAAAATCGCTAAAGAAGAAGCTGAATCCATTAAAGCAAAATTGGAAGAAGCAGGCGCTTCTGTAGAAGTAAAATAATTGACTGCTTTCTAGCAGGCAATGAACTAAAACAAACCCCTTGAGGTGATCTTCAAGGGGTTTGTTGCTGTAAAACGGTAGTGCCAACATGTCTGAAACGTTATCGTAAAGGCTATGATGATAGTACAACCGAAAGAGGTGGGCGTGAATGGCTGATCATTATTACTCCAAGCGGCCAGAGACGGCGCATGAACGACGGAGCCTGGAAACAGTGCTACGGGGGCGGTCATACCGTTTTGCCAGTGATTCAGGCGTTTTTTCGAAGCAGGGAATTGATTATGGGAGTCGTGTGCTGATTGAAGCGATGCAGCTTCCTGCACAAGCCTCGGTATTGGATGTAGGATGCGGTTACGGGCCGATTGGTTTGGCGGCGGCAACGCTTGTCCCAGAGGGACACGTTACAATGGTTGATATTAACGAGCGAGCCGTTCAACTAGCAATAGAGAATGCGGAACGTAATGGGATTAAAAATGTCACCATTAAGCAAAGCGATTTGTTTGCGGAAGTGAAGCATGAACGTTTTGACGTGATTTTGACGAATCCTCCTATACGTGCAGGGAAAGAAACGGTGCATACCATTTTTGAACTTGCTTATGAGCATTTAAACGAGGGTGGAACTTTGTGGGTAGTCATTCAGAAAAAGCAAGGAGCCCCTTCGGCGAGTGCTAAATTAGAGAGCCTTTTCGGTGGTGTGGAGGAAGTTACTAAGGATAAAGGTTATCGAATTTTGAAGGCTGAAAAAAGTTTTAGGAAAATGCAATAGGACCATTGACTTGAATCCTGGTCTGTGATATCATTATAAAATGTCAGTATTAGGATGCCCTCCATGGCTTTAGTTTGTTGAAATGTCAATAGATTTATGCGTAGCAGGGTATAGTATTTATCTCTATTACGTATAATATAACCATTTTGGGCAAATCTACAAGTGATGAAGATCTTCCGGTAAGAGGATTCTGCAGATACGTCGCTCTTTTTTCGAATGCATTCGAGTAAGGGCTTTTCTGTATTTGTAAGATTGAATCTTCTGTATGTGTCTTATTATAAGGTCACAAACAGAGGTTCGCAATGTATTTTTAAAGTGAGTAGACATGAGGGGTGAGTTTAAGTTGGCAGGACATCTTGTTCAATATGGTCGACGCACTCGGCGCAGTTATGCACGTATTAATGAGGTACTCGAGGTTCCGAACCTGATTGAGATCCAACAAAAATCCTATGATTGGTTTTTGGAGGAAGGATTACGGGAAATGTTTCGGGATATTTCGCCAATTCAGGATTTCACAGGAAACCTGATTCTGGAGTTTATCGATTATTCTCTCGGAGAACCCAAATATACCGTTGACGACGCAAAGGAACGCGACGTTACGTATGCAGCACCGCTTCGGGTAAAAGTCCGGCTTATTAATAAAGAAACCGGAGAAGTGAAAGAGCAGGAAGTATTCATGGGAGACTTCCCGCTGATGACTGAAACGGGTACGTTTATTATTAACGGTGCGGAACGGGTTATTGTCAGCCAGTTGGTTCGCTCTCCCAGCGTCTATTTCAGCACAAAAGTCGACAAGAATGCGAAAACAACATACACCGCAACGGTAATTCCTAACCGGGGGGCTTGGCTCGAACTGGAGATGGATGCGAAGGATATTATTTATGTCCGGATTGACCGTACCCGTAAAATTCCGGTTACGGTGTTGCTGCGTGCGCTTGGCTTTGGCACTGATGCTGAGATTCTGGATTTGCTCGGCAATGACGAATATATCCGCAACACACTTGATAAAGACAACACGGATTCCACGGAGAAAGCGCTGATTGAAATTTATGAGCGTCTTCGTCCAGGTGAGCCGCCTACACTGGATAATGCAAAGAGCTTGCTCGTTGCACGCTTCTTTGATCCAAAACGCTATGATCTGGCCAACGTAGGCCGTTACAAAATCAATAAAAAGCTTCACATCAAAAACCGTCTGTTCAATCAACGGCTTGCTGAAACTTTGATTGATACAACAACTGGTGAAATCATCGCTGAAGCAGGACAAATGGTGGATCGCCGTCTGTTGGACGAGATTTTGGCCCAACTGGAGGCATCAGTAGGACATCGTACGTATCATGTTGCTAGTGGAGTGCTTGAAAGTAATGATATTCCACTTCAAACGATCGATGTATTCTCACCAATTGAGGACGGTAAAGTAGTAAAACTGATTGCCAACGGAAATATTGATAAATCGGTTAAAAATATTACGCCTGCCGATATTATTTCCTCCATCAGTTATTTTATTAACTTGCTTCACGGAATCGGAAGTACGGACGATATTGACCATTTGGGTAACCGTCGTTTGCGTTCTGTAGGTGAGTTGCTCCAAAATCAGTTCCGTATCGGTTTGTCCCGTATGGAACGCGTGGTGCGCGAAAGAATGTCGATTCAGGATGCTAATGTAATTACGCCACAGGCGCTGATTAATATACGTCCGGTAATTGCTTCGATTAAAGAGTTCTTTGGTAGCTCCCAGCTGTCTCAGTTCATGGATCAGACGAACCCGCTTGCTGAATTAACACACAAACGTCGTCTGTCCGCACTTGGACCCGGCGGTTTGACGCGCGAACGCGCGGGCATGGAAGTGCGTGACGTCCATCCGAGTCACTACGGCCGCATGTGTCCTATCGAGACACCAGAGGGACCAAACATTGGTTTGATCAACTCTTTGTCCACTTTCGCACGCATCAACGAGTACGGATTTATCGAAGCTCCTTATCGTTGGGTAGATCCGAAAACCGGAAAAGTTACAGACCAGATTGATTACCTGACTGCTGATGAAGAAGATAACTACATCGTAGCTCAGGCGAATGCGGAATTGACGGAGGAAAACACCTTTAAGGATGAAGTCGTCATTGTCCGCTATAACAAACAATCTGATAACATTATTCCGATGGCTAGTAGCCGTGTCGATTACATGGACGTATCTCCTAAACAGGTCGTATCGGTCGCGACTGCACTGATTCCGTTCCTGGAGAACGATGACTCTAACCGCGCATTGATGGGTTCCAACATGCAGCGGCAGGCTGTCCCTCTTCTGATTCCGAAGTCTCCATTGGTCGGAACAGGAATGGAGCACAAGTCTGCAAAAGATTCCGGTGTTTGTATTGTATCCAAGTACAACGGAGTTATCGAACGTTCTTCGGCTAACGAAATTTGGTTGCGTCGTATCGAAACTGTAGATGGCGCTGAAGTGAAAGGCGACATTGTTAAGTATAAATTACACAAATTTATGCGATCTAACCAAGGAACTTGCATTAACCAACGTCCGATTGTGAACAGAGGAGATATTGTCAAAGTTGGCGATATTCTTGCGGATGGTCCTTCTACTGAGATGGGCGAGTTGGCGTTGGGACGTAACGTTGTCGTTGCCTTCATGACTTGGGAAGGTTACAACTACGAGGATGCGATCCTGTTGAGTGAGAAACTGGTTAAGGAGGATGTATATACCTCGATCCATATTGAGGAATACGAATCCGAGGCCCGTGATACGAAGCTTGGACCGGAAGAAATCACTCGGGACATTCCGAATGTCGGTGAGGAAGCGCTTCGTAACTTAGATGAGCGTGGAATCATTCGTATTGGTGCCGAAATCGGCGCGGGTGACATTCTCGTTGGTAAAGTAACACCTAAAGGTGTGACTGAACTGACAGCTGAAGAACGTCTCTTGCATGCAATCTTTGGTGAGAAGGCACGCGAGGTTCGCGATACTTCATTGAGAGTTCCTCATGGAACTGACGGGATTGTTGTAGATGTAAAGGTATTTACACGTGAAAATGGCGATGAACTGCCACCAGGTGTGAATCAGTTGGTTCGTGTATATATTGCTCAAAAACGTAAAATTTCCGAAGGCGATAAAATGGCTGGACGTCACGGTAACAAGGGTGTCGTTGCTCGTATTTTGCCTGAAGAAGATATGCCATTCCTGCCGGATGGCACACCAGTACAAGTCGTTCTGAACCCGCTGGGCGTACCTTCACGGATGAACATCGGACAGGTGCTTGAAGTCCATCTGGGTATGGCTGCAATGCGTCTTGGTATTCATGTGGCAACTCCAGTATTCGATGGTGCCAAGGAGTATGACGTATTTGATACAATGGAAGAGGCAGGCATGCAGCGTAATGGTAAGACTGTGTTGTATGACGGACGTACGGGTGATCGTTTTGAACGTGAAGTTACTGTCGGTGTCATGCACATGATCAAACTGGCGCACATGGTTGACGATAAAATCCATGCTCGTTCTACGGGTCCTTACTCTCTCGTTACGCAACAACCATTGGGGGGTAAAGCCCAATTCGGTGGACAGCGCTTCGGGGAGATGGAAGTATGGGCATTGGAAGCCTACGGCGCGGCGTACACGCTTCAGGAAATTTTGACTGTAAAATCCGATGATGTCGTTGGACGTGTTAAAACTTACGAATCCATTGTCAAAGGTGAAAATGTACCTGAACCGGGTGTTCCAGAATCATTTAAGGTCTTGATCAAAGAGCTGCAAAGCTTGGGTATGGACGTGAAGATTCTGTCTGAAGATGAACAAGAGATCGAAATGAGAGAGCTTGATGATGAGGATGACACAAGCGGCGATAAGCTGAGTTTGAATCTGGAAGGCTCTGAGGTTGGCGTAGAGTAGTTTGACTGCTGACTGACTCATATCAGCTTTGTTATATGCCTTGATCCATTCTAGGATGGATCAGGTTTCTTGATACCGCCCGGTGCCGCCGGGCGGTATCAAACCTAAAAACTCAGGATTTGGTTAAGGAGGGTTGCTCCTTGTTGGACGTTAACAATTTCGAATATATGAAAATCGGGCTTGCTTCCCCCGAAAAGATTCGTTCTTGGTCCCGCGGAGAAGTCAAAAAACCGGAGACGATTAACTATCGTACGCTTAAACCGGAAAAAGAAGGACTATTTTGCGAGAAAATTTTCGGACCTACGAAAGACTGGGAATGTCATTGCGGTAAGTACAAACGTGTACGCTATAAAGGTGTTGTCTGTGACCGTTGTGGAGTAGAAGTTACTCGCGCTAAGGTTCGCCGTGAGCGCATGGGCCACATTGAGTTGGCGGCTCCTGTATCACACATTTGGTACTTTAAAGGCATTCCAAGCCGTATGGGTCTTGCTCTTGATATGTCTCCAAGATCTCTGGAAGAGATCATTTACTTCGCATCTTATGTTGTAACCGATCCAGGAGATACGCCTTTAGAGAAAAAGCAACTCCTGTCCGAGAAAGAATACCGCAGCTACCGTGAGAAATACGGCTACGGATTCCAGGCGGGTATGGGTGCTGAAGCGGTTAAAAAGCTTCTTCAAGATTTAGATATAGACAAAGAATTGGAATTTTTGAAAGAAGAGTTGCGTACAGCTCAAGGACAACGTCGTAACCGTGCGATCAAGCGCCTTGAAGTTATTGAGGCATTCCGTAACTCCGGCAACCAACCGGATTGGATGATCATGGACGTACTGCCTGTTATTCCTCCTGAGCTTCGTCCAATGGTACAGTTGGATGGTGGTCGTTTTGCTACCTCTGACCTAAACGATTTGTATCGTCGCGTTATTAACCGTAATAACCGTCTGAAACGCCTATTAGATCTAGGTGCGCCGGATATTATCGTACAAAATGAAAAACGGATGCTGCAGGAAGCTGTTGACGCCCTGATCGATAATGGTCGTCGTGGTCGTCCTGTTACAGGTCCGGGTAACCGCCCTTTGAAATCCCTCAGCCACATGCTGAAAGGTAAACAAGGACGTTTCCGTCAAAACTTGCTCGGAAAACGTGTTGACTACTCTGGTCGTTCCGTTATCGTGGTAGGTCCGTACTTGAAAATGTATCAATGCGGTTTGCCGAAAGAAATGGCACTGGAACTGTTCAAACCTTTTGTTATGAAAGAACTGGTGAACAAAGGTTTGGCACACAATATCAAGAGCGCGAAGCGTAAAGTGGAACGTGTGAGTGCAGAAGTATGGGATGTACTTGAAGAAGTAATTAAGGAACATCCGGTTCTTCTGAACCGTGCCCCTACGCTGCACAGGCTCGGTATCCAGGCGTTTGAACCGATTTTGGTTGAAGGTCGTGCGATTCGTCTGCATCCGCTCGTATGTACAGCATATAATGCTGACTTTGACGGTGACCAAATGGCTGTTCACGTTCCGTTGTCTGCGGAAGCTCAGGCTGAAGCTCGTTTGCTCATGCTGGCATCCGGCAACATTTTGAATCCGAAAGACGGTAAGCCAGTTGTTACTCCTTCCCAGGATATGGTTCTTGGTTCTTTCTATCTGACTATGGATAACAAGGAAGAAGAAGGAAGTAATATGATCCTTCGCAACATGAATGAAGCTATATCGGCTTACCAACGTGGTACAGCTGGTCTTCATGCTCGTGTGGCTATTCCAGTTAAAGCTTTGAATAAAACGAGCTTTACGGAAAAACAACAAGAAGCGATGCTGATCACAACGGTTGGTAAAATTATCTTTAATGAAATTTTCCCGGCAAGCTTCCCGTACATCAATGATGCTACCCGTGCGAATCTGCTTTATGGTACTGCGGAGGAGTTCTTTGTATACGAGAAGGGTGTAAATCTTACAGAAGCCATTCAAAACGCTCCGCAAGCTAGCGGTGTAGGCAAGGATTACCTTGGTAATATCATTGCCCGTTGTTTTGAGACTTACCATACAACAGAAACAGCTGTAATTCTGGATAAAATCAAGCAGCTTGGCTTTACGTATTCCACTCGTGCAGGTGTAACTGTTGCTGTATCGGACGTAATCGTGCCGGTGGAAAAACAAGAGATTCTTAAGGGGTCCGAGGACAAAGCGCAAGTCGTAACGAATCAGTATCGTCGTGGTCTGATTACGAACGAGGAACGCTATGACAGGATTATCGACATTTGGTCTAAAGCGAAAGATGATATTACTGAAGTATTGATGAAGTCCATGGATCGCTACAACTCTATCATGATGATGGTAGACTCCAAAGCGCGGGGTAACAAATCACAGATTACTCAGCTCGGCGGTATGCGTGGTCTGATGGCGAATCCATCCGGACGTATTATCGAACTCCCAATTAAATCAAACTTCCGTGAAGGTCTGACAGTACTCGAGTACTTCATCTCCACTCACGGAGCGCGTAAAGGTTTGGCGGATACAGCCCTTCGTACGGCTGACTCTGGTTACCTGACTCGTCGTCTCGTAGATGTGGCACAGGATGTTATCGTGCGCGAAGAAGACTGTGGAACGGATAAAGGCTTTACAGTAAGTCGTATCCAGGACGGTAAAGAAGTGATTGAAGATCTCTATGACCGTCTGGAAGGTCGCTATTGCTTTGAAACGGTACGTCATCCTGAGACTGGCGAGATTTTGGCTAGACGTAACGAACTGATTGACTCCGACAAAGCTGAAGCGATTGTTAAAGCCGGTGTACAAAAAGTTCAAATTCGTTCTGTACTAAGCTGCCGCGCCAAACACGGCGTCTGCAAAAAGTGCTACGGTCGCAATCTGGCTACTGGTAAACACGTTGAGATTGGTGAAGCGGTTGGTATCATCGCTGCACAATCCATCGGTGAGCCGGGAACACAGCTCACTATGCGTACGTTCCACACAGGCGGCGTAGCGGGCGACGATATTACACAAGGTTTGCCTCGTATCCAGGAGCTTTTCGAAGCACGTAATCCTAAAGGTCAGGCAACCATTAGTGAAATTGACGGTACAGTTAAAGAAGTTCGTGAAGGTAAAGACCGCCGTGAGATCGACATTCAGGGGGAAGCTGAAACGAAAACATACTCGGTAACGTATGGTTCCCGTCTGCGCGTAAGCGAAGGTATGACTGTTGAAGCTGGGGACGAACTGACGGATGGTTCGATCGATCCTAAAGAAATGCTGCGTATTAAAGGTATTCGTGGGGTGCAGAACTATATCCTTCAGGAAGTTCAACGCGTATACCGGAACCAGGGTGTAGAAATCAACGACAAGCACGTAGAAGTTATGATTCGTCAAATGTTGCGTAAAATCCGTATCATTGATGCGGGCGACACGACACTACTTCCAGGTTCCTTTGTTGATGTACATGAGTATGAAAATGCAAACAAGATAGCGATTCTCAGCGGCCAAGAACCAGCGGTAGCCAAGCCGGTTCTGCTCGGTATCACCAAGGCATCTTTGGAAACTGATTCCTTCTTGTCAGCAGCATCTTTCCAGGAAACTACTCGTGTCCTGACGGATGCAGCTATTAAAGGCAAGGTCGATCAGCTGCTTGGACTGAAAGAGAATGTAATAATTGGTAAATTGATTCCTGCGGGAACAGGTATGAACCGTTACCGTAGCGTGAAATTTGCCCAACCGGAAGAGGGGCAATCCTCCTCTGAGGAACTCGAACCAATATCGGCTGAGTAATATAAAATAGTATAATAGCCCGGAACACCGTAGACATGAGCTTTATCGTAAGACTACAGCAGACGGTGTTCCGGTGCTTTTTCTGAAAATGAAACGTGTTACTCTGTTTAAATGATTATAGTTGATATAATTGTCTTGACATTGCTTATAGTCAATGCTAATATAGCAAAGGTGCGTGAGCAGCCTATATGCTATTGGGTCTTTTCGGAGGAATGAGATATGTCTAAAGAACAGGGACTGCAAGATGCTCATGTCAAAATCGGTACCAAACAAACCATTCGTATGGTAGAATTGGGCTTTGCCTCAGAAGTATATGTGGCAGAAGACGCAGATCAGCGTCTCACTTCCAACATCATTGCTTTGTGCAACAAGCAAGGAGTCAAAGTGACTCTCGTAGACACAATGAAAAATCTCGGAGCTGCATGTGGGATTGAAGTGGGAGCCGCAATGGCTGCTATCGTAAAACAATAGGGTAAGGAACGTTTTTGTCTAGGGAATTGTTATTCTTGGCGGCAAAGACTTTTCATTTGTTCTTTTATGAACCGCCTGGGTCTGTGGGCTTAGATAAGGTTTGTAAAGTAACAGCAAAAATTGAGGAAGGGGGTGGCAACCAACATGCCAACTATTAACCAACTGGTTCGTAAAGGACGTCAAGCCAAAATCGAGAAATCGAAATCACCGGCTTTGCAAAAAGGTTTCAATGCCTTGAAACGTGAAGCTACCGACATCAGTGCCCCGCAAAAACGCGGAGTGTGCACTCGTGTAGGTACTATGACTCCGAAAAAACCAAACTCCGCACTTCGTAAATATGCTCGTGTTCGCTTGACGAACCGTGTAGAGGTGACTGCTTACATTCCAGGTATTGGACATAACCTTCAAGAACACAGCGTAGTGCTGATTCGTGGCGGTCGTGTAAAAGACCTTCCGGGTGTGCGTTACCATATCGTTCGCGGTGCTTTGGATACTGCAGGCGTAAATAACCGCATGCAAGCTCGTTCCAAATACGGCGCAAAACGCCCTAAAGCTAAAAAATCCTAATGAATATAAACCGCATATGTCGGTTTAACATGTAAGAAAGGGGGATATCCATGCCACGCAAAGGTCCAGTTACCAAAAGAGACGTGTTGCCAGATCCGGTATATAACAGCAAGTTGGTTACCCGCTTGATCAACCGCATCATGCTCGACGGAAAACGAGGCGTTGCTCAAAGCATTCTGTACAATGCGTTCAAGCTTATCCAAGAACGTACGGGGAATGACCCGATGGAAGTTTTTGAAGCAGCTATCAAGAATATCATGCCAGTCCTGGAAGTTAAAGCACGCCGTGTCGGCGGTGCCAACTACCAAGTACCAATCGAGGTAAAACCAGAAAGACGTACGTCCCTGGGATTACGTTGGCTCGTAAACTACTCCCGCAACCGCGGTGAGAAAACCATGGAAGAGCGTTTGGCGGCTGAAATTATCGATGCTTCCAACAACACAGGCGCTTCCGTGAAAAAACGTGAAGACACGCACAAAATGGCTGAAGCGAACAAAGCGTTTGCTCACTATCGTTGGTAGGATTCAGCTCAAAAAAATAACTTCAATTTTGAAGGGAGACCCATTTCATGGCTAGAGAGTTCTCCTTGAAAAATACACGTAATATCGGGATCATGGCTCATATTGACGCGGGTAAAACCACAACAACAGAGCGGATCTTGTTCTACACAGGCCGTACGCACAAAATCGGTGAAGTTCACGAAGGCGCTGCGACAATGGACTGGATGGAACAAGAACAAGAGCGCGGAATCACGATTACTTCCGCTGCGACGACCGCTGCCTGGAAAGGTCACCGCGTCAATATCATCGACACCCCGGGGCACGTTGACTTCACTGTTGAAGTTGAACGTTCCCTTCGTGTATTGGACGGAGCAGTTGGTGTTTTCAGTGCGAAAGAAGGCGTTGAGCCTCAGTCCGAAACCGTATGGAGACAGGCTGATCGCTACGGCGTTCCACGGATCGCATATGTAAACAAAATGGATATCATTGGTGCCGACTTCCTGAATGTTGTCTCCGACATGCGTGATCGCCTTCAAGCGAACGCAGTTGCGATTCAATTGCCAATCGGCGCAGAAAATGATTTTACTGGTATTATCGATATCGTTGAACAAAAAGCTCATATGTACAAAGATGATCTTGGTCAAGATATCGAAGAAGTAGAAGTTCCTGCGGAATTCAAAGATCAGGTTGAAGAACTCCGTAATGAATTGATTGAGAAGGTTGCTGAACTGGACGAAGAACTGACAATGAAATACCTGGAAGGCGAAGAAATTTCGGTTGCCGAAATCAAATCTGCTCTCCGTAAAGGTGTTGTCGATGTTAAGATCTTCCCTGTTATCTGCGGATCTTCTTACCGCAATAAAGGTGTTCAGTTGATGCTGGATGCTGTTATCGACTATTTGCCGGCTCCTGTTGACGTGCCAAGCATTCAAGGGCACTTGGAAGACGGTACGGAAGTTGAACGTCACTCTTCCGATGAAGAGCCATTCTCTGCATTGGCTTTCAAAATCATGACGGATCCTTACGTTGGTAAGTTGACATTCTTCCGCGTATACTCCGGTGTTCTTCAATCCGGTTCATACGTATTGAATGCAACAAAAGGTAAACGCGAACGTATCGGACGTATTCTTCAAATGCATGCGAACAGTCGTCAAGAAATCACTGTAGTTTACTCTGGTGATATTGCGGCTGCCGTAGGTTTGAAAGATACAGGTACAGGTGATACACTGTGTGATGAGAAGAGTCCTGTTATTCTCGAGTCCATGAATTTCCCTGATCCGGTTATCGAAATCGCGGTTGAGCCTAAAACCAAAGCTGACCAAGATAAAATGTCTGTAGCTCTCGGTAAGTTGACTGAAGAGGATCCAACTCTTCGCGCTCATACTAACGAAGAAACAGGTCAAACCATCTTGGCGGGTATGGGTGAGCTTCACTTGGACATCATCATTGACCGTATGCGTCGTGAGTTCAAGGTAGAAACCAATGTGGGTAAACCACAGGTTGCTTACCGTGAAACGTTCCGTGCTCCAGCACGTGTCGAAGGTAAATTCGTTCGTCAGTCCGGTGGTCGTGGTCAATATGGTCATGTATGGGTTGAGTTCGAACCACTCGAGCCAGGTACTGGTAGCCAATTCGAAAGTAAGGTAGTCGGCGGCTCTGTTCCTAGAGAGTACATCGCACCTGCTCTTGCTGGTATTGAGGAACAAATGAAAAACGGCGTTATCGCAGGCTTCCCGCTTGTGGACGTTAAAGCTACAATCGTGGACGGATCATACCATGATGTCGATTCCAATGAAATGGCATTTAAAATTGCCGGATCAATGGCGCTGAAAGCAGCGAAAGACAAATGTAAACCTGTATTGCTTGAGCCGATTATGAAAGTTGAAGTAACGGTTCCTGAGGAATACATGGGTGACGTAATGGGTATGTTGAACTCCCGTCGTGGTCGGATTGAAGGTATGGATTCCCGTAGTGGAGCTCAAATCATTCGTGCGAAGGTGCCTTTGTCCGAAATGTTCGGATACTCGACTACACTTCGCTCCGGTACACAAGGACGCGGCGTGTTCTCCATGGAGCTTTCTCACTATGAAGAAGTTCCGAAGAGCATTGCTGAAGAGATCGTTGCCAAAACCAAAGGCGGCGAGTAATACAATGTATCAGCTGACCGGTATGCTTAAGGTTTTTTCTAAATAGCATCCGGCAGCCTAAATAAAAACAAGTTATTGAGGAGGAATTGTTCAAATGGCAAAGGCTAAGTTTGAACGTAACAAACCGCACGTTAATATCGGTACTATTGGTCACGTCGATCATGGTAAAACTACTTTGACTGCTGCAATCACAACTGTATTGTCCAAAACTTACGGTGGTGCTGCTGTAGCATTCGATCAAATCGATAAAGCTCCAGAAGAGCGCGAACGCGGTATCACAATCTCCACTGCACACGTGGAATATGAAACACCTAACCGTCACTATGCACACGTTGACTGCCCAGGTCACGCCGACTATGTTAAAAACATGATCACTGGCGCTGCACAAATGGACGGAGCGATTCTGGTTGTATCCGCAGCTGACGGCCCAATGCCGCAAACTCGCGAACACATCCTGTTGTCCCGCCAAGTAGGCGTTCCTTACATTGTTGTATTCCTGAACAAATGCGACATGGTTGAAGACGAAGAGTTGCTGGAATTGGTTGAAATGGAAGTTCGCGACTTGCTGAGCGAGTATGACTTCCCAGGCGACGACACTCCAATCACTCGCGGTTCCGCTCGTGAAGCACTGCAAAACCCAGATGGCGACTGGGCTAAGAAAATCGTTGAAATGTTCGAAACAATCGACACTTACATCCCAACTCCAGAACGCGACACTGACAAGCCTTTCCTTATGCCTGTCGAGGACGTATTCTCCATCACTGGTCGTGGTACAGTTGCTACAGGCCGTGTAGAGCGTGGTACAGTTAAAGTGGGCGACGAAATCGAAATCATCGGTATTCAAGAAGAATCCCGTAAATCCGTAGTAACAGGCGTAGAAATGTTCCGTAAATTGCTTGATTCCGCTCAAGCTGGTGACAACATCGGCGCACTGCTTCGCGGTGTAGATCGTGCACAAATCGAGCGTGGTCAAGTATTGGCTAAACCAGGTTCTGTTAACCCACATACAGAATTCTCTGCTCAAATCTACGTTTTGACTAAAGAAGAAGGTGGACGTCACAAACCTTTCTTCACTGGTTACCGTCCACAGTTCTACTTCCGTACAACTGACGTAACTGGTATCATTACTTTGCCAGAAGGTTCCGAAATGGTAATGCCTGGTGACAACATCACGGTTACTGTTCAACTGATTAACCCGATCGCTATCGAAGAAGGAACTAAGTTCTCTATTCGTGAAGGCGGACGTACAGTTGGCGCTGGTGCCGTAGCAACAATCTCCAAATAAGAAGGCTTTAGCCTTTAAAAAGAGCAACAGTGTACTGGAACGAGTAACATTGTATTGGAACGAAGCTAAACGAGCCCCTGCCCTGGTGCGGGGGCTTTTCTCTTGAGGAAAATCGCGAGCTGCGAGCGCAATTGTATCTTTTGAAAATAAGATGCATTGTTTTTTCGTTTTTGCTTGCAATAGGCAGAACTATTCGATATAATAACTAATGTTGTTTGTGACTGTGCGATGATGTGAGAGGTTACTGACACACCCGGCCCCTTTGCCATGGGAGGGCTGTCGGAAAATTTTCACGGAGTATGTCCGATACCAAATTGGGCGATAGAAGGAGGGACTAAAATGGCAAAGCAAAAAATTCGTATTCGTTTGAAAGCTTACGATCATAGAATTCTTGATCAATCCGCTGAGAAAATTGTTGAAACAGCTAAACGTTCGGGCGCAGGTGTATCCGGGCCAATTCCGCTGCCAACTGAAAAACAAATCATTACTATTCTTCGTGCGGTACACAAGTACAAGGATTCCCGGGAACAATTCGAAATGCGCACACACAAGCGTTTGATCGACATTGTTAACCCGACTCCACAAACTGTGGATGCCTTGATGCGCTTGGACCTGCCGTCCGGTGTAGATATCGAAATTAAATTGTAATATGTAATTAGGAAAAGAAAAGAGGTGTCAACATGAAAGGTATCTTAGGAAAAAAACTCGGAATGACTCAAGTGTTTACCCCTGAAGGTAACGTACTTGCTGTTACGGTTATCGAAGCGGGTCCTTGTGTTGTTCTGCAAAAGAAAGATCTAGAAAACGATGGATACGAAGCTATCCAACTCGGTTTCTCTGATAAAAAAGAAAAAAGATCCAATAAACCTGAAGCAGGACATGCGAAAAAAGCAAATACTGCACCTAAGCGCTACGTTCGTGAACTTCGTGGCATCGACCTTGCTGCGTACGAGGTTGGCCAAGAACTGAAGGCTGATGTCTTCACAGAAGGCGAGTTTGTTGACGTAACAGGTATTTCTAAGGGTAAAGGTTTTGCCGGCGTTATCAAACGTTGGGGACAAAGCCGCGGACCAATGGCACACGGCTCGCGTTACCACAGAGGTCCAGGTTCTATGGGTTCCATTCAAGCTAACCGCGTTCCTAAAGGTAAACACCTGCCAGGACACATGGGGCATGAAACGGTAACGATCCAACGCCTTGAAGTTGTTAAGATCGATACAGAACGTAATGTATTGCTCGTGAAAGGCTCCATTCCAGGACCTAAAAACAGCTTCGTTAAAGTATTAGAAACGGTGAAAAAATAAACAACTGAAGAAAGGAGGAACACGAAATGCCAAAAGTAGCACTATTTAATATTAGCGGCAGCCAAGTTGGCGAAATTGAATTGAACGACGCAGTGTTCGGTATCGAGCCGAATAAACACGTTCTTCATGACGCTGTTGTTATGCAATTGGCTTCCCTGCGTCAAGGTACTCACAAAGTAAAAGGACGTTCTGAAGTACGTGGCGGCGGACGTAAACCTTGGAAACAAAAAGGTACTGGCCGCGCTCGTCAAGGTTCGATTCGTGCACCGCAATGGGTTGGTGGCGGTACTGTATTCGGTCCGACTCCACGCAGCTATGCTTACAAATTGCCTAAGAAAGTTCGTCGTCTGGCGATCAAATCGGCACTGTCATCCAAAGTGATTGATAATGAAATCATCGTATTGGACGCTCTCACACTGAACGGACCTAAAACGAAAGAATTCGCAGCCATTTTGAATAACCTTAAAGCTGATCGTAAAGCATTGATCGTAGCTCCTAGCTATGATGATAATGTGGCACTGTCCGCTCGTAATATTCCTGGTGTGAAGTTTGTAGCCGCAGACGGCATTAATGTTCTTGACGTGCTCGGACACGACAAACTGATCATTACGAAGGAAGCAGTTCAGAAGGTAGAGGAGGTGCTCGCGTAATGAAGGATCCTCGTGATATTATCAAACGTCCGGTTATCACCGAACGTACGGCTGGTATGATGAATGACTTGAAATATGTTTTCGAGGTTGACATTCGTTCTAACAAAGTCGAAGTTAAAAAAGCAATCGAAGCGATTTTTAACGTGAAAGTAAGTAGCGTAAATACACTTCGTGTTCCTGCAAAACCAAAACGCTACGGACGTCATTCCGGCTATACGAGCGAGTGGAAAAAAGCGTTCGTAACGCTGAGCAAAGACAGTAAGCCGCTTGAGTTTTTTGAAACGGTATAATTGAAACTGTAAAGTAAGGAGGGAAACTCAGTGCCAATTAAAAAGTATAAACCGACGTCCCCGGCCAGACGTGCTATGTCTGTATCTACTTTCGAGGAGATTACAACTAATCAGCCCGAGAAATCGTTGCTGGCACCTCTGAGCAAGCAAGCTGGACGTAACAACCAAGGTAAAATTACAGTTCGTCATCAAGGCGGCGGACACAAACGTAAATACCGTATTGTTGACTTTAAACGTAACAAAGATGGAATACCGGGCCGCGTTGCTACGATCGAATATGATCCAAACCGTACGTCCAACATCGCACTTATCCACTATGTGGATGGTGAAAAACGTTATATCATCGCTCCTAAAGGTCTGAAAGTAGGAGACGAAGTGGTATCCGGTGCAGGTTCCGATATCAAAATCGGTAACTCCTTGCCATTGGAAAACATTCCAGTAGGTACGGTTATCCACAATATTGAATTGAAGCCGGGTAAAGGTGGCCAACTCGTTCGCGCCGCTGGTACGGAAGCCCAACTTCTTGGTAAAGAAGAAAAGTATGTTACAATTCGCTTGACTTCTGGTGAAGTTCGCCGCATTCTGAAAGTTTGCCGCGCTACAATCGGTTCTGTGGGTAACGAAGACCATGAATTGGTGAAAATCGGTAAAGCCGGTCGTAGTCGCTGGTTGGGACAACGTCCTGAAGTTCGCGGTGTTGTTATGAACCCTAACGATCACCCACACGGTGGTGGTGAAGGTCGCGCTCCAATCGGACGTAAATCTCCAATGTCTCCATGGGGTAAACCAACCCTTGGTTACAAGACACGTAAAAAAGGTAAAGCATCTGATAAGTACATCGTTCGTCGTCGTACTAAGTAATAAAACGTGCGCTTAAGTCGCACGTTAACATATTAAGGAACGACTACGTTTTAACGAAGGGAGGATTCATAAATGGGTCGCAGTCTCAAAAAAGGACCATTCATTGATGGTTACCTGTTGAAAAAAGTAGAGGTTTTGAACGAGTCGGACAAAAAAGTCGTAATCAAAACTTGGTCCCGTCGCTCTACGATTTTCCCACAATTTATCGGACACACGTTTGGTGTATATGATGGTCGTAAACACGTGCCAGTATACGTAACGGAAGATATGGTCGGACACAAATTGGGCGAATTCGCTCCAACACGTACGTACAAAGGCCATACGGATGACGATAAGAAAACAAGAAGATAATCAACACAGCGTAGTGTTTGAGAGGAGGTAAACTCAATGGAAGCAAAAGCACATGCTAAATCCGTGCGGATTTCTGCTCGCAAAGTGAAACTTGTTATCGATTTGATTCGCGGTAAGCAGGTTGGTGAGGCGATCGCAATTCTTCGTCACACTCCGAAGTCCGCTTCTCCAGTCGTTGAGAAATTGTTGAATTCTGCGATTGCAAATGCAGATCACAACTACTCTTTGGACGTAAATAAATTGGTAGTATCTCAGGTTTTTGTAAACCAAGGTCCTACAATGAAACGATTCCGCCCGCGTGCAATGGGTCGTGCAAGCCGCATCAATAAACGCACCAGTCATATTACTCTGGTGGTATCTGAAAAATAAGGAGGGAAAACGTGTGGGCCAAAAGGTAAATCCCGTCGGACTCCGAATCGGTATTATCCGTGATTGGGAATCCAAATGGTATGCAGGCAAAGATTTCGGTGATCTTTTGCTGGAAGACGTTAGAATTCGTGAACATCTGAAGAAAAGATTGAAAGACTCCGCTGTATCCCGTGTTGAAATCGAGAGAGCAGCTAACCGTGTCAACGTAACGATTCACACTGCGAAACCAGGTATGGTAATCGGTAAGGGTGGTTCCGAAGTTGAAAATCTGCGTAATGAAATTACTAAAATCGCAGGCGGTAAAAAGGTACACATCAATATTTCTGAAATTAAAAATCCTGAACTGGACGCAATCCTGGTTGCTGAAAGCATTGCACAACAATTGGAACGTCGTGTTTCTTTCCGTCGTGCTTTGAAACAAGCGATTCAAAGAACTATGCGTTCCGGAGCAAAAGGAATTAAAACTCAAGTAGGCGGACGTCTTGGCGGTGCCGAAATCGCTCGTTCCGAAGGGTACAGCGAAGGAACTGTTCCACTGCATACGCTTCGTGCCGACATTGACTACGGTACAGCGGAAGCTCATACTACTTACGGTCGTCTTGGCGTAAAAGTATGGATCTATCGTGGAGAAGTTCTTCCTCCAGCTAAGAAACAAGCTCCTCAGGAAGGAGGCAACTAATCATGTTGGTACCAAAACGCGTAAAACATCGTAAACAACAACGTGGTCATATGAAGGGGCGTGCAAAAGGCGGTACTACACTGAACTTTGGTGAGTACGGTTTGCAAGCTACTGAACCTGCATGGATTACTAACCGTCAAATCGAAGCTGCTCGTATTGCGATGACTCGTTACATCAAACGTGGTGGTAAGGTTTGGATTAAAATTTTCCCTGACAAACCAATTACTCAGAAGCCTCTTGAGGTTCGTATGGGTAGTGGTAAAGGTAACGTAGAAAAATGGGTTGCAGTAGTGAAACCAGGCAAGATTATGTTCGAACTTGCTGGTGTTCCGGAAGAGATTGCTCGTGAAGCAATGCGTCTTGCCGCTCACAAACTGCCAATCAAAACTAAGTTTGTGAAACGTGAAGAATTGGGTGGTGAAGCAAATGAAGGCTAGTGAATTCCGCAACCTAACCACTGCTGAAATCGAACAAAAGATCTCCGGTTTTAAAGAAGAACTTTTTAACCTTCGTTTTCAACTCGCTACCGGTCAGCTTGATAACCCGACTCGGATCGGCGCTGTGCGTAAGGAAATTGCTCGTGCTAAAACTGTGATCCGTGAAAGAGAACTTGGGATTAGCTAAGATATCAGACCGGGTGGGAAATCCGCCTGTAATTAGGAAGGAGGCCAACAATGAGCGAACGTAATGCCCGTAAAGTATTAGTCGGTAAAGTAGTCAGCGACAAAATGGATAAAACGATTGTGATTGCTGTAGAAACCTACAAAAAGCATGATCTCTACCATAAACGCATTAAAGTAACTAAGAAATTCAAAGCTCATGATGAAAACAACACTGCACAAATTGGTGATACTGTTAAAATCATGGAAACTCGCCCTTTGTCCAAAGACAAAAACTGGAGACTGGTCGAAATCATTGAAAAAGCTGTTATAATCTAATGTAGTGTAGTTTTTCCGAAAGGAGGATAAATAAATGATTCAACCATTTACACGTTTGACTGTAGCTGACAATTCCGGCGCGAAGGAACTGATGTGTATCCGTGTGCTCGGTGGTACGGGACGTCGTACAGCTCAAATTGGTGACCTGATCGTTTGTTCCGTAAAACAAGCAACACCAGGCGGCGTTGTCAAAAAGGGTGATGTAGTAAGAGCGGTTGTCGTTCGCACTAAACGTTCTATCCGCCGTAAAGACGGTTCCTACATCGGATTTGACGAGAACGCAGCAGTGGTCGTTAAAGAAGACAAGAGCCCACGTGGTACTCGTATTTTCGGACCAGTTGCTCGCGAACTTCGTGACAAGGACTTCATGAAAATCGTTTCCTTGGCTCCGGAAGTGATCTAAATTCACCTTAAATTGTGCCCGTAGGAGGTGTACGAAATGCCAAAAATGAAAAAAGTTCTGGAATCCCATAACAACAAGCTGCACGTCAAAAAAGACGACACTGTTCTGGTGATTACAGGTAAAGATAAAGGTAAAAAAGGTCGCGTTATCGCTGCTTACCCTCGTCAAAACCGTGTGCTTGTGGAAGGTGTTAACATGATTAAAAAACACCAAAAGCCTAATCAGCTGAATCCACAAGGCGGCATCATCGAGAAAGAAGCTCCGATTCACGTTTCCAACGTTATGCACATTGATCCGAAGAGCGGAAAAGTAACCCGTGTTGGTTACAAAGTTTTGGACAACGGAAAAAAAGTGCGCATTGCAAAACGTTCTGGCGAAGTGATCGACTAATTATTTTTTGAAGAAAGGAGGTATATGATTCATGGCAACAACAAGAATGAAAGAACGTTTCTTGAAAGAAATCACTCCTGCTTTGATGCAGAAGTTCAACTATACAACAGTGATGCAAGTGCCTAAAATCGAGAAAGTTGTAATCAACATGGGTGTTGGCGACGCAGTCCAAAACTCCAAAGTACTTGATTCAGCTCTCAACGACATGCAGCTGATCGCTGGTCAAAAACCAGTAATCACTCGCGCAAAAAAATCTATTGCAGGTTTTAAATTGCGTGAAAACATGCCGATCGGTGTAAAGGTAACACTTCGTGGCGAGCGTATGTATTATTTCTTGGACAAATTGTTCAACATTACTCTTCCTCGCGTACGTGATTTCCATGGTGTATCAACAAAAGCTTTCGACGGACGTGGTAACTACACGCTTGGTCTGAAAGAACAGTTGATCTTCCCGGAAATCGAGTATGATCAAGTTGATAAAGTTCGTGGTATGGACATCGTTATCGTAACGACTGCCAAGACTGACGAAGAGTCCCGTGAGCTTCTGACTCAGCTGGGCATGCCTTTCGCGAAATAATGTTGGCATAACGTTTCGGGCGTCTGATTTAAAAGACACCCTGTTCTCCGAAACTATTTAGGAGGTGTCAGGCTAAGTGGCAAAAACTTCAATGAAAGTCAAACAACAACGCGCACCAAAGTTTAAAGTTCGTGCTTATACTCGTTGCGAACGTTGTGGTCGTCCACATTCGGTACTGCAAAAGTTTAAGATCTGCAGAATTTGCTTCCGTGAATTAGCTTATAAAGGCCAGATTCCTGGCGTGAAAAAAGCAAGCTGGTAAAAAGTCCTGTTTGGGAAGGAGGTTTATACACAATGACTATGTCTGATCCAATTGCAGATATGCTTACTCGTATTCGTAACGCGAACACAGTTCGTCACGAAACAGTAGAAATGCCTGCATCTACAATGAAAAAACAAATCGCCGACATCCTGAAACGTGAAGGATTCATTCGTGATGCGGAATTTGTTGAAGATAGCAAACAAGGGATCATCCGTATTTTCTTGAAATACGGTGCGAACAACGAGCGTGTTATTACAGGTTTGAAAAGAATCAGTAAACCAGGTCTTCGCGTTTACACGAAGAGCAATGAGATTCCACGCGTACTGGGTGGACTCGGGATCGCAATCATTTCAACATCCAAAGGTATCATGACCGACAAAGAAGCACGTCAGTCCAAAGCCGGCGGAGAAGTTGTTTGCTACGTTTGGTAAGATAACGTTTAAAAGATAGGAGGTGCAACAGATATGTCCCGTATTGGTCGTAAACCAATCACAGTACCAAGTGGTGTTGACGTGACTTTGAACAACACAGCGATCACAGTTAAAGGTCCTAAAGGAACATTGACTCGTGAGCTTCATAAAGACATGTCCGTTACTGTGGAAAACAATGAAATTAATGTAGTTCGTCCTTCGGACAACAAACTTCACCGCTCTTTGCATGGAACAACCCGCAGCGTTGTCAACAACATGGTAAGTGGTGTAACTGAAGGCTTTTCAAAATCTCTGGAGCTGGTTGGGGTCGGATATCGTGCAAGCAAATCCGGAGATAAAATCGTTCTGAACGTTGGATACTCTCACCCGGTTGAAATCACACCGGAAGCGGGCATCGAATTCGAAGTTCCTTCGAACACTAAAATCATCGTTCGCGGAATTGATAAAGAGCGTGTAGGTGCCTACGCTGCTAAAATTCGTTCCGTTCGTGAACCTGAACCGTACAAAGGTAAAGGGATTAAATACGAAGGCGAGCGCATCATCCGTAAAGAAGGTAAAGCCGGTAAGAAGAAATAAGTTTCTTACCGACTTTGTGCGGTCTTTCTGCTGGAAAGACTTCGTACTTCTTTTTTACCCAGTGCGTCTTAGTATAAAGTTTTAAAAGGCAAACTGAAGGGAGTGAAAACTTGAGATGATTACAAAACAAGATAAAAATAAAGCACGTGTCAGAAGACATCTGCGTGTACGTAAGAAAATCGAAGGTACGGCTGTACGTCCTCGTTTGAACGTATTCCGCTCTTCCAAACATATCTACGCACAACTGATTGATGATGTAGCTGGTGTAACATTGGTTTCTGCATCTACTATGGATAAAGAACTGAGCAGCGAAATCAAAAACGGCGGTAGTGTAGAAGCAGCTCGTAAGGTTGGCGAACTCGTTGCTAAACGTGCGAAAGAAAAAGGTCATGCTAACATTGTATTTGACCGTGGTGGATACTTGTATCATGGACGGATTCAAGCTTTGGCTGATGCAGCTCGCGAAGCTGGCCTTGAATTCTAAGACATTTCTCAAAAGGAGGTTAACGACTTGCGTGTAGATCCGAATACTTTGGAACTGACTGAAAGAGTAGTAAATATTAATCGTGTAGCTAAAGTTGTCAAAGGCGGACGCCGTTTCAGCTTCAGTGCTCTGGTAGTAGTAGGCGACGGCAACGGCTGGGTAGGCGCTGGAATCGGTAAAGCTGGCGAAGTACCTGATGCGATTCGCAAAGGTATTGAAGATGCTAAGAAAAACCTGGTTCACGTTCCACTCGTAGGCACAACAATTCCTCACCTTGTTACAGGTAAGTTCGGTGCTGGCCGGGTTCTGTTGAAACCGGCATCGGAAGGTACTGGGGTTATCGCTGGTGGTCCAGTTCGTGCTGTACTGGAACTTGCTGGTGTAGGTGATATCTTGACAAAATCTTTGGGTTCTTCGAATTCCATGAATATGGTCAATGCGACTTTGGAAGGTTTGTCCCGCTTGAAACGCGCTGAAGAAGTTGCAAAATTGCGCGGCAAATCCATCGAAGAGCTGCTGGGCTAAGGAGGGAATATCATGGCGAAATTAGAAATTACCCTCGTTCGTTCGTTGATCGGCCGTCCTGGTACTCAGAGAACGACTGTTAAAACGCTCGGCTTGCGTAAAATCAACCATAAAGTAGTTCAACCCGACAATGCAGCTATTCGCGGGATGATTAATCAAGTTAGCCATTTGGTTTCTGTTAAAGAAATCGAGGCTTAAGAAATAAAGTATTTTAACAATAATCAAGGAGGTGCAACGAACGATGAAGTTACATGAGCTTTCCCCAGCTCCAGGCTCCCGCAAAGAACGTAAACGTTTGGGTCGTGGTCCTAGTAGCGGTACGGGTAAAACTTCTGGTCGTGGTCATAAGGGTCAAAACGCTCGTTCCGGCGGTGGTGTACGTCCGGGCTTCGAGGGTGGTCAAAACCCACTGTATCGTCGCTTGCCTAAACGCGGTTTCGTAAATCCTACTCGTAAAGAGTATGCGGTTTTGAATATCGAAGATTTGAACAGTTTTGCAGCGGGTACAGAAGTAAGCCCTGAGTTTTTGCTGAACAATGGCATTGTGAAAAACGCGAAATCCGGAATTAAAATTCTGGGTAACGGTGAAATCACTGTAAAATTGACAGTTAAAGCGAACAAGTTCTCTCAATCTGCGGTAGAGAAAATTGAAGCTGCCGGCGGTAAAACCGAGGTGATCTAATGTTCAAGACCCTGAAAAATATATGGCGGGTTGAGGATCTTAGAACCCGAATCCTGTTCACCCTGTTTATACTCTTTGTATATCGTATTGGCTCCTTCGTGCCGGTTCCCGGCGTGAATAAGCAAGTCTTTACTTCTCAGGATCAGGCAGGAAGCGAGTTGTTTGGACTCCTTAACACCTTCTCAGGGGGCGCATTGTATCAGTTTTCGATCTTCGCCCTCGGGATTATGCCATATATTACAGCGTCCATCATTGTACAGTTGCTGTCAATGGACGTGATTCCGAAACTTGCGGAATGGGCTAAACAAGGAGAGCATGGTAAAAAGAAGTTGGCTCAAATTACGCGGTATGGTACGGTAATACTGGGCTTGATTCAAGCATTCGGAACGTCGATCGGCTTTAACCGACTGTACGGTGCAGCGATGATTCCAGGAGCCACTTTTGCAGATTATCTGGTCATTGCCATTGTGCTTACAGCAGGAACTACATTCCTTATGTGGCTCGGTGAGCAAATTACCGAAAAGGGAATCGGCAATGGTATCTCTATTGTTATCTTCGCAGGAATTGCGGCAGGTATTCCAAGACATATTCGGACGGTTGTAGAGTCTCAGTTTATTCAGGCAGATCAGCTGTTTATGAATATTCTGAAGGCAATTATCATTGCCTTGGTGATTGTTCTGATTATTGTTGGTGTTATCTACATCCAGCAAGGTATTCGGAAAATCCCGGTACAATACGCGAAACGTGTAGTTGGCAACAAAATGTACGGTGGCCAGAATACGCATATTCCGATGAAAATTAATGCGGCAGGCGTTATTCCGGTAATCTTTGCGGTATCATTGCTGCAATTCCCGACAATTATTGCGAGTTTCTGGGCAGATCATGCTTGGGCTAAGTGGATTACCACTTACTTGTATTATGACAAGCCGCTGGGCATGGTTTTGTATGTCGTAATGATTATCGGTTTCACATTCTTCTATACCTTTGTACAGATGAATCCGCAGCAAATGGCCGACAACATGAAGAAAAACGGCGGTTATATTCCGGGAATTCGTCCGGGTAAAGCCACGGAGAAGTACCTGACACGAGTAATGTCACGTTTGACAATGACAGGAGCTTTGTTTCTGGCAGTCATATCCGTTTTGCCGGTATTCTTCGGTTCGCTTTCGGGTTTGCCTCGTTCCGTGCAAATTGGCGGTACTTCATTGCTCATCATTATCGGTGTAGCATTGGATACGATGAAGCAAATCGAAAGCCAATTGATCAAACGCCATTACAAAGGCTTCATCAACAAATAGGCAATAGGTACCGGCTTAGGATGTTCGCATGCTTACCGGCACCTTTTGTGCTGTTTCTTGTGTAGGGGTCGTCTTGAGGAGTGACAGATTGTGAATATTTTGATCATGGGCCCTCCGGGGGCTGGTAAAGGTACACAAGCAGATGTCATTGTGAAGGAATTCGGCATTCCTCATATCTCGACAGGTGACGCGTTTCGCCTAGCGATGAAACAGGGAACACCTATTGGCATTAAAGCCAAAGAATATATCGACAAGGGTGAACTTGTTCCGGATGACGTAACAATCGGTATCGTTGAAGAGCGGCTGCAACAGCCGGATTGCAAGAAAGGGTTCTTGCTAGACGGGTTTCCAAGAACTTTAGCTCAAGCTGAAGCCTTGGATCAAATTTTGGGTCGATTGAATACGAAACTAGATGACGTCATCAACCTGAAAGTGGATCGTGACAACTTGTTGGCACGGATCACAGGACGGCGGGTTTGTAAAAGCTGCGGAACTAGCTATCATATTGTCTTTAATCCTCCTAAGGTTGAAGGCATTTGCGATAAAGACGGTGGGGAACTCTATCAGCGTCCTGACGATAACGAAGATAGCGTAAGAACACGGCTTGACGAATATAGTAATAAAACAGCACCACTCCTCACGTTTTATGAGAACCAGAATCTTCTGCGTCATATTGACGGAGAACAGGATATTGATGTGGTTTCCCAAAATATCGTGTCCTTGTTGCGGGGTTAGCTGTAATGATCATTTGCAAGTCGGGGACGGAATCAAGCTTTATGAGGAAAGCTAAGAAAATGACTATGGATACGAATCATTTCTTGGCAGGAGACATCGAGCCCGGTATTACGACCGGTGAACTTGATCATTTAGCTGATCGGTATATTCGCAGTCAGGGAGCTGTGCCGTCTTTTAAAGGTTATAACGGTTTTCCTGCTAGCATTTGCGCTTCAGTCAACGAACAACTGGTGCACGGATTTCCCGGCAAACGCAAGTTAAACAAAGGCGATATCATCGCGAAAACTCGCCAGTTTACAATGTCGCATGCCATTCGGCAATATATTGAGAATCCAAACCGTGGTATTCCCGAGCAGGGGCCGAGGCTGAAAACCGGCATTGTGCTGGCTATTGAATCCATGATTCAAATAGGTTCTCACCATGTAGGGACGCTGGAAGACAACTGGACGGTCGTTACGATGAACGTGACCTCTTGTGCTCATAACGAGCAAGCGGTGACGGGCGAAACGGGCGGCATGGACATTTTCACGAAACTGAGTGCGTAGGTGATTGGAATGATTCAGCAAGGAAACCTGCAAATCGGTCAGCTGGTGAAGATTCTGAAAGGCAGAGGTGCCGGACAGATTGCGGTTGTCGTTTCAATAGCAGATAGCAGGTTTGTATATATTGCGGATGGGGATAAACGAAAGTTTGATCAAGCGAAGAAGAAAAATGTTCTTCATTTGGTACCTCAGCCAAAGATTAGTAGCGAGATTGTAAACAGTTTAAACGAAAGCGGTCGGGTGACGAACGGAAAGCTGCGTCATGCAGTGAAAACTTTCCTGGACTCGTCCGAATACCAAGCTGAAGAGAAAGGAGACTGACTTTGGCCAAAGAAGATGTCATTGAGGTTGAAGGTACGGTAATCGAGCCACTGCCGAACGCTACGTTCAAGGTAGAGCTGGAGAACGGTCATCAAATTCTTGCTCATGTTTCCGGAAAGCTGCGGATGCACTTTATCCGTATTTTGACAGGCGACAAGGTGGTTGTACAGTTATCGCCTTACGATTTAACCAAAGGCCGTATCACGTACCGCAAGTAATTCATGCAGGTTTTTATTAAACGTACGTCATTTAAAAAAACTTGTTTTGCTCGGCAAAACGATGTGAATGTTCACGAAGCGAGTTTTACCAGGGTAAAGCTTGGAGGAGGTAATCAACATGAAGGTAAGACCTTCTGTAAAACCTATTTGCGAAAAATGCAAAGTCATTCGCCGCAAAGGGAATGTAATGGTTATTTGCGAAAATCCGAAACACAAACAAAAACAAGGTTAATAGAAGGGGGTGTAGCGTAAAATGGCTCGTATAGCTGGTGTGGATTTGCCACGTGACAAACGCGTTGAGATCGCCTTGACTTACATTTTCGGAATCGGTAAAACGACTTCTCAGAAAATCTTGAAGGAAACAGGCATCAGTGCAAACACGCGTGTTCGTGATTTGACTGAAGATGAAGTGAGCAAATTACGTGAAACGATCGACAAAGAAGTTAAAGTAGAAGGCGATCTGCGTCGTGAAATTTCCTTGAATATTAAACGTCTGACTGAGATTGGCTGCTACCGTGGTGTTCGTCACCGTCGTGGATTGCCTGTTCGCGGACAACGTACTAAAACTAATGCTCGTACCCGTAAAGGTCCTCGTCGGACTGTAGCGAACAAAAAGAAATAAGAAAGGAGGATAACATTCAATGGCTAAACCGAAAAAAGTTGTACGTACAAAACGCCGTGACCGTAAAAATATTGAGACTGGCGTGGCACACATCCGTTCCACGTTCAACAACACGATCGTTACGATCACAGATCCACACGGTAACGCAATCTCTTGGGCCAGCTCAGGCGGCATGGGATTCCGTGGTTCCCGTAAATCTACTCCATTCGCAGCGCAAATGGCCGCAGAAACTGCTGCTAAAGCTGCTATGGAACACGGCATGAAAACTGTCGAAGTCATGGTTAAAGGACCTGGTGCAGGTCGCGAAGCAGCAATCCGCTCTTTGCAAGCTGCTGGTCTGGAAGTTAACCTGATCAAAGACGTAACTCCGGTACCTCATAACGGATGCCGTCCTCCAAAACGTCGTCGCGTCTAATGAGATTTCTCCTCTGCGTGTAGTATAGATCCGGCACAAACTGCCAAGAATGGATGTTTAGGTATACTGCATGATAGACTATGGATAAGGTGAATGTTTCATATAGGAGCGACGTTTTGAAGGAGGGATATTGCAGTGATAGAAATCGAAAAGCCGAAAATTGAGACGGTTGACGTCAATGATGATGGCACCTATGGAAAATTCGTAGTAGAACCGCTGGAACGCGGATACGGTACGACGCTGGGGAACTCGCTTCGCCGTATTCTGTTATCCTCGTTACCGGGGGCAGCAGTCACATCGGTTCAGATCGATGGGGTTCTGCACGAGTTTGCAACGGTTCCCGGTGTGAAGGAAGACGTAACGGAGATCATTCTGAACTTGAAAGCTTTATCGCTTAAAATCCACTCGGATGAAGAGAAAGTGCTCGAAATCGATGCGGAAGGCGAAGGAGTTGTAACGGCAGGAGATATCCGTGCGGATAGTGATGTGGAAATTCTTAATCCGGATCTTCACATTGCTACGCTCGGACCGGGTTCGAGACTTCACATGCGTATTTTTGCCAATCGCGGTCGCGGTTACGTTAAGCAGGATCGGAATAAACGTGATGACCAGCCGATCGGCGTCATTCCCGTCGACTCCATCTACACTCCGATTGCACGCGTGAACTACGGCGTAGAAAATACGCGTGTCGGCCAGGTTACGAATTATGACAAGCTGACACTTGAGGTTTGGACTGACGGAAGTATTCGTCCCGAGGAAGCAGTGAGCCTTGGAGCCAAAATTTTGACCGAGCATGTGATGCTGTTCGTGGGTCTCACGGACGAAGCAAAAGATGCTGAAATTATGGTTGAAAAAGAAGAAGACAAGAAAGAAAAAGTTCTTGAAATGACGATCGAAGAGCTGGATCTCTCCGTCCGTTCCTATAACTGCCTTAAGCGCGCTGGTATCAATACGGTACAAGAACTCACGACTAAATCTGAAGAAGATATGATGAAGGTCCGTAACTTGGGTCGCAAATCTTTGGAAGAAGTACAAGAGAAGCTCGAGGAACTTGGTTTAGGACTTCGTACGGAAGAATAGTACAGCAACGTTTTTGTGAAGGAGGGGAAATTACATGGCATACCAAAAATTGGGCCGTAACTCCAGTGCCCGTAAAGCTTTGTTTCGTGATTTGGTAACCGATCTGTTCTTGTATGAGCGTATCCAAACTACTGAGGCTAAAGCGAAAGAAGTTCGTTCTATTGCTGAAAAACTGATCACCAAAGCGAAAAAAGGAGATCTGCACGCACGTCGTCAAGTGGCTGCGTTCGTTCGCCGTGAAACTTTGGATGGTGAGCAGGATGCAATCCAAAAGCTGTTTAGCGAATTGGCTACACGTTACACTGAGCGTCCAGGTGGATACACTCGTATCTTGAAATTGGGACCTCGTCGTGGCGACGCCGCTCCAATGGTATATCTGGAACTGGTTGACCGCGCGTAAACAGGCGAAGATGAGGGAAGGGTGGACAGAATCGGCTTGATTCTGAACAACCCTTTTTTTCTCTTGGAGGAGTCCTTGAGGGGCTTCTCCTTTGTTATGTTCGGTTATTCCTTGTAAGGCCAGAGAATACCCCTGCAAAGGTGTGAGAAGCATGCGGAACTTGTGCATGAAGGTGAACTATGACGGAACCCACTATGATGGCTTTCAGACGCAGCCTAGTGGTAACACCATTCAGGACTGCCTTGAAAATGCTATTTACTCATTAACGGGCGAACGTCTTAAAATTACAGGCTCAGGCCGTACAGATGCAGGTGTGCATGCATACGGGCAGGTATTCAATTTTCATACTGAATCGCCGATTCCGATACAGCGCTGGTGTCTGGCACTTAATGCCTGGCTGCCTCGTGATATCATCGTTACGGATGCGAGAGAGGTGCCGCTGTCCTTTCATGCACGCCGCATGGCGAAGCGGAAGACATATCGGTACAGTATTAATGCGAACCGGTTTCCGGACATCTTTCACCGTCGTACACAGGCCCATCATCCAACGAGTCTGGATGTAAGAGCGATGGAGGAAGGGTTGGCTCATTTAGTTGGCACCTTCGACTATACTTCGTTCGCATCTCGACGTTCCCAAAAGACGAATCATGTTCGTACTATTTACGAAGCCTATATGACGGTAGACCATTCCTTTTCACGTCCGGGCTCGGATGATCAGGGAATTATTCATACTTATATTACAGGTAGCGGATTCTTGCAGCACATGGTTCGGATTATTATGGGCACTTTGCTGGAAGTGGGAGAAGGCAAGAAATCGTCGGATGATATTCCTTCCATTTTGGAGGCTAAAAATCGTTCAAAGGCTGGACCTACGGCCGTTGGACACGCTTTAACGCTCTGGAATGTAGAGTACGACGAAAACATCAAAAAACATTGATTTTACCCTTGCAGAATTGATGGTTATCCTGTAATATAAAAGTTGTGTTTTCTTAATGGCTTTCCCACAGCCCCAATTAAGATGATCACTTTAAAGTAACATCTAATCCATCAATAATGCAGCAACTTAACGAACGAAGATAAATGATGATTTCTGTTAACGAACTTAAGGAGGATACTTTTCATGCGTACTACGTATATGGCGAAGCCAAATGAAGTTGAGCGCAACTGGCACATCATTGATGCCGAAGGCAAAACGCTCGGCCGTCTGGCAAGCGAAGCGGCTGCGTTGATTCGCGGCAAACACAAGCCACAGTTTACACCACATGTGGACACAGGTGATTTTGTTGTTGTAATCAATGCGGAAAAAATCGTATTGACCGGTAAAAAAATGGAGAACAAGAAATACTATCGTCACTCCCTGCATCCGGGTGGTCTGAAAGTAACGGTTGCACAAGAAATGGTTAAGAACAAGCCTGAGCGTATGTTGGAGTTGGCTGTTCACGGTATGCTTCCTAAAACTCGTCAAGGCGAGAAAATGAAGCTGAGACTTAAAGCTTACAGAGGCACAGAGCATCCACATGCAGCACAAAAACCTGAAGTTTACGAACTTCGCGGATAATTAAAAGGGAGGACAGTTTCATGGCACAAGTACAATACTATGGGACAGGTCGTCGTAAACATTCGGTAGCTCGTGTTCGTCTCGTACCGGGTGAAGGACGCATTGTCATCAATAAGCGTGATATTAATGAATATTTCGGTTTGGAAACTCTCAAACTGATCGTAAAACAACCACTGAACCTGACAGAAACAGTTGGCAGCTATGACGTACTCGTTATCGCTCATGGTGGTGGTATCTCTGGTCAAGCAGGAGCAATTCGCCACGGTATTTCCCGTGCTCTGTTGAAAGCAGATCCGGAATTCCGTCCAGCTTTGAAAAAAGCAGGCTTCCTGACTCGTGACCCACGTATGAAAGAACGTAAAAAATACGGCCTCAAAGCCGCTCGTCGTGCACCACAGTTCTCGAAACGTTAATATTTCGAATACAGAAGAACCTTTTCCTTATGGAAAGGGTTCTTTTTTTATTAAGTTCATTTCCTGATCATTATCCACATGTGGATAAGTAGATCTACTCTAGAACTTCGCGGGCTTCATCATGTTCGTGCGAATACATAAATAACCGCATGCACTGCACGGAACACGAAAGTTATCCACGATGTAATTAAAGACGGTATTGTTATGCACAAATACAGTTTGCTATTTCAACACTGTTTATTCTGTAATGTTCATAACCTGTGACTAATTTATAAGGTCCGGATAGTCTACATAGCCGCATCTTAAAGTCTCAGCTTAGTGCTGTTACACGAGGATAGTTTAGTTTCCACTGATTTTATGAAAGGCCTCCTTAATATGATCTAGCTGGATACTGGCTACGCCATCCTGTATGGCTTCTTTGGCCACAGCTAGGGCTACGGGAAAGGATACTTCATTTAACCTGCTTAGACTGGGCTGAAGGGCGCTCCCTAGCTTAGCATTGTCACCGCCTCGGCTACTGCGATTGCAACGGCAATGAACATACCTCTAGTAATTAATTAAGCCTACACAGCAATCGCTCCAAGTCCTAAGTCGGGGAAGATAAATGTATTGTTCGAGTGTCCTGTCCCATAAACCGGCCTTCATAGGTGACAGACTCAAGAGGGCTTCCAGTAGCGATGAGGGCCTTGCTTGTGTCCAGTGGATCAATTCCTCGGGAATGGCCTCTGCGAGCGCTGTAGGATTGGATAGGGCATAATAGGCGATCAACGCGGGTTGCCTTTTCATTTATTATTTCCTCGTTGAAAGCACCGCTGACACCAGAGATCCCGATTAGTATAGTGGGCTTCATCTGGCGAATAACTTCGAGCAGAGGTATTTTACCTTCATCTGATCTTGGCTACGCACGGACTTCATCTACGGAACACAAATTAGATTTCTGAAAGTTAAATATATTTTTTATTCCCTCGGTTAGCAGCCCACGATAATGATAGATCCAAAAACGACGCTTACTTTCTTCCTCAGATAGTGCTTGCTTAATCATAGCATTCCGAATCTGATCAGCATTACCAATGCCTTGCCGCAACAGGGCAGAGATAAGGGTACGTTGCTCCTAGACGATGGGAAGCATTTCACGCAGATAATCCGTAAGCAGACGATAGTACAATACTACATTTTGCTATACAAATCATTTCAACCAAGCATTTTGCGTAGAACCATAGGAGGCAATATACCTTCAAGGCCCAACTTTTCCATTCGTTCGGTGTAAAAACAAGGCCTTTGTTTAAAAGCGTTGGGGTACATCTTTGCCTTTGGCGAGTAGAGAGCGAGTCGTCTCCGTTGACGTAAAAAGCAATCATTCAAGCATACCTTCTTGCTATAACTAGTTACTTTTATTTGCCAAGCAACCTAAGGACAATATTCAAATGTTTGGTATAAGAATATTTTATATAAAGTCAATGAACTTGGTCGGATACGCAGGAGAACATTAAAGAATGCTGGCAGAACAACGTTCCTGCATATTTTAGGCGGATAAATGTTTACATCATGACGTTTTGTCCTGGATTGACAATGAACATGAAAGTTTTATACTGTATTTAATCTTATTAGTTTAGTCGGTATTGAAATGACACTTATTTATGAATCTTCATATGGAGGCGCATTGATAATGAATTTATTGGAGAAAGAAGCGTTGATTAGAGTCAAGGCAATTGAACTGGAAGAGGCTGCGCCAGAGGAAATTATCCAGTACGCTGTTCATACATTTCCCAATCTTACCTTTGCTTGTAGCTTCGGAGCAGAGGATGTAGTACTAGTAGATATGCTTCAAAAAATTAGCCCTTCCACCGACATTTTTTACTTGGACACCGACTTTCATTTTCAAGAAACTTACGATACGCGAGATCAGATGGAGGCCAAATACAACTTGGATTTTGTTCGGGTATCTCCCTTAATCACTCCCGAAGAGCAAGCGGCTGAGCATGGAGAGGAGCTGTGGAAATCAGATCCTAACACATGCTGTGCTATACGCAAAGTTGAGCCGCTAACACGCATTTTGTCTCAATACGATGCATGGATTACCGGTATTCGCCGCGATCAGGCCCCTACCCGAGCGAATGCAAAAAAGGTAGAGTATGATGATAAGTTTGGACTCGTTAAATTTAACCCCTTGGCGAGCTGGACATCCGAGGATGTATGGAACTATATCCGCACTCATGATGTACTGTATAATCCATTGCATGACCGCAATTATCCTAGTATCGGTTGTGAGCAATGCACACGTGAAGTCCTACCAGGTGAAGACCCTCGTGCGGGTCGCTGGTCAGGCAATGAGAAAACTGAGTGTGGGCTCCATCAATAAAATGGTATACAGGTAGCTATGAGTCGTACTTATGAATAGAAAGGATGTACATTATGACTGCAATTCTTCCGCATGGCGGAACGCTTGTCGATAGAATCATTACAGGGCCTGAGCAAAAAGCACTTTTGCAGGCTGCAGGTGAATTGTTTCCTATCCGTGTAAACTCATGGACCATTTCCGACCTGGATTTGATTGGAGTGGGGGCGTTCTCTCCATTGACGGGTTTTATGAATGAGTCTGATTATCGGTCGGTGGTAACGGATATGCGTCTTGCCGATGGTACTGTCTGGAGTATTCCCATTACTCTTGCAGTGGCAGAAAGTGTTGCCAGTGAACTGAAGTTAGGTCAGCAGGTGGCTTTGGTGGGTGAAACAGACGGTACTATCTATGCTGTACTTGATATTGAGAGTATTTATCAGGTTGATCAGGCTGAGGAAGCCAGACGTGTATTCAAGACGGATGACCCGACTCATCCTGGTGTAAACAAACTGTTAGATCGACCTACTACCTATGTGGGAGGATCTGTGCAAGTTCTGAATCGACCGGAGCCCGCACAATTTAGTGAGTTTTACTACACACCAGCACAGATACGTAACCTTTTTGCCGAAAAGGGCTGGAAAACGGTAGTCGGTTTTCAAACGCGAAATCCGGTACACCGGGCACATGAGTACATCCAAAAAAGCGCAATGGAGATTGTGGATGCATTATTTCTAAATCCGCTCGTCGGTGAAACCAAGTCAGATGACGTTCCAGCAGATGTGCGTATGAAGAGCTATCTGGTACTGCTGGACAACTATTATCCGGCTGAACGCACTTTTCTGGGCGTATTTCCTGCTGCCATGCGATATGCTGGTCCTAGAGAGGCCATTTTCCATGCTATTGTGCGAAAGAACTATGGCTGCACCCATTTTATTGTTGGAAGGGATCATGCCGGTGTAGGGGACTATTACGGTACCTACGAAGCTCAGGAAATTTTCAGGCACTTTACACCTGAGGAGCTAGGGATTACTCCGTTGTTCTTTGAACACAGCTTTTATTGCACCCGATGTGGGAATATGGCCTCAAGCAAAACATGCCCTCATCCCAAGGAGTATCATTTGACGCTCTCGGGCACCAAGGTACGGGAAATGTTGCGTTCCGGGGTTTGCCCGCCACCTGAATTTACACGACCGGAAGTCGCTCAAGTGCTGATTGAAGGTATGAAAGAATTTGTTCATGCCTGAGTTGTACTATCTACACGCCTCGTCCCATATAGATTATTAGTATCTGTATAGGACGGAGGCGTTTTGTTATGCAAAAAAATAATCGTAGACGCGAGGTTACACTGTGGATCCGCTATCGGACGCTGCAAAGAATACTGTTGGGCTGTTGTCTCGCCTTTCTGTTTATCACGCTGGCATTGTATGAGATACCTGCTTCGAGAGCCTGGACCCATTGGAGTTTACCGCTTACTGGTAAAGTAATTGCTATAGATGCTGGACATGGAGGGCCTGATGGAGGGGCAGTTAGCAAAGAGGGTATTATTGAAAAAGATATTAATCTGGCGATCGCTTTTTATTTGCGGGATTATTTGCAACAAGCAGGAGCTGTTGTTTTCATGACACGTGAGGATGACCGCGATCTGGCGCAGCAAGAAACAAAAGGCTATTCCAGAAGAAAAACGGAGGATTTGAAGCAGCGTGTGCGTATGATTGAGGAGCAGAAAGCGGACCTCTTTTTAAGTATTCATATGAATAGTATCCCGTCGAGCCGTTGGAGTGGAGCCCAGACCTTTTACGTACCTAACCATGCAGATAACGAGAATTTGGCGTCCTTAATTCAGGAAGAGATTAAGCGCAACTTGGAAAATACGGACAGAGTGGCTAAGACCGTGGACACAGTTTATTTGTTGAAGGCTATCAAAATGCCAGCAGCCCTTGTAGAAGTCGGATTTTTGTCCCATCCAGAGGAAGCCAGACGACTAGGTGACGAGAACTATCAAAGACAAGTGGCGGCGTCCATATATAAGGGGATTTTGCGTTACAGTGCCGGAGAAAAGGGGATCTCGTCAGCACCAGAAGCCAGATAGTGGTATACTGTAAGTGTTTACCACTACGTAAATTCATTGAAGCAGAGGTGCTGATTATTCATGCAATCGAGAGAGCAAGTTATAGAGCTACTTCAGCAAGTGCGGGAGCCTCACACGGGACGCCGTCTGGTCGATCTCCATTTTATTCGGGATGTGGTTGTTAAAGAGGATCGGGTATCCTTGACCGCTATTACTCTGAATAGCCAGGAAGAGACGCGGACAGAACTGGAACGAGAAATCCGGCAGACGTTAGAAGAGGCGGGATTAAGTCACGTCCATATTCGTATTCGTGAGGCATCTGAGCATGAAAAGTCCGCTATTCAAACTGGAGAGGATACCGAGGAAGCGGCTGACCCTGTTTTGACCAAAGGACATGCTGTCGGTATGGAAGAACATGAGCTGCTTAACCCAGCATCTGGCGTCCGGTTTATTGCCATTGCAAGCGGAAAAGGCGGTGTTGGAAAATCGACAGTATCTGTAAATTTGGCGGCTGCTTTAGCTAGAAAGGGTAAGCGTGTGGGTTTAATTGATGCTGACATCTATGGATTTAGCGTGCCGGATATGATTGGAGTGGAGGATGTTCCTTCTGTCGAAGATGGTATCATTCAGCCGGTGGAACGATTTGGTATCAAAATCATGTCCATGGGCTTCTTTGTAAGAGAGAACAATCCAGTGATTTGGAGAGGTCCCATGCTGGGGAGAATGCTCAGACAGTTTTTTAGTGATGTCGAATGGGGCAAACTGGACTATATGATACTTGATTTACCACCAGGTACTGGCGATGTAGCGCTTGACGTGCATCAAATGATTCCTCAGAGTGAAGAGATCATTGTTACTACCCCACATGCGACGGCAGCTTTTGTAGCTGCACGTGCAGGGGCAATGGCGCTACAAACGGATCATAAGGTCATTGGCGTTGTGGAGAACATGTCCTATTATGTATCCTCCAGCGGTGAAAAGGACTATGTCTTTGGACGGGGAGGCGGGGCTATGCTGGCAGATACCCTTCATACGAAACTGCTGGCGCAAATTCCGCTGGGTATTCCAGATAATCACCCGTCAGAAGCCGACTTTTCACCATCCGTATATAAATCCGAGTCGGCGACTGGGGCTATTTACAATGATATTGCCGCCCAAATTACGAAGTTGCACGCGGAATCTGAATAATAAAAAGGAGGCTGGTTGTTGAACCAACCTCCTTTTTATTATTGGCCTCCTCCTTGTTCTCCTTCGCCCCCACCTTGTTCTCCTTCACCCCCGCCACCATCTTGCTTCTGATCGCCAGAGCCGCCTTGCTCACCGCTTTTTTTCTCAACCTTAGGTTGGAGTTCCTCTTGTACAACGGTTTTGAGTAAATTCATGACCTCAAGCCGAAAAATCGGATTCTGCATGGCATCATGCATGACTGTCATAGATTGTTTGCGATATTCAGGGGTTTTAGTTAAGTCCATGTACATCTTAGTCAGTTCTGGCGACTTGAGCATCGCTTCAATAGATTTTTGATAAGAAGGGTCTTTAATCAGCTGCATATGAAGCTGTTTACTTTGACTGTTGATGGCTTTGGCAAATTCTCCGGCAAAACGCGGATCAGTCATAATTTTTTCGATTTCTTTTTTATATTCAGGTGAAATCAAAGTATCCTTGACTGCAATTTTCATCTGTTCAGCTGACTGCATAGGCATAAGCATTTTCATTCCCATGCTGCCACCAGAACCTGCACCAGAACCTCCACCAGACCCACCTTCTTCACTGCTTTGACCGGATTGCCCTTCTTTAGATGAGCTGCTTTCCCCGGTTAAAGCCTCCTCTACCGCTTTTTTTCCGTCATCGCTTTTCAAGATATCGACAACCATCGTTTTCATCTCTTTATAACTGTTCTGGGGAGGCGCAGAACCCTGATCTGAGCCACAGCCGCTCAGTGCAACGCCCAGAACGCATACCATGCTAACAAATCGCAAACGAGTCCAATTCATGGCCGTATTCCTCCTTCATCATGAATGTGGATAGTATGCGGATGAATGGGGAGAAATATGTCGAGTGGCTTTTGGTTTTTAGCTGAGAACGATGTAAAATAACTCCTTAAAGACCTAGAGCCTGATCGCGAACTTCTTTGCCTTTTACTGTACCCTGTTGAAGCAGTTCAGATACAGTCACGAATTCATAGCCTTGTGCGCGCAACTTGTCGATAATGACGGGCAACGCTTCATGAGTTTGTTTACAGGAATCACTGGCATGCAGAAGAACGATATCACCGGGATGTGCTTTATTTACAACACGGTCGATTATGACCTGAGTACCGGGGTTTTTCCAGTCCAGGGAATCTGTATCCCATTGAATGGTTTTGTAGCCTAAAGTGCTGGCAACTTGAAGAACCCTTTTGTCAAAGTCACCATTAGGCATACGGATTAACTTCGGAGACTGCCCAGTCAGTTCGGTTAATGTGGTGTGAGCTGTTGAAATCTGCTTACGAATATCCTCATCGCTTAAGCTACTGTAATTTTCGTGTTTATGGCCATGACTGCCGATCTCAAATCCGCTTTCTTTAATCTGATTCACAAGCTCTGGATGCGTTTTACTCCAAGGGGCAGAAAGAAAAAAGGTGGACTTGGTCACTTTTTTATCTTCAAGAACCTTTAAAATGGGGGCAGTGCGCTTATCACCCCAACTAATGTCAAAGGTGAGAGCGATCAGCTTTTTGTCCGTGGGTACACTATAAATGGCAGTTGGTGCTTCCTCGGAAAAAACCGTAACATTATCGGTTTCTACATAAATGACTCCAACAGTAAAGACGGCTGCAGCTATTACGATCAGGAATCGTTTGATTTTTTTGCCGTTCAATACATAGAAAAAAGAATTCATGGTTAATAACGCCCCTTTCATCCTAGAAGTGCTTGTTTACTTAAAGCTATGCCGGGGGTTGTCAATTATTCCATTGGACTAATAGGAGGAATCAGCAAATGGGACTAAAAGCATTTTTTCACGATTTACACACGACAAGACGCTTAATTTTAATTTCTGCACTTCTTTTCTGCGCAAGTATTGTAGTGGGATGGTTAAGTACAGGCACCATTCAATCCATGTTGGCACAACAAATGGAGGAACTGGGAGGAGTAGCGCAACGCTTGCAGAATTCTGAACATCCACAATGGAGTTTTTTTGTATTCATCTTTTTCAATAATGCAATCAAATGTGTGCTGGTTATATTTACGGGGGCTCTATTTGGAATGGTACCTTTTATATTTTTAATTGTGAACGGAATGGTTTTAGGGTTTGTAGTACACTTGCAGACAGATATGGGAAGAAGTATGTATGAGGTTGTTGTAAAAGGGTTACTGCCTCACGGTGTGATTGAATTGCCTGTTTTGATTATCGCCTGTGCCTTCGGATTGAAGTTTGGAATCAACATAATGTCTACCATAGGTACAAGCATAGGGCTTAAGCGTAAAGGAATTGGCCCAACGTGGGGGGAATTTATGAAACAAACGTTGAGGGTGTCAATATGGTCCGTCATCTTGCTGTTTATAGCAGCTGCAATTGAGAGCGGCATAACTTATCGTTTGTTGTCACATTAAAATATTATGGCCAATTATTTATATATTTCCTGAAAATTGAACATAACAAAGGGGAGAGCGTAAAGAAAAGATATTAAAGATTAATCGGAGTAAGTTTGAAACCTTAGCAGTTGAGTTTAAAAACAGGTAAAGATTGGAACAATAGTTGAGCAAATATAAGTACTATATAATCTGCTGATAAGGGAGTATGGTCATATGTTGGGAATGCTGTTTAACGAAAAAGAATGCAAGGAACTTGACTACGTTCTTCGTAAGGAGCTAGATGAAATGCTGCTTGACATGAGCGATACCCGATTGGATCAGGATATTCGCTATGCAATCGCACTTCGATATAAAACGGTTTTCCGCATGTATGCCCGTTTTGCTCCCCCCAAGGAACTATCCAAATATGCTCGCAGAGGGCGAGTCCCGCAAACCAAACAATGAAAAGATGAAGAAGAAGAAACTAAATCAGAGATATCAGGAAGTAAATTATTTAAAAAGCATATACTTTCTGATATCAAAAAAAGTATTGACTCTATTCAGTATTCATGGTAAATTAATTTTCGTTCCTTTTTGAAGGATTTGCTCGAAAAAAAGAATTTAAAAAAACTCTTGCAAATTTCAAAAAGAGATGATATATTATAAAGGTCGCCACTGAGACGCGGTGATGAAACAAAGTGAGACATTATGAAGGTTTGATCTTTGAAAACTGAACAACGAGTGAGTAAATGATTTTGCTTGCAAAATCAAACAAGAGATATTTTATCTCGTCAGTTTCAAAATGAGCTTATCGCTCTTTCTATAAACCAACT
>NZ_JCBAIQ010000028.1:0-64682 GCF_059772165.1 Paenibacillus sp. TY11 | reverse complement strand
TTTGGTGGCGATAGCGGAGGGGTTCCACACGTACCCATCCCGAACACGACCGTTAAGCCCTCCAGCGCCGATGGTACTTGGACCGCAGGGTCCTGGGAGAGTAGGACGCCGCCAAGCAACAAGTAAAGAGGACCATGATCTCAATGAGATCATGGTCCTCTTTGGTATGTTAAGGTACAAACCACTTATATAATTGCTTCTATGCGGCGCATTCAAAAAGGAGATATGCTTTTGTGAATAGCTATTACCTTTGGAAACACTTATTTTTAAAGGTTGTCCTTCGTAGGAGTACAGTTGTTTGTACAGGGAAATACTAAGGGTTAGGGCTGTTGATGAAGGCTTGACACCCCTATACCGCTTTGCTAAGATTGCAATAATATATTTTCAGAGAGCCTTGATTTGTCCATGTCGGACAGACAACAAGACCAATACAGACTAAACAATTTGAAGGAGGATCATCTTGGTGTGGGAAGATAAATTCGGTAAGGAAGGCCTTACCTTTGACGATGTTTTGCTGGTACCTCGCAAGTCGGTGGTTCTGCCCAAAGAAGTAAGCGTGGCGACTCGTTTGAGTGATAACGTGAAACTGAATATCCCTTTGATGAGTGCTGGTATGGATACTGTTACTGAGGCAGTGTTGGCAATCGCGATGGCTCGTGAGGGCGGTATTGGTATTATTCATAAAAATATGTCGATTGAACAGCAAGCGGTAGAGGTGGATCGGGTTAAACGCTCGGAGAGCGGTGTTATCACCAATCCATTCTCATTGACTCCGGATCATTTGGTGTCCGATGCTGAAGCAGTTATGGGTAAATACCGTATTTCTGGTGTACCTGTTGTAAACGAAGAAAACAAACTGGTGGGTATTATTACTAACCGGGATCTTCGCTTTATTCACGATTTTAACCTTAAAATCAGTGAAGTCATGACGAAGGAAGAACTGGTAACTGCACCTGTAGGCACGACTTTACAGGAAGCGGAAGTCATTTTGCAAAAACATAAAATTGAAAAGCTACCTTTGGTCGATGAGGAAAATTATCTCAAGGGTCTTATCACCATCAAAGACATTGAGAAAGCTATTCAATTTCCGAACGCAGCGAAAGATGCACAAGGGCGTCTTCTGGTCGGTGCGGCTGTCGGCATTTCCAAGGATACGTTTGATCGGACTGAAGCACTTGTAAAAGCTGGTGTGGATGTGATTGTCGTGGACTCTGCTCACGGTCATCATATTAACATTATTGAAGCGGTTCGCAAGTTGCGTAAAGCTTATCCTGATCTGACGATTGTAGCAGGTAATGTAGCTACTGGTGATGGAACGCGCGAATTGATTGAAGCAGGAGCTTCAGTCGTAAAAGTCGGCATTGGTCCAGGCTCCATTTGTACAACACGCGTAATCGCAGGGATTGGTGTTCCACAAGTAACAGCTATTTATGATTGTGCAACAGTAGCACGTGAATATAATATTCCGATTATTGCTGACGGTGGTATTAAATACTCCGGTGAAATTACAAAGGCCATTGCGGCAGGGGCTTCTGCGGTAATGCTGGGAAGTCTTTTTGCAGGTACGGAAGAAAGTCCAGGCGAATCCGAAATTTATCAAGGACGTCGCTTCAAAGTATATCGTGGTATGGGCTCTATGGCTGCGATGAAGCAAGGTAGTAAAGATCGTTATTTCCAAGATGACGACAAGAAATTAGTACCGGAAGGCATTGAAGGACGCGTTGCTTATAAAGGACCACTTTCCGACACTGTTCATCAGCTGTTGGGAGGTCTTCGTTCCGGTATGGGTTATTGCGGTACAGCTAATATTGAGGAGCTTCGTAACGATACAAGCTTTATCCGTATTACAGGTGCAGGTCTGCGTGAGAGCCATCCACATGATGTGCAAATTACGAAAGAAGCACCAAACTACTCTCTATAAAGTTCAGATGTAGTAGACTTGACGACAGGCAGAGCGCATTTCGCTCTGCCTGTCTTTTTTTAGAGATACCCCTGTGATAGAATAGACAGGTGTCCGCCTTTTTAAGAAATTGTTGAGAAAGTAAAGACACATTAGTACCCTTGAATGAGTACCTTGCTGGATTCAAACAAACAACAAGTAGAGCGTGCTCATGATAGGCCGAACTTATAAAGATGAAATCCAATAAACTAAGACATTAAACATTAATTACATTGGCCAAGTTAAGGCTGTAACCACCGGCTCGTTATACATAGCGGATCGGGTTGAGGTACGAGAGGAGTTTGTATCCATTTGAAACCGAATAATCTAAAGCAAAATAAAAAACGCAGCATGATTAAAAAGAGTGTGACTGCAGTCATGGTGCTTAATATGATGTATATGTCGGCATTGCCTGTTGTAGGAAATTTCGATTCGAGCGTGGCTACTTTTGCAGCTGGAGCGGCAACACAGGCAACCAATATTACGGGGACAGGTTCTATTAACCCCCCTAGTCTGGCACTACGTTCGGCCATCTTGATCGAGCCTTCCACAGGGCAGGTATTGCTGTCTATGAATCCAGATGAGCCGCTTCCGCCAGCAAGTATGACTAAAATGATGACAGAATACATCGTGGCTGAGCAGGTTAAGCAAGGTAAACTCAAGTGGACGGATAAGGTTACGGTTAACGAGAATGCTGCTAAGAGCATCGGATCACGTATTTTTTTGGCTCAAGGGGATCAACATACGGTAGAAGAGCTTTATATTGCCATGGCGGTAGGTTCTGCTAATGATGCAACAGTAGCCCTTGCCGAACGCGTATCCGGAACCGAGCAGGACTTTGTAAAACTAATGAATGAAACAGCTCAGAAAATGGGCATGAAAAATACGTATTTTATCAACTCGACTGGTTTGGATCGTAAGGATATGCCTACAGGATTTCAACCAGACACAGACCGGGAAACTGTGATGACAGCGAGAGATGCTGCGACATTAGCTAGTAACATTATAAAGGACCATCCGGATTATACACGGTTTACCACAATTCAATCGTACAAATTCCGACCGACTGACAAAGCACCGATTATTAACTACAATTGGATGTTAGAAGCAAATAAAAATATTACTAACTTTAGAAAGTTTGCTTATCCCGGCTTGGACGGAATGAAAACGGGCCATACGAGCAATGCTGGAAACTGTTTTACAGGTACAGCTGAACGCAACGGAATGCGTCTCATCAGTGTAGTTATGGGAGCAGATTCAGAGCCTCATCGTTTTACAGAGACAGCTAAAGTGCTGAACTATGGTTTTGATAATTTTGAAGTGAAGCAGGTTATTGCTCCAAAGACGGTGGTTAAGGGTGTTGAGAATGTGCCTGTGACCAAAGGTACGGAAACAGAAGTACCGATCGTCACCAAGGATGCAGTAAGCTTTATCGTACCTAAGGGTGCGAGTAATCCTAAGGTAACCTTTACAACGAACATTACACCGGAAAGCTCTCTCGTGGCACCTTTGAAGCAAGGGGCCAAAGTCGGCACAATTACGTACACATACAAGACGGATGGCGTGGATAAAGGTCAGACGAAAACTGTTGATCTGGTTACTACTACGGCAGTAGAAGAGGGCGGCTGGTTCCGAATGCTTTTCCGGGCAATTGGTGATTTCTTCGGTGATCTGTTCCAAGGAATTAAGAACCTCTTCTAAAAAAACAAAGCTAACCGACCGACTTTGTTTTTCATTACTTATTTTGCAGCTTGAAATGATTGTGTATTTGGCGTTCGTGCGGTAAAATATTAAGTTAGAATCTAAACGTAACCCTTACAGGAGGCAACGACATGGAAACGGGAACTTCGCGTGTAAAAAGAGGTATGGCAGAGATGCAAAAAGGTGGCGTAATCATGGATGTCATGAACGCTGAACAGGCTAAAATTGCAGAGGCAGCAGGCGCTACAGCTGTAATGGCTCTTGAACGGGTGCCTTCGGATATTCGTGCAGCTGGTGGAGTTGCTCGTATGGCTGACCCAACGATTGTGGAAGAAGTTATGAAGGTGGTTTCTATTCCTGTTATGGCTAAGGCACGCATCGGTCACTTTGTGGAGGCAAAGGTACTGGAATCTCTCGGTGTTGACTATCTCGATGAGAGCGAAGTGTTGACACCTGCGGATGAAGTTTTCCATATTGATAAGCGGGAGTTCACCGTTCCATTTGTTTGTGGAGCCAAGGATCTGGGAGAAGCACTGCGTCGTATCGGTGAAGGCGCATCTATGATCCGTACAAAGGGCGAGCCGGGAACTGGAAATATTGTTGAGGCTGTTCGGCATATGCGTTTTATCAACGGTCAAATTCGCAAGGTGCAAAACCTGTCGAAGGACGAGCTGTATGCAGAAGCCAAAAACCTCGGAGTTGCTTATGAACTGCTGTTGGAAGTGCATGAGCTTGGTAAGCTGCCAGTGGTCAACTTTGCAGCGGGCGGTGTAGCAACACCTGCGGATGCCGCGTTGATGATGCATTTAGGCGCTGATGGCGTCTTTGTAGGTTCAGGTATTTTCAAGTCGGATAGCCCTGAGAAATTTGCACGGGCAATCGTGGAAGCGACCACTCATTATACGGATTACAAGCTGATTGCAGAAGTATCCAAGAACTTGGGAGCTCCTATGAAAGGCATTGAAATTTCCAAACTGGCATCGCATGAGCGCATGCAGGATCGTGGTTGGTAAGAAAGAAGGGACCGGCATGAAAATAGGTGTATTGTCGCTGCAAGGCGCTGTGGCTGAACATATACGAAGCGTTGAACGTGCGGGCGCGGAAGGTATAGCGGTGAAGAAGATCGAACAGCTCGATGAGCTGTCCGGTCTTATCATCCCCGGTGGTGAAAGCACAACTATCGGTAAGCTAATGCGCAAGTATGATTTTATAGAGGCTATACGTCAGTTTTCTAATCAAGACAAGCCTGTATTTGGCACTTGCGCGGGATTGATTGTACTGGCTAAAACGATTCAAGGACAGGAAGAAGCACATTTGGGACTAATGGATATTACAGTGTCGCGTAATGCTTTTGGTCGTCAACGAGAAAGCTTTGAAACAGACTTGAACATTAAAGGAATTGAGGAACCGGTGCGTGCTGTGTTTATACGTGCGCCATTAATACAGTCTGTTGGAACGGGAGTAGATGTATTGTCTGAGTATAACGGCGAGATCGTGGCAGCCCGTCAGGGGCATTTGCTGGCTTCATCCTTCCATCCGGAGTTAACAGACGATTACCGGTTACATCAATATTTTGTGGATATGGTCCGCGAATAGCGGAAAGTCAGGTTTGTAGTGTAGGAGGGATTACCGGTGTTAGATATAAAGATTTTACGTAATGAGCTTGGTCGGGTTGAGAAAGCTTTACAGAACAGAGGTAAATCTCTGGATCTGATTAATGGTTTTACAGATCTGGATGTAAGCCGGCGTGAGTTGCTTCAGGAAAGCGAAGGACTCAAAAATCGTCGGAATGTCGTATCCGGTGAAGTAGCCAAGTTGAAGAAGAATAAGGAAAACGCGGATGATCTTATTGCAGAAATGCGTCAAGTCTCCGATCGTATTAAAGAATTAGATGAGCAAGTACGCGATCTGGAAGTTCAGATCGACGAACTGGTGATGTCCATTCCCAATATTCCCAATGAGACAGTACCTGTAGGCGCTTCGGAAGAGGATAATGTAGAAATCCGTCGCTGGTCGGAGCCGCGAGAGTTTTCTTTTACACCCAAAGCGCATTGGGAGTTGGCCCAGGATCTAGATATTCTTGATTTTGAGGCTGCAGCTAAGGTGACGGGTTCTCGTTTTACGTTCTACAAAGGACTGGGAGCACGTTTAGAACGTGCGCTGATTAACTTTATGATGGATCTGCACAGCAGTGAGCATGGTTATGAAGAAATGCTTCCTCCATACATTGTAAATCGGGACAGTCTGTACGGAACGGGTCAACTTCCGAAGTTTGAAGAAGATTTGTTCAAGCTGCGTGATACTGAGTATTATCTCATTCCTACGGCTGAAGTTCCGGTAACGAACTACCACCGTGAAGAGATTATGAATGCGGAGCAGCTTCCAAAATATTATGTGGCATACAGCTCTTGCTTCCGCTCGGAGGCAGGATCAGCAGGACGTGATACACGCGGTTTGATCCGTCAGCATCAGTTCAATAAGGTAGAGATGCTCAAGTTGGTTCACCCGGATACCTCTTATGAGGAATTGGAGAAAATGACGAATAATGCTGAGCGTGTTTTACAGCTGCTAGGACTGCCATATCGCGTGCTGGCACTTTGCACTGGGGATATGGGTTTTACATCTGCCAAAACGTACGATCTGGAAGTGTGGTTGCCTGAGAGCGGTATGTACCGCGAGATTTCTTCTTGTTCAAACACAGAAGACTTCCAAGCGCGTCGTGCGAACATCCGGTTTCGTCCAGATTCGAAGGCGAAGCCTGAATTTGTACATACACTGAACGGTTCAGGATTGGCTGTAGGGCGGACTGTGGCTGCTATTTTGGAGAACTATCAACAAGAGGACGGAAGCATCGTGATCCCGGAAGTGCTGCGTTCATACATGCGAGGCATTGAGGTTATTGCTCCCAAACAGTAAGCATTGCATTCTTAGAAATTCTGTGGTAAAATAATTTTGTTGCGCCTGAGTATGTTTAATAAGGGAAGCAGCTTTATCGATTTACCACCTGGAGAGGTACCGAAGCGGTCATAACGGGGCGGTCTTGAAAACCGTTAGAGTGCAAGCTCACATGGGTTCGAATCCCATCCTCTCCGCCATATTATAAATAATCCAAGCCATTCGATTACGATAGCTGGTACATTGGCCTTTACGCTAATGATCAGGAATCGTGGAGAATGGCTTTTTTGTTGTATAAAAAGCTCGTTTTTTTCACACGTTATCAGATGTGGAGGTGCTGGCATGAATCGAGAAATGACAGTAGATCAGCAAAAGCTGGTAGAGGCCTGGCAGGAACAACTGCCGATTCTTTTGAATTCAGGGGATAAATCACAGGTACAGGCAGATGAAGCCGACAATCGGGCTATACGAATCCACATCGAGGTAGAAGGCAGACAAATGTACTCCTTTGATTTTGCATGTACTTATGTAGATTCTCGGGAAGTGCAGGTTAGCTTAGTCGATGTAGAGCGGGACGGACAGTCTGTGGATGAACGAACAGATATCATTCAACAGTTGCTGTCCGATTATACTCGGCATATTCACCAATGTGCCCAGACATTACAGTCATTGACGCACTCGTAGTCATGAAGGAATGAGGAGGAAGGCTACATGACAAAAGCCAAAAACGGACTGGATAAAAACCTGTCCAACATTGTTGATGATTTGGAGCAACGTCCAGTTAATAGTCATCAGGCACAGCAAGTGGAGCAGGATCGTAATGATCGCCGTCATCAGGATTCACTAAATCACGATAAAACGGAAGATCTACACCATCTTTAGTCCTATTTTAAATGGTAATAAACGGATTCGTTGAAGGACCCGAAATATAGACCGAGGATGGAGGGTGCGTAAATGAGCAAGCCTAAAGCCATTCCTGTTCCCGAGGCACAGGATACTGATGGAAGTAACGAAAAGCGTGAGCGTAGTCACCAACAAGAGCCGTTATCCGGTTCCAAGAAAGTGAAACAGCGGAATCACGTGGATCACCACAACAGAGAAGGTTCATAAGCAGTCTGACTTTTCTCCTAAAAATATATGCATAGTGTAGTACACCCTGGTTAGAGAGCCAGGGTGTCTTTGTGCTTATTGCAAGAAAATTTTCCAATAAGTGTTTCGCTACTTGTGAATATGAGTTAAAATAGAGGGTGTGTATTTTTTTGTTAGCATAAAAAAGGGGTTAATTACGAGAGGAGAGAATCTACACAATGAGTAAAAAGTTATCCGTCTTGGTACTCACTATGGTGTTGCTTTTGACGGTAGCCCTGGTAGGTTGTAGCAAGAAGTTAGAACCGAAGGAAGCTGTTACGACAGGTACTGCAAATGCAATGAAATTGAATTCTTATGAATCCAAAAGTCAATTCACCATTAAGGAACTGACAATTACATCCGCTTCTGTTCCAAGTGAGCAAAGTGCAATGGTAACCAGCATGCTGAAAAATGCAGATATTACGCTGGATGGTGTATACCAAAAAGAGCCTTTCCAATCTGAAATGACGCTTGGTATTCATTTGAAAGGTGATCTTTCCACCAGCTTCACGATTCCAATGGTAATGACTAAAGATAAACTGTACGTTAAAATTCCTAATATTCCATTTTACCCGCTTCCACAGGATGTTGTAGGTAAATTCCTGATCATTGATCCACAAGAACTGGCTAAACAATCGGGACAAGAATTTAACCCTGCAACCATGGATCAGGAAAAATCGCAAAAATTTGCGAATGAAGTGATTGCTGCTATTATGAACGAGTATGATCAAGCTACGTATTTCTTTGATATTGATCCTAAAGACGCTAAATTGCCACAAGGCGTTGAAGCTAAACAAGTGGTTCAGTTTAAAATAACGAACGACAACGTGAAGCAAGCGACCAATACATTTATCACTAAGGCGCTTCCTAAAGTCCTTGATGTGATGTCTAAAGACGAATATGCTAGCATGCTTCAAGTGAAGAAGGAAGAGCTGGCTGAAGCGAAGAAAGAACTGCAATCCAACACCAGTGAAGTTAGCAAAAAGCTGGATGAGTTGAAAAACTATTTGACGGTGAAACAGTTTGACATTAACACAGCTTTGAACAAGGATAACATTCCTGTGTATCAGGACCTGAATGCAAACGTGGAACTGAATGATCCTACTACGAAAGATAATGTGAAATTGTCTGTAACAGGCTACACGAAATACAGCAAAATCAATGATAAAGCAGCATTTAAAGTGGGTATTCCAACAGGTGATCAAGTCCTGACTATGGAACAACTGCAACAAAAAATGCAAACTGTTGCTCCTTAAACAGGGGATGACATGATTACAAACATCATTTTTTCGAATGTGATGTAAGAAAAACCGCTCGGCATAAGCCGGGCGGTTTTTTTGTCTACTGTTAATGTTATCTCCCTGTGCAGTCATTTAGGTCCGCCACACGTCATCCTCAGCTAAAAGTCCAAACATTTGGTGGTCCTGCCATGTACCCTGAATTTGTACCAGCTTGCGAGCAATCCCTTCCGGTTGGAAGCCGCACTTTTTTAATACACGTTGTGAGCTATCATTATGCACGAGGGTACCCGCTTGGAGACGATGTAGAGATAAGGCACGAAAGGCATATTGTATGATCAACTTTAAGGCAGCGGTCATATGCCCTTTACCCTGTTCATGATGATCCATCATGTAGCCGATATCGGCGAATTGTCCAACTCCACGCACCAGATTGGAAATGGAGATATAACCGATGAGCCTTTCTTCCTTTAAGAGAAAGATACCGAACAAGTATCCTCGATCTTCTTCCGCTTGACGCAATCTCTGACGGATGTAATCCTGCTGTTTCTCTAATGTGAAAAATGAATTCTCGTAAAGCGGCTCATAGGGCGCATGGGAATCCCTATTTCGGAGCCTAAGGGCGAGAAGGGCTTCGCTATCCGCCAAGCTAAATGGCCGTAAAAAGATACCTTGAGGTGTATTATACAAGCTCATAGGCATGGGGTGATCTCCTTCCATGGGGAAATTAGCAATGAGATGTAAATAACGGTTGCACTGCTGGTTGTATGAGATAAGATGTTTTGGACTTTCCCCTCAGGATGAAGATGGGGGAGGAGACAATTTGGCAGCCGCTCTTTTTTGCCGGAGATGCCGAAAAAAGTTTGTTAGCAACGAGGCACATTCCTCCTGAAGTACACCACTGGTTACCTCTGTGCAATGATTGAACCGAGGCTCCTGTAATAAATTCATTAGCGTGCCTGCGCAGCCTGCCTTGGGGTCTGTGGTGCCATATATCAGATGGGGGACTCGTGATTGAACAATGGCTCCGGCGCACATCGGGCACGGCTCCAGAGTGACATACAGCCTGCAATCCAGCAGGCGCCAAGCGCCCAAATGCTCACTGGCTTGACGAATGGCAACCATCTCTGCATGTGCTGTTGGGTCAGCATCAGTCTCGCGCAAATTGTAACCGCGGCCGATGATTTTATTATCTTTTACGATGACAGCTCCGATGGGGACTTCACCCAACGTTTCTGCCTTGTACGCTTCCTGAATGGCTTCTTTCATCCAATAGGCGTGATCCATAGTGGTCACTGGGAAAATGCTCCTTTCAAACGCGGAATTATCCAACGAACAAATATTCCGTTGTTAACATGATGTGAATAAAATTGTGGATAACACAGCACTTGTCCACAGGTTTATCCACAGTTTATAATAAAATCTGTGTATTTGTGGACTACCTGTGGATGATTATCTTATTATATTGTAGGCAAACGCCCGTCTATTGACAACACTGTACACAAAGTGTGTATTTATGTATATCCGGTAAATGTAAATGCTGGTATCACAGGCGCTATTACGGTATCATTGAGTTAGCAATTGCCAGTAATCGCCAGCATACGGCAAGAGGTGAGAAATCAGTGTGTCGATAAAAATCAGAATAACGATCATTTTGTCGGGGTCCGTCCTGTTTATCCTTTTGTTAAACATCGCACTCAATTATTACACGACCCACGAAAATCTAAGAAGTGACAGCGAAACTAAAATGGTTCTGACGGCTAAAATCATCGGAGGAGCCATCGAACAAACCCAACATAGCTGGGAGGCCGTTGACAAACAGCTCGGATATAATTTGTGGCTTTCTGCCACCTTGGCTGCCAATCAGCTCGATCCTGACATCCGAAATATTCAGCAGGAACAGCTTCAACAGATAGCCACACTCCACAGGGATATTAATATTTCCTTGATGATTCGAGACGGGCAGGGGTATAAGGTTGTCAAATCCTCGGATCCTAAAGAAGTGACGCCATCTGATCCATTGACAGGGCATTGGAAAAATGCAGTTGACCAATTATATGAGCATGGACAGGCTCCAATGGCGCAAGGTCAAAAACTGGACCATTTTTGGACCGGATCATTTGACTACACGGGTTCAGACTCCTCACATATTAATAAATGGGGATTTTATTATGACCAAAAACGTAACTACTTAATTCGAATTTCCTTTCAGGATACTTCAGTACGAAATTTCATAACCATCCTGAGCCCCGATGAGATCGTAAAGCAAACCCAACAAGTGGATTATCGCATCATGGAGATTACAGGAATTAATCCTGCAACCTTTGGTGGCGCTACGATGGACAAGAACGGGAACGACCGGAAATACTATTACATGTACAACAAACCGATCCAATTCGGCACGTATCAACTAACGAGAGTGCAGGAAGATCGTTTGGCCGTGTCCAGGGCTATCCTCTCGGGGGAGAGTATCGTACAAGACTGTTATATTAAAGGCGAACGGGTTCTCGTCAGTTACATACCTTTTTATCCGGCTAACCGTGATGCCTATGTCATTCGTATTGTTATGAATTACGATACGATCACTTCTGTTATTTCCAAGCAATTGATTAGTCTAGTTGCCATTTCCATTGTCCTTTTGGAGGTTGTGATCATTGGAAGCTATGTGCTGGCCAGTTTGTTTGTCCGTCCAATTCAGTCGATACTAGGTAAAGTGAACGAGATGGCTGATGGTCATTTTGATACACGGCTACAAATTAAGGGTGGTCATGAGCTTGCACAGCTGGGTGAGCGCATCAATGCGATGGCTTACAACCTAGGGATGTATACGAGAAGACTCGAACAGATGTACGAAGAGAACCGTTCTGTAAAGGAGCATCTAGAATCGGTTATTAATCAGACGGCAGATGCAATTCATGTGACCGATCAGGAGGATCGTGTCGTTCGGGTCAATCATGCTTTCGAAGCTTTGTATGGCTGGACCAAGAAAGAATTGGTTGGTCGTAAGCTGGAGTTTGTACCTCCGCAGCAACAGGAGGAGTATGAATTTCAGAAGGAGAGCCTGCTTCAGGGAGAGAGCATCGTGTCAAGTGAGTCCCTTAGAATGCGTAAGGATGGAAGTACAGTAGAGATCAGTATGAGCACGTCGCCTATTTTGGATGAAGAAGGCGAAATTTTGGGGTTTATCAGCGTCTCGCGTGATATCACGAGTCGCAACCGGATGGAGGAACTGCTGCGCAGATCGGAGAAACTGACAACCGTAGGACAACTGGCGGCAGGTGTAGCGCATGAAATTCGTAATCCGCTAACCACGCTACGTGGCTTTCTCCAACTACAGCAGCAAAATCAAGTGTTGAATATGAAACACAACGATATTATGATGTCTGAGCTGGATCGCATCAATTTGATCGTTAGCGAGTTCTTAATACTGGCGAAGCCACAGGCAGTGCATTTTCAGAAAAAAGATGTTCGCTATATTGTGAGCGACGTGATTTCTTTGCTTGATAGTCAGGCGCATCTGCTGGGCATTGTATTCGACCTTCAGGTTACGGACGAGCCTGCCCTGGTATACGCTGAAGAAAATCAGTTAAAACAGGTATTCATTAATTTACTTAAAAATAGCATGGAAGCTATGAGTAAAGGTGGTATCATCACGATTCATTTGTTCTTGGAGGGAGAAAGCGTTAAAATCTTCATACGGGACCAGGGAACGGGGATTCCCGCAGAAATGCTGTCCAAGCTGGGGGAACCATTTTTCACAAACAAAGAAACAGGTACAGGACTAGGACTTATGGTCAGCCAGCGTATTATACAGAGTCATAAAGGCACACTGGATATTGAAAGCACAGAGGGAGAGGGAACGACAGCCCTGGTGCAGCTTCCGATTGCCAAGCCTGAGTAACGGGTTGGGGCGCAGGAGGAAGTGTGTTAGTAGAAATGGAGGGTACACAGGTTGCGCATTAACAAGTTTATCAGCGAAACCGGTTTTTGCTCGCGCCGGGAGGCGGACAAGCTGGTAGAGAGCGGCCGCGTGACGATTAACGGTGAAGTAGCCGTGCTGGGCAGTCAAGCGGAGGAAGGCGATGATGTTCGTGTGAACGGCAAGCCGCTACGCGAGAAGTCCGATCACGTCTATATTGCATTGAACAAGCCGGTGGGCATTACAAGCACGACAGAGAGCCACATTAGAGGCAATGTTGTCGATTTCGTGGGGCACCCGCAGCGGATATTCCCGATCGGACGCCTGGATAAGGATTCAGAAGGTCTCATTTTACTTACCAATGATGGAGACATTGTGAATAAGATTTTACGGGCAGAAGGCAAGCATGAGAAAGAATATATCGTAACGGTGGATCGCCCTGTCATACCATCTTTTGTGCAGGGGATGTCCAGTGGCGTGAAAATACTCGGTCAGCGGACGCTGCCCTGTGAGGTAACGCGTGTATCTGAGTATGTATTCCGTATTATCCTGACGGAAGGGAAAAATCGTCAGATCCGGCGTATGTGTGCTGCCTTCGGTTATGAAGTTAAAAAACTGCAACGCCTGCGGATTATGAATATTCGGTTGGGGTCCCTTCAGAAAGGCGCCTGGCGTGATCTGACAGAGGCCGAGAAGCTAGAACTGGGCCAGATGCTTGATTATACGCTTAGCTAATGCCAGAAGGGCCTTATAATAGCCTACAGCGTATGATCCTCGTATATGACAGGACCAGAGCACAGGAATCACTAAACAAAAAGGCACCAGCTGCATAAAAAATGCGGCGGTGCCTTTGTTCATATAACATATGCATGATCAACCTTCATTCGAGCTAGAGGTAGGACTAATGACTTGTGTACCGTTCTGATATTTGCGGAGAACGGAAATTTCGACACGACGGTTTTTGGAACGTCCTTGTCCATCTTGATTGCTTGCTAATGGGCGATACTCGCCATAACCGATGGATACAAACTTGGTTGGGTCGAGCTGTGGATTGAGCAATAAAATACGCAAGAAATTAAGCGAACGTTTGGCACTCAAATCAAAGTTGGACGGGAACTGGCTATTGGAAATAGGTACATTGTCCGTGTGACCGGATACGATAACATCATAGCCAGGAAACTGCTGGAGCATGCTGGAAATGGACTTGGCCAGCTTTCTTGCTTCCGGCTTTACTTCGGCCTGCCCGGATGAAAACAAGGCATTATCACTAATGGTGATCATCAGCTGGGATTGGTTCAGCTTGGTGTTCAGCAGAGGGGACAGGCCGTTATTTTGAATATATTGATCCATTTGTTTTTTTAGCTTCTTTAAATCTTCTTCTTCCCGCTGAGCAAGCTGCTTTTGCAGATCAGAGGTAGAAGTGGCTTTAGATTTTAACGGTTGTGATACCTGTTCTTTATTTTTGCCCATATCCATGGATTGTGACGACGGATTCGCGGCCGAGTGATCCAGCACGCCGGTGCCGCCACTAAAAGCTGCACTCAGGGATTGAGCCATAGTTTCGAATTTTTTGGCGTCGAGCGAGCTCATACCGAATAAGACAATGAAAAGAGCCAACAGAAGGGTCATTAAGTCGGAATATGGCAACAGCCAGCTTTCGTCAGCATGCTCTTCATGCGGTTCATGTCTCTTTTTACTCACTGGAATCGCCATCCTTCTGGGTCATCGTAGCCCGTTCGGTCGGAGTGAGGAAGATCGTCAGTTTCTGACTGATGGCAATAGTCGATATACCCGATTGAATCGAAAGCAGACCTTCGACCATCATTAATTTAAGCTCTACTTCTTTTTTGGATAACCGTTTCAGCTTGTTGGACATCGGATGCCACAGGACATAACCTGTAAAAATACCGAGCAACGTCGCAATGAAGGCTGCTGCAATGGCATGAGACAGCTTTTCCATGTCACTCAGGTCGGCCAGAGCGGCAATCAGACCTACAACCGCACCGAGTACCCCGAGAGTTGGAGCGTACATACCGGCTTGGGAGAAGATCAGCGCGCCAGAGCGATGTCGATCCTCGGTAGCATTAATATCTTCCATCAGAACGTCCCGTACGAATTCCTGATCATTGCCGTCAATAATCATTCGCATGCCGCCACGCATAAAGGGATCGTCGATTTCCTCTACCTTGGATTCCAAGGCGAGCAGACCTTCACGACGGGTAATGGATGCCCACTCGGTAAACGTACCGATGAGTTCTTTGCGGTCTAACAGTTTTTGTTCGGTGAAAATAACCTTGAACAGCTTCGGAATCCGTTTGATTTCTGCCATCGGGAAGGCCATAAATATACTCGCTGCCGTTCCGACGAAAATAATCATGTAAGCAGCGGGATTATTGACCAGGTTGACGACTGGAGCGCCTTTTAAGATCATCCCGACGACCAGTGACACAATCCCGAGCACAAGTCCGATAATGGTTGAAATTTGCATGATACACCTCATCCATGAGAATAGATTTTGAATCCTTTCATGCCGCCGGGGTCGTCCTTGCCCCAAGCGCGTCATTACAAGACGGATTATAGTATTTATCGACAAAACTCTCTTTTTTGTTAAGTGCGAATTTCCGGTATAATAAGGTGATTATGTATTGAATGGCGGAACTATTGGAGGAAATGGTATGGGAGTAAAGCATGGGCGCGAGTATGAACAAATTTTGAACGATTTGACAGAGGCTGTGGGACGCATCCCAGATAGCTATGAATTTTTTGAGATGGAAGCAGAAGATTGGGACAGGCTGGACCCGCCGGGGCGGCAGGAAGTCAATGAAGCTTTGGCAGAAGACTTATTTTATGCACTGGGTACAGAGCCCATAATCACTGTAGGCAGCGGCGTTGTGATCTATGAGCCGGAGCAGCATCGTATCTATGTACTCATTGGAGATGAGGAACTGACGTCGGTGCCTTTGATTTGAAGGCCGTCTTATGGATTTATCAACGGGGCCGTGGTAATATGTACACCAATATATCGTAGTTTTGGCCGCATTTAAGCGGCTAAAAGGCTTCCGTATAAACGGGGAGGAGTTCGTAACATGCCTTTTACACAAGAAGAGATTGAAGCACATCTGGAGAAACTGGAGGGCTGGGAACTGGAGGAAGGACGTTGGATCGTTCGAAAATATAATTTTTCCAGTTTTATGAAAGGGATTGCATTTGTGGATGAAGTTGCCGCTATATCTGAAGCATTCAATCATCATCCATTTATTACGATTGATTACAAGACCGTGACTCTGCGTTTGACCTCCTGGGACGACGGCGGTATTATGGCCGTGGATATTAAGGAAGCCCAACAATATAATGAAGCTTTTGAAAAAATGCGTACCAGTCATTGAGCTTGTAATGATCTGTCGTATGATGATAAAAGCGCCTTCGCTATACAACATCGCGGTTGTATGCCGAAGGCGCTTTTATCATAGAACCCGGGTCTGGTGGTCGGGACGATATACCATACAATAAAACGGCTTTTTGCCGTCGGGAGTCTGGCGTTCATAGGTATCCGTAAGCTCAAATCCGGCCGCCTTGTAGGCCCGGATAGCGCGCCCATTCCAAGTGAGTACCTCCAGATCAATTTCATTCTTCGGTTTGCGTCGTCTGGCTTCCTCGGCAATGGCACGGACAAAATCGGAGCCTCTGCCATGTCCGCATCTTTCAGGATGCATTCCAAGACCTAGCCGGGTCACACCGACCATAGGAAAATATTGAGCAAATCCCGTCAGCTTGTTCTCTTCATCCAGTACGGCAACATATTGCTCTTGGCGAAGCGAGGGACTTCCAAATTCGACTTCAAGCGCCTTCATTTGTTCCCAGGGGAGCCAGCCGTATATGTTGTAGGGTGGATCATAGCGCCATTCACAGATTGTAGCCGCTTGATGCTCGTCCATCGGTACGATCCGATAGTTGGATATTGAGGCAGGCATGTTTTCTATCCTCCTTTTACAGGTACTTCAATCATTAACAACAGATTGTAGACAAGTTGCAGGGGAATGGCAAGCGTGTTTATTTCATACCCAAGTCGGGTATACATTCAATAAGAAGGATTTACTACTCATATGCTCCCCCAGCGGTGACGGTAAAACCGACGATGTTCGCTAAAATTGAAACCTTTTGAGGTGTCAGTTCGTCAGTAATGATAATAATTGCTGATGTTGTGGACATAAAAAACCGCAATTCGATTCCGGCCAGAATCAAATTGCGGCTAGGTTTAGCTTGCTGTGCGTTAGTTATTCTACGTTGTCGTCATCAGGAACATCTGAAGCTACAGAGTGGTAAGCGTCTGTGCTCATAATTCTTTTTGCACCGACATAACGGTTAGCGTAATAATTTTCGTTCAGTGAGCTAACTACTACACCACGTGAAGACGAGGAATGGGCAAATTTCCCTTCACCTACGAAGATACCCACATGGGAAATGCCTCTTCCTGTGGTGTTAAAGAACACGAGGTCCCCAGGTCTCATTTCATCGCGGGATACGGAAGATCCCATTTTGAATTGTGAACCAGATTGATGCGGCAGTTTAATTCCCAGTTTGTTGAATACATACATTGTGAAGCCGGAGCAATCGAATCCCTCGAGTGTAGTGCCTCCGCTTCTGTAGCTCGTTCCTTTGGCATCTTGGATGACCTGGTCCATCTTGGAGTCTGCAAATGCACTGCCGCCACCGAATGTAAAAGATGTAAAGGCAATGGCAAGCCCCATGGCTGCGATCGTTAGCTTCTTCTTCAAAAAAAATATACCCCTTCCATTGCCTGCGAGGTTAGCTTAAGGATTCGGTAGAAGGTTCCCCTATGACCACTCTGTTGCGAGATCAATTCACCCAAACTGGTTCCCCCGCTTCCTAGGTGCCAGGAATTAGGCTTAACTTAAGATGTGCACCTTGGAGAGCAGTATTCACGATAACGATGTTTTTGAGATAAAGGTTACAATAAAGATTACAAAGTTGTTACTATCAGTTCACTGCGATTATTGTAACAAAGACGGCTGGCTTTGGCAAATGTTTCATCGCAAAAAGTTACAAAAAAAATCTGCTCCTAATGCCCCAGGAACAGATTCTGTTAACAGTATTCAGTTATGTGCCGTTTGCACGGGTAAGCAAAAAGATTTTTCGACAGCTGGAAATGAAGTTGGAAAATATAAGGGAGGGCTTAGCCTCTACTGGAGATATAGGTATGCCATAGTCTGTACTGCGAACTGATATGCCACAGCCTGACCAGACTGGTAACAAAATGATACGATTGCTGGAGAATGAGCGCCAACATGCCAGTCCAAATCATCGCCACGGTGCCAAATAGACCGAAAACCAGCAGCACACAAGCACCGAGCAAAAGGGATATGCCGACAGCTGGGAGGAGCTGGCGAAAGAAGGCGAGCAGGGACGATAGTATGGCGTGATCGCCGACAGTACCCAGTTGCATATACAGGATGCACTGCCGAATGAACCATCCGTAAGCTATCCACCCAATGACATAGGGCAACAAATGAAGCAGGTGAGAGGAAGACTGCAGCGCTCCTGCTACAATGGGGTAGAGTCTCGGTACCACCCAAAAGGCGGGAAGCAGCAACAGTCCCAACTCGATGATGTAATACAACAGCGACGACAAGCCGTGGCGTTTCATACCCCTGAAGAAGGACAGGCTTTGCGGTTCAGTCGCATCGGTATGCAGGCTTTGATATATTCCTGCTCTAATGAAGGGAGTGATCAGAATGCGCAGTACGGTCGCCCCTAGTAGTACCCACAAATACACATGCACTTCCCGGCTGTCCATCAGGGCAATCTGGCCCTCCATCCAAAACAAGGTCTGTCCCAGCTCGTTTTGACCCTGATCAGGATAACGCAGCAGCAACGGGATAACGGCAGATTGCACCAACCGATAGAGAAATACCCCCCACAGTAGTCGGTACAGAAATAGAATGATAACGATATAAAATCGTATGCGCACAAGCGCCCAGCCTTCTTTTATGACAGTCCGCATCTATAGACACCTCACCATGACAGACTTCCAAGCAGTGTCTCCAACAGCTTGGTTACACTTACACTCCAACGGGTTTGTTGCTTTTCGTTCAATTCGGCTTTCAGGTTATTATTAATATGCTTGTTCTCCAGTGCAATGGTATATAGAGGATCAAGGGTCACATAGGAAACGGGAGAGGTACTTTTGAGCCGAAAAGTTGTACTTTTGCCCGTGCCGTCCCATGCCTTAAATATGGTTGTGCCATCCTTGAAGGTAAATTGAACAGGGATCTTGGGATAATCCGCCCCTTTCTTGCTGAGCGTCACGACCGCTTCATATCCATTCTCCAGCTTGTGGTTCGTAATGCGATCCACCGAAAAGTCCGCCATCTGGCCGTCATATACATACTGTTCAAAATAGTGGCTCCATGAGCGTCCGGTGACTCTCTCCACGATGCGCTGAAAATCCTGTGAGGACGGATGTTTGAATCGATACGTCTGGACGTAGGTCCGCATAATCCGATCCATTTTTTTCAACCCCACCTGACGTTCAATGCCCCGCAGTACCAATTTGCCTCGAGAGTAGGCATTTTGCGCATACTCAGCAGTTGAGCCGTACTTCCATGACTCGCGGTTTAGCGGCTGTGGGGAAGCTACCTGTCCCGATTGTAATGGCAAGTTGGGGGTAAGCCCATATTCTTGCTCCATGAGCCGCTCCTCTGCATAGGAGGTGAAGCCTTCATCCAGCCAAGGCTCCTCAAATTCATTATTGGCTACCATTCCGTAGAAATATTGATGTCCAATCTCATGAACCAGCGTCCGTTCCAGACTATAGCCGGGATTCAGATTATCCGCAGCCGCGGCCGTGATCAGTGTCGGATACTCCATGCCGCCGGCTCCATTGCCTGTTTTGGGTGGAACCACGATGGATAGGGTGGAATATGGATAAGGCCCGTACCATTTGCTGTAGTACGAAAGGGCGGCCTTCGCTGCGCTCATGTAGCGTCCTTTGAGCTCCTTGTGCGACGGATCAAGGTAGAGCTTGATTTTGACACCAGGGACTTCAGCAGAAGAAAAGGGTTCTTCTACAGTTACAAAATTGGGTGAAGCGGACCAGGCAAAATCGTGTACATCATCGGCATAAAATTGATATATTTTCTGGCCGTTCTGTCGGACTGCACCACGGGTGGGAAATCCGGTCGCAGCTACGATGTGTGTTTCAGGCACCCGAATCCGTACGCTGTAAATCCCAAAATCGGCATAAAACTCGGAGTTGCCATGATATTGGTGGAGATTCCAGCCCTCCTCGGCGCGTCCACGCTGTCCTGCAGTCTCGTAGACGCTGAGCTTCGGGAACCACTGTCCTGCCATTACAAAATCATCTGTCGCGCCCATACGAGCGAAGATGGCAGGCAGTTTTACCTCAAACTTCATATATAATGTGATTTCTTCGCCACCTCGTACCGGCTTGGGTAGACGCACCTTCATGAGCGAACGGTCGCCTGCGTTACCGTCATCTGGTTGCACATATTGGGTGCGGTGCATGAGAGATAAACCGTCTTCCGTTTTTAGTTCAGTCAGCGTCATGGAGCCGTAGCCGTCCTTGGGCATGGTGTCTCCACGCAGCTTCCCCCCGGATTCCTTCATAAAGGTGGTTTCCATGGAAGAGAAAGCATTAGGGTATAGATGAAGATACAGATCATTCACGGTTTTCTTGCCCGGATGCTTCCAGGTCAGTGTCTCAGTGCCTCGCAAAACCTGTCCTTTTTCCAGAGACACATCAATGTGGTACTCCACCACCCGTTTGCTGAGGATTTCTGTAGCGGGCTGTGGAGGGTTCTTGGGCAGGTCAGGCAGGATGTTTGCCCCTAGGGGCTTGCCCATATTTGGCGCAAGCGCAGACTCAGACGGGGAGCCGTATAGTGGTTTGCCTATGGACTGCGGATCGGATTGCGATTGGGGCTGCCAGGCAAACCATAACGTCCCTGCGAGGAGACCGAGGGCTAGTGTAGACAATAAAACGATTTTGGTGCGTGCTGGGGTCATACAATGGATACCTCCCGTTGACAAGCATCTACAGCATGTATATGTTTGCTTTCGGGAGATTATTAGTTAAAATATTTATAGTGTAGAATAGTGTGAAGACGGAAAATGGAGGCCTAGTGACGCATGAGTGAAAATCAGCCGGATGGCAAAAAGCAGATTGCACTGAACATTGTCAGTGGCAAGAGTAAGCATAAGGGCTTCGGCGCAGGCTCAATCGACTTGAACAGCATGTCCCCGGTCATCATTGACCGAGGAGAGGCGAAAATTGATATCGGTGCCATGCATGCCAAAAGTAAAGTGGAACGTGGCATCAAGTTCTCTACGAATAAAGAGGACGTACCAAACGGACGCCAGGTATGGCTGGTATGGGTAGCCGTGGACCGTACGCCCGAAGGACGTGTGTACGGCGGCGCGACCGCCTGCGAGATGCTGATTGACGACGAAGCCAAACGCGGCTGGAAAATTCTCGCCGATCACGTCAACCGTATGGATTATGCGCTCAAGCGCCGTTTTATGCTGGATGATCTCGGCAGCGAAGATAAAGCAGCGCTCAAAAGCCTGCTGATTTCGCATAACGAGGAATGGTGGGCCGCCTCGCCGGAGGAATTGAAGCAGGCGCTGGAAGGGTAAGAAAAGCGTTAACGTAGTAATAGTATTGTAAAAAGCAGCCGCTTCTGTGGGCTGCTTTTTTTGTTGCGAAATAGCTTTCAGCATGAACGTATGATCGTGGTGATGGTATAGAAAGAATATTTTTCTGATTTGACACTAACCTTTTAGTAAGTAGTTGTACTAAAAGTGCATACTTACATATTTGTAGTGCGCGCTTTATACTCAGAAAATAAATAATACTCAAGGAGGATAAGTCTTTGAAAACTCTTGTTATCGTAACACACCCAAGCATAGAAACATCTGTGATAAATAAGCAATGGGTAGGAGAACTCAAAAAATATCCAGAAAAGTATACTATACATGAATTGCATACGATTTACCCTGACGGGAACATTGATGTGGAAAAAGAGCAGCACTTAATTGAATCGCATAGTAAGCTTATTTTACAGTTCCCTGTTTATTGGTTTAGTAGTCCGCCTCTCCTTAAAAAATGGCTTGACGATGTTTTTGCTTATGGCTGGGCTTATGGTTCAAATGGAGGAGACAAATTAAAGAATCGCAAAGTTGCTTTAGCTGTATCTGCCGGAATTAAAAAAGAAGATTATAGTGAAAAGGGAAGATATCGCTATACACTTGAGCGTCTACTATCCCCTTTTGAAACAACCTTCCTATATTGCAGTGCAGATTATCGTTCGTTCTTTGCGTTTTATGGTACAGAAAATGAGCCTGGCGCAGATGCCCCAGGTTTGTCTGAAAGCGAATTGGAAAAAAGCGCACGAGATTATTTGAGTTTTATTGACAGCCTGTAATAGGAATGCCTATTGCTGTCCGTCCTCCAGAGCTGGCAAACCATTTTCCTCTCCCCACTCGCACATCATATTTAACAATGGAATGAGAGAAAGGCCACGCTTAGATAATGAATATTCAACTTTTGGAGGTATCTGGGGAAATTCCTTGCGTATGATAAGGCCATCTGCCTCTAGCTCTTTTAACATAATGCTTAGTGTTTTGAAGGAAATGGTGCCGATACTTCGTTTCAGCTCGTTATGCCGCATAACCTTATTTTCAGAAAGCCAATATATAATGATCATTTTATATTTACCACTTATTAAGGACAACGTATATCCAAAGCCAGTGTCTTTTAGGACCACGCCAGACGGAACACAGGTTTCACCCATAAGTTACACTCTCCTTTAGGTAAGTATATAATATAAATGTGCATACTTTACAACTGATCATTATGCAATCTTAGTGAAATGATGTAAAGTATGCTCGTTATAAAATGTTTCTGTATCTTTAAATAGAGTGATTTTAGAAACGGAGAGGAGCGCCTTGACATCCTGGAAAGGCGTTCACTATAATTCAGATAGAAATCGCTTCCACTCTTCTTTTTATTCATTTTGTGGAACCGGTTCCTTAAAAGATGTAGTTAAGTCCTATTCACTGTTTATGAATGTAATCTCTAAATAAGGTGGCATCGTTATGTTTAAATGGTTGAAAAAGAAGGCGGCTCCTCGTATTGAAGAATTCGACATGGTAGCACCAATCAAAGGAAAAGTGGTTTCCCTTGAAGAGGTTCCAGATCCTGCGTTCTCTACGAAGGCTATGGGGGAAGGCATCGCTATTCATCCGACTGAAGGTAAAGTTACTGCTCCTTTTACGGGTAAAGTCGTCCACGTGATGGAGAAAAGTAAGCATGCTCTGATCATTGAGCATGAATCCGGAGTACAAATTTTGATACATGTCGGGATTAATACAGTCTCCCTCAAAGGACAAGGGTTTAACCCTCACGTTCAAACAGGAGATAACATTAAAGCAGGGCAATTACTGATGGAGTTTGATCTAGACGCGATTCAACAGGGTGGATTTCCTGTAATTACTCCGGTAATCGTTCCAGACGGGCAAGAGATGATTAGTCATGTGGAAATCTTGGAAGGTACATCTGCCTCTCCAGAAGTACCTGTATTAAGAGTCCACTTAAAAGCCTAGTTCTCATCTTCTTTCTTTTGTGTAATAGTGAGATTTATTTTAGAATTAACAATAAAATATGTTAGAAAAAAGACTAACCAGGAGTTCCTGGTTAGTCTTTTCTTTAGATGATTCACTTATCGGTCAAGGGGCTGGTATGAACATGTGAATCAAAGGCTAGGATCCACACAACTCGGATATCCGCCGATTGCAATTGCCTTCGTAAAGCCCTCCATGAAAGCAAATCACTTTTTTAATATCATAGGGCAGCAGATTTTTAAGAGACTCTTTCGCCATATTGAAATCAGAGCAGTATTGCGGGTCTGGAGCTAGTAATTCGCCGCTTACTGTGCGAAGAGCATCTCCTGCAATCAGGATTTGGCTAGGCTTATGATAAAAACTTAGGTGTCCCGGTGTATGACCAGCAGTATCTATAGCTACGATCCCTCCACAGAAGGGCAATTCCTCTCCGGCAACGATCGTGGAGTTTACTACAGCCTTTGGGGGATTTTCAAGTGTACGCCGGAATGCATGTTTCCACTCCATTGGAACGGATTCGGGCAAGGAGCTTACAGCTTGAGCTATCGCCTCTGGTGTCAGCTTTATAAGTTGCTTTTCTCCCTGTATATAGGGCTTTTCAATAGAACTGGCAAACACTTGAACTGGGGATGAACAAGTCCGAACCACATCTGCTAAACTGCCGATATGATCAAGATCCTGGTGTGTTATTAATATGGAGGTAAGTTTATGGACTGCTAATCCGGTACCTAGAATGGCCTCATGTAAAAGTGAGAGTTGCCCGGGGTAAGCCGTATCGACTAAAATCATGTTATCTTCGTCCCACATTAAAGTGGGGTAAATGCTCTCTGTATTTCCCATGATGTTAGCAGAAACCTGAAGTATGTGTATTCCCTTGTCCAATTGCATCGAATCCCTCCCAGAAGAGTTGATGTAATACAAAGGAATCGTATCATGAAATCAAAATATGTAAACCTATATTATAACACAAAAATAATTATTTGTAAATATGTAGAATTTTAAATTTGTGTGACAGTTAGGAGTGATGACGTGAAGAAAATTTATTTTGTCAGACATGCCCAAGCAACAGGACAGGAACCAGATGCCCGACTCACCGATGAGGGTACCCGACAAGCTGAGCAGTTAGCTGATTTTATGGAGAATGTAGGTGTGGAATATATTGTGTCCAGCCCGTGGAAACGGGCCGTGCGAACCATTCAGCCCTTGGCTGAACGGAAACAGTTGCAGGTGTATACTGATGTACGTCTTCAAGAACGGGTACTTAGCCATGATCATTTGGATCATTGGCTGGACGTGTTGGAACAGACCTATCTGGACGAGGACTTGAAGCTGGAGGGAGGAGAATCATCCCGTGAAGCAGTAGATCGAGGAATCCAGCTTGTTCAGGAGCTTATAGAGCGGGCGGAAAAAACGGTTATCATTGTAACTCATGGAGCTTTACTATCTCTTCTCATTCGACATTACGATCCGCAGTTTGGGTTTGAGGACTGGAAAAAACTTTCGAATCCCGACGTGTATTTGCTAGAACTAAAAGAAGTAGAAGCCAAGATTCGCAGAGTGTGGACTACGTGTTGAAATGAGTGAAGGAGCACGTTCACCATAAATGCAGAATGGAATCGAAAGGGGACGCGCATGTTGAATGCAAACCGTTTTTTAGAATTGGAAAATGCGCTGTTTCAAGCTTGGTCTTTGGAGTCTAGCTCTAAATGGACAGCAAATAATCCTGCGGCGGGACAATGTGGTGTCACAGCGCTCGTCGTGCAGGACAGGTTTGGCGGCTATATTTTGAAGACATGGCTGGATAATGGTTGGCACTATTACAACCGCATTGGTGAGGACATTATGGATTTTACGAGGTCGCAATTTTCAATCCTTCCACAGTATCAGAATGTACATTCCAACCGGGAGGAGGCTTTTTCGGACACCAATGCAGAGCAGTATGCAGCCTTAAGTCGGAGACTAGGGGAATTTCTAAACGAAAAAGAATGAGCGGATTTAAATCTGGATGCAGTCATAAAGACGTGATTTTTGAACCTGATCCAATGGAAGGTACTTTTTGTTGCCCAATATACATTAAAGAGCTGAGTAATCAGTAAAATTCTTGAAGATAAAAGCTGTATTTACGTTATAAAATGAGCTATACTGAGGTAAGAATAGTAAGGAGTCGTGCGCCAACACGACTCCAGTGTACAACCACTGCTTAAAGAGCAGTCGGCAGTAGGGTCCAACAATAGACCGTTACCTTTGTGGGGGGCGGTCTATTTCTTTTTCATGTAGGTAAGCAATGCCAGAATGAACATGCCGAACATGATCATCAAGGAAATCGCGTCTTTAACCTCCATGGGCATCACCTCCCTTCGGGGAGACTAGCCGACCGCCCTTTTAGCCGTATGCCGTACTAGAAAAGTATACCATAAATCGAACGTTTTTGAGATATTAATTACTTAATTACGCATTTTCTTGGAGAGTACTATAAAATAAACTCTAATGCAGCCAATGACCGGGAATACTTAGAGAAGGGGGCAGTTTGGTTTTACAATTGCCCTTAGCCGAATTTAATTGCGCTTGTGTAAGGAAAATACTTCCTTCCAGATTAGCTTCACTTAAATCAGCGTCTCTAAAATCCGCACCGATAAGGTCGGTCATTCTCAAATCAGCTTCTCGGAGGTCAGCAGCAATAAGTAAAACTCCTCTCAAATTGGCACCTCTAAGATTAGCACCTCTTAAATTTGCACCAATAAGATCTCTCCCCCTAATTTTTTTACTATATTTGCTGTGTTCCATGTTGTTCTTAACCTTTGCCCGCACTAATTCACTTGTTTGTAAAAGTAAATCATTAACTAGGGCCCTATGGGTTGGTACATGAAGATCTATAAGGGATTTTGGATCTTGATCCGTAAGTTGCTCGGTTTTTGCCATAGCTTCTTGTAAGTCTGTATAGATGGGTTGAACTTCTTCTAAGCTAAGGGCTTCATTTAAGTAATAAAGCATTTCGTAAAGCTGTTGCATGATGGGGAATATTTTAAACATTTCCTCAGCTATTGCCGGGTTGTCTCGCCAACTTTTTCCGTTGTACGTAACTTGAGAAATCTTTTGACCTGCTCCAAAGCAATCATATACAGTACAGCCTCGCAAGCCGTTAGTTCTTAAATTTTTATGAATGCCACAACGATAATCCACATTTAGGTTTTGACAAGGAGTTCCTCCATCCTTGTTGAAAGCAAAATCGGCAGATTTTGCATAAGGTAAAGCTACACAGCATAAACCAAAACATTTTTCACAATCTGCACTATACAATAAACACACATCCTTTTACTGGCACCTATTAAATGTAATATTACCAAAAAAAGATGGGGTATAGTATATTGTTTGTGATTAAACTTCTCGAAGTCTGCTAGATAGTTAGAAAAGAAATCAGAAAAAGCCTAACACGACTCCAGTGTACAAACAACTGCTTAAAGAGTAGTCGGCAGTAGGGTCCAGCAAAACAATAGACCGTTACCATGGATCGAGGCGGTCTATTTCTATTTCATGTAGGTAAGCAATGCCAGAATGATAACAAATAACCCGGTGTAGATCAAAGTGATCTTAGCCGGGTTATTTTGCAATTGGATACATTAAGATATAGTAGGTCAGACTTTTGCCAGGTTCAATTGCCATGAAACTCCGTATTTATCTTCAACCCAGCCGAATTGTTGGCTTACGGGTGTGGTTTCGAGGGGCATTAAAACTCGGCCTTCCTGAGATAGCTGGTCAAACACGCTGTGAATTTCTTCTTCCGAATCGCAGGTGACGAATAGCGATAGAGCAGGAGTAAAAGGGTGTTTGTTCTGATGATTTTGATCAATAGCCATGAAGGTTTGCCCTTTGAGGTTGAATACAGCATGTAACACGCTCCCATCTTCCTGATGAAAAACGCTCATGATACCAGACGGCTTAAATACAGAGGTATAATATTGCATGGCTTCCTCTGCTTGACCGGAGAACATGAAAAATGTTGTAATTTTTGGACTGGAATCGTGCATGAGATCAACTCCCTAGACTGGATCGTAGATGATAACATCTTTCCTCATTTTTAATAGAAATATTCAACATTAGAGAAGTGCTTCATGAAGACGTACACACGTGAAAGGAGAAAACCAGGATGATGGACGCGACAGCAAGACTTATTGACATGTTCGACTCAGGCAAGAAGCTGGACGCCAGTATCATTTCTGCCTATACGGATGTAGTTGCCCAATATGGGACAATGGAAGATGCTTGGGAGTTATACAGGCTTTTTGTAAAAGATCCCCATCATTATATCAGGGGGTTGCTCCTCCAGCCGATCATGAGATGCGGGGATGTTACTTTGGCGCAGGATATGTATGAACGTTACGTTCGAAATCAGGCATCCCCGGAACATATACCTAACGGTGTGTTGTATGTGTTAGGTTATTTGGGTTATGTGGAAGCTACGGCTGATCTCGTCGCTTTGGTGAGCGGGCCATATGGAGCTGCGTCTGTGGATGCATGTTTGGGACTGGTACATCTTCCATGCGAATCGCATCGTGAACAACTGGCGACCGAATTGGAAAAAGCGAAGGATCAGAATTTGTTTAATGAATTCTTACCTCTGTTAAGCTTCAAATGCACTACTGAAGATATGGTTCCGCAATTGGTATATTGGGGAGAGCAACATGCTTCTGTAGACTGCAATGCAGGAATTATTGCTGGAATAGCATTGTTTGGAGAAGGACAGAAGGATACGATCCGATCTATCTTGTGGAATCCGCTTTGGGAGGCTCACGGAACGGCTACAGGCAGTTGTGTGTGGTCTTATTTTGCCATGCAGCATGTAGGGTTAACTTTCAGGGAGCTTATTCAGGATATAAAAAGCTACGATGCATCCAAAGAGGATGTAGAGGCATTGGAATACCGTTTGGATGTGTTGTATGAAATGTTGGAACTAAAGCTCAGCTATACAGCACGACCAATCCGGTTCGCTCGCAGCAACGAGGAATCATTTAGTCAGCTATATAGCAATTTGTTTAGCTGGTCTACCGAGCATCACGATGACTCTATTGTAGGCTGGATGAACGAACAGTTGGGATATGAGCACCGACTGCTGGAACAGTATAATGAGCTAAGGAAACGAGTCGAGATTAAAATGGTGCATGAAATTGAGCTGGAGCATGTCCGTAAAGGTAGTTAATCGGGTCAGGATATCAGAATTTTTGATGTAAAAGGATGAAATATCGGAGTTTGGCGGCGATATGGGGATTCGCCCAGTCCACGGGCTGATGTCCCGCATAGGATACATCAGCCTAGAACACAAGGAGTGAAACACATGTCTTTACTGCCACAAGTCCCTTTCGGAACGCAACCGGGTACTCCGGGTCCATTCACGCCGTCAGGTCCTTCGATTCCACAATTTCCTGATATGCAGGATTCGTTCCCGTCTCCGATAGGTCCGCCACCAGGCCCGGGGCCATTTTCGCCACAGCCGTTCTCACCGCCGCCGCAGGGACCGTTTGGTCCGCAAGGTGGGCCACAAGCCCAAGCACCAACTTCTCCACCACCGCAGTTTACACCACCGAAGCCGCTGGTTTCGGCATATGCGGTTGACCCTGGAGCCATTTACGGTTGTTTGTTCCGCAACACATTTGTATGGCTGACAAACGGAGAGCGTTTCTGGCTGTATCCTGTCTTTGTAGGCAGAACATCTGTAGCGGGTTTTCGATGGAATGGACGTTTTTGGTTTTATTATGGTGTGGACACCCACCGTATTGAGTCGTTTAGCTGTTATTGGTAATAGCACAGCTTTAGGGAAGAGCGGGAGTTAACGGGTGATGGCTGATAGCACTGGCAAGAGAGATAAATGGGCAAATGAGGTAAGTGAAAGTAAAAAGACTGAGAGAGCGCCTATAGCGTTCTCTCAGTCTTTTTTTGGAATTAATCCATCCACCATCGCTTAAAATTGCCCCACCACGATTTCTTTTCAGCTTGTCGCTCCGCTTGATCAGTTGGTGTCGATGCCGGTGGGTTATCTTGCCCCGATAGGGTCTCCTTCGGCTCCGTACCGCTGACGAATACCTCCAGCCGCTTGTCCGGGCTGTCTGGTGCAGCCAGCTTGCCGCTGGCCGGATCAATATAGGCGCTGACTACGCCGTCAGGGATGGGGAAGATTTTGGGCGGCACATTCTCCAGCGCTTTCTCCGTATATTGCGCAAAAATCGGAGCCGCCCGTCGGGCATCCTGCGTGCTGATGTCCTTACCCTTGTCATAACCGACCCAGACAGCGGTGGACAGCTCGGGGGTAAAGCCGACCATCCACGCATCGGTGTTGGTCGTGCCGCTCTTGCCGGCAACCGGGCGCTTGATTAGCTTCGCGACCCGGTTGCCGGTGCCGCCTTCTTCGAATACGCCTTCCATGAGGCGTGTGAGGACGTAGGCGGAGGCGGGCTTCACCACCTGCTCGGGCGCGGCCTGCGGCGCTTCGTAAAGCGATCGCCCGGCCGCATCGGTGATGCGCAGTATCGCCACCGGAGCCACCTTTTGCCCGCCGTTGCCGATGACCGAGAAGGCCGAGGCCATCTCGAACGGGCTGACGGGCGACACACCCAGCGCCAGCGAAGGCACGGGCTTGAGCTCGCTCGTAATGCCCATTTTGCTGGCGAGGTCCATAACCTTATCCGTTCCCACCTTCAAAATGGTGCTTACGGCATAAATATTATCGGACGCTGCAATCGCGCGCCGTAGATCTATTTCGCCCAAATATTTGTCTCCAAAATTTTTGGGCTTGTAGGTCTTGCGGTTGTTGTCGTAGTGAAACAACGTCGGTCGGCTTTCGAACTTGGACGTACTCGTCAATTCGCCGGAATCCAGTGCGCTCAGATACATAATCGGCTTGAAGGCTGAGCCTGGCTGCCGGGTTGTTGCTAGCGCATGATTATATTGATTACCGACGTAGTTCGTTCCCCCGACCATGGCCTTGACATGTCCGTTGCGCGGGTCCATGGAAATTAACGCGGTTTCCAGTCCGTTGCTGTTCTTCATTCCCTCGTTTACAGCCGCCTCGGCTGCCTGCTGCATGTGCATGTCCAGCGTGGTATAAATGCTCAGGCCACCATGCTCGAGCACCCCTTCGCTAATCCCGAGCTGATGAGTCGCCAGCTGGCGGACGTAATCGCGGAACCAGGGAGCGGCTTCCACTGTCCGGCGCTGGCTCTCGGGCCGCAGGGCCAGCATTTCCTCATAGGCCTTGGTGGCTTCGGCCGGAGTAATTTTACCAGTGAGCGTCATGGAGTCCAGTACAATTTTCTGCCGATCCTTTGCATTTTTCATATGATTATACGGTGAATAGTAGGTCGGTCCTTTCGGAATACCTGCCAACAGGGCGCTTTCGGCCAAATCGAGCTCCTTTGCGGATTTACCAAAATACATTTGCGAAGCTGCTTCAATGCCATAGGCGCCGTGACCATAGTAAATTTCGTTCAAATACATTTGCAGCAGCTCGTCCTTGGTGTACTTCATTTCAAGCTGTGCGGTATAGATGGCCTCCTTGGCCTTGCGCGTCCATGTTTTCTCATGAGATAAGTACAGATTGCGTGCAAGTTGCTGAGTCAGCGTGCTGGCCCCTTGCGACATATCCCAGCGGGTCAGATTAACGATTACCGCCCGGCCCAGACCTTTGAAATCAAAGCCAAAATGATCGTAAAACTTCCGGTCTTCCACAGCCAGCGTAGCTGCAATCAAATCGGGGGAAATGTGATCAAGTTGGACAGGAATGGATTCCTTGCCTCCGGCAGAGAAGGTGGCAATGACTTGCCCCTGACTATCGAGCAGACGTGAATTCCGATCCGTATCCGCGAGCGGAAGGCTGGTCGTGTACAAATAAGCGAGTAGAATGCAGGCGGCGATGACCGTCAGAATAGTGAGAGACATCAGTCCTTGAAAGCATCGAAGCCAAAGCGGTTTACGCTTGGGGGATCGCCCAGTAGTATCGGTCATCATGCCACCTCCTTCCATAGTTGATGTTCTCAGTATAGTCAATCCGAAAGCGTCTATTCATCAGATACGCATACGTATCTATTTTAAACAAGATTAAATCTCAAGAATGCTTTTGCAGTCCATCCAGGTATCGCTTATAATGCAAAAAGTGTGAAAGTCCAGTGTGTTTGGTACAATAAATATAGCAAACTCGGCGTTTGCGTGTTGCAGATATAAGGAAAGTCAAGTTTATGCTACCGGATTGCCGGACACATACTTTGATCAGAAAGAAGGTTGGAATGATGGACTTGTGGTTTACGGAGAAGCAGACTCCCTCTTTCGGCATTACAGCAAAAATCAAACAAACCTACGTCTCTGAGAAAACAGATTTTCAGGATCTGGCAATGATCGAGACAGAGGAATTCGGCAATATGCTTGTACTGGATGGCATGGTGATGACAACGGTTAAGGATGAATTTGTTTATCACGAAATGGTAGCGCATCCGGCCCTGAATACACATCCGAATCCCAAAAAGGTTTTGGTTGTGGGCGGTGGCGATGGCGGCGTTATTCGTGAGGTCATCAAGCACCCTGAAGTGGAAAAGGCTGTACTGGTTGAGATCGACGGTAAGGTCATTGAATATTCCAAAAAATATTTGCCTGAAATCGCGGGGAAGCTGGACGAGCCTAATGTGGAAGTGTTGGTCAATGACGGTTACATGCACATTATTGAACACAAAAATGAATACGACGTCATTATGGTCGATTCTACGGAGCCGGTAGGTCCGGCAGCTCCGCTGTTCGAACGCGGGTTTTACCAAGGTATTTTTGAAGCGTTGAAGGAAGACGGCATTTTCGTGGCGCAGACAGATAATCCTTGGTTCAAGGCTGACCTGATTCAGAAGGTCAACAAAGATGTGAAGGAGATTTTCCCGATTGTACGTGTGTACGGTGCGAACATTCCGACCTATCCAAGCGGTCTTTGGACATTCACGTTGGGGAGTAAGAAGTATGATCCGCTCGAAGTAGACGAGACCCAAATTCCAGAGATGGACACCCGATATTACAGTCCGCGTCTGCACAAAGCGGCGTTTGTACTACCTAAATTTGTGGAAGATTTAACGAAGTAAACATTTTAAGAAGCGTCTTAGTGGTCTTTATTACCTGTTTTGGGGTGAAAAAGAGCGCTGTGGCGCTTTTCTTATGTTGAATAAGATTTGAAAATGGATATGAAAGCATATTGGACACTGGATTTCCTTTAAAGATAAAAGAAGGAAATATAAGGGTGTGTGTAGAATATACAAAAAGCCAGACATTTAACAGATTTGTAATGTGTCAACAGGGGAGGTTTGGTTATGGAAATACATAAATCGGCGATGTACCAAAGAGGGGGAAACTTTTTTGATCAGACGCTCTTTTTATTACCTGTGGGGGTCTCAGACGATCTCCAACGTAGCAGATATCATCTATATGCTGAGTGTAGTGGTATTGGTGTTCAGTTCAAGTAATTCCTTAATGACGACAATTTTGATTCCGTTGTTCCGATTGTCTGCTCAAGTGCTTAGTGGGCTCGTTGCACCAATAGTCCTCGGTCGATTTCGGCTGACACGAGTGTTGCTATTTTCCCAGTTTGGTCAGTTTGTCATCTTTACGCTGCTGCTGCTTTATTTGTGGATCGTACCTGAGCAAAGGTCGTTTCTGTTCATTTTTGTGATGGTGTTCGGTATGTCTTTCCTGGATGGCTGGACGAATCCTGCGCGTAATTCGCTTGTACCCCGTTTGGCTACTGGCGAAGGACTAATGCGGGCAAACGGCATGGTAGCGGTCAGTGATCAGGTGGTCAAATGTGCAGGCTGGGCATTGAGCGGAATTATTGTGGCTTGGCTAGGTTCCCTGAATACGCTTGTGATCGCATCCTGTTGCTATCTCGTGGCTGTAACTGTCACGTCCTTCATTCGTGATCCGCTAGATCAGAAGGAATTAAGTCTCGAAGCTTCAGATTCCTCGACCAATCTGGCAGAACCAACAAAAGAAAAAGGATCCCATTGGAAAGAGCTTGGAGAAGGCTGGCAGATCATTTGGCATAACCGCCGTATTCGTTCTCTGATGATCGTCGATAGCGTGGATAGTATTGGGGGAGTCTCCTGGCTCGGCGTATTTATTTTGGCGTACGTCAGCCAAGTGCTGCATCGGGATGCGAGCTGGTGGGGCTTTATGAATGCATCCTTTTTCTCGGGCATGATTTTGGGTGGATTGATTGTCGTTGGCTTGGTCAAGCGATTACAAAAGAACAGCTTTTTATACATGCTTGGAGCGTTGCTGGTGTACGTGCTAATTACGGTTGTATTTGCACTGAATACCGTTCCGGTCGCGGCCCTTATTCTTTTTGCTGTATCAGGCTTACCTGTTCAAATGGCTGGTATCATTCGCCGCACCTTGCTGCAAACCAGTGCACCGGCAGCCCAGCTGCCCAAAGTCATGGCGGGAATTGATGTGCTGACCAATCTCGCTTTCGGCCTGTCCTTGTTATTCATGGGCTGGTATGCAGACCGTTTCGGTATGGTACAGGTGTATTTACTGGCTGCGGTTATGACGACCATTGCTGTCTTGATCGGCTGGTTGTATCGACGTGATTTTCAGGAAAGTGAGCAAATTGACCATCCAACCGCTACGGGGGCAGGGATTTGAATTTGGCATTTTCGTAGCTGGAGCATCGTTCATTGAATGACTACATAAATGGAGAATATAAGCATAATGACCTTGTAATTCTCCCCTTATTTCACAGGAACACCACCAGAATGACGTTGACGGTGGTGTTCTATTTATAATCTATTAAACAATATGTCTGTTGGGCGGTATGCATCGTTTTTAAATTCAGGTCCGTTTGCTCGTGAGGTATGTTTTGATGGCAGGAGGAGTGTAGTTGGTAAATTGCCGCAGGATTCCTTCCGGAGTAGTGTCCGTAATTACCATCGCACGATATTTTTCCTGCATAAATTGTTCCTCAGCCATACGATCAAACAAAGAAATAAGTGGATCGTAATAATGGTTAATATTTAGAAGACCACATGGCTTTTCATGCAAGCCTAGCTGTGCCCATGTGAAAATTTCGAAATATTCTTCCATCGTACCTGGGCCACCTGGTAAAACAATGAACCCGTCCGAAATCTCTGCCATTTTAGATTTCCGTTCATGCATAGAATCAACAATGATTAATTCGCTCAGGCTTTTATGTGCAATTTCACGGCTTTGCAAAAAGTGAGGGAGTACACCGATAACGTGACCTCCTGCCTGAAGTGTCGCATCAGCTACTGCACCCATTAAACCAACGCTTGCTCCTCCATAAACCAGGGTTATCTCTTGTTCAGCAAGTGCCTTGCCCAGAGCCATAGCATGCTCACGATAAATCGTAGATGCTCCATCACTGGAACCGCAGAAAACAGCAATACTTTTCATATAAGATTCTCCTTTATGAATATCTTTGTGCAAGTTTGTTCTGATGTGTCCGGAATATGTCCTCCAGGGTGATGTCATACTTGTTGGCGATCACGATGAGATTACCCAGTACGTCTCCAAGCTCTTCAGTTAAATGTTCCTTGTTATCCTCGAATGAACCATCAATCTCATCAGGCCGGTCTCTGCCGATCTCCAAGGCGCGAATGGCTCTCGCAACCTCCCCGGTTTCTTCCGCCAGAAAGCCAATTCGGACGAAGATATCTAGATCTGACCAGCTTCTCTCATGGTAATATTGCTTTACCCACTGTTGAAATTCATTAATATCCATTTCCAGCCTCCAAACATAAACCGATGCGTAGGTGTTGCTATACACAAAACCCCAAGAATAAAACCGAAACGTTTGTTCGTGTTTTAATTATAAAATATGAGAGTGGATTTATCAAAGAAAAATAAAAACAAAAAAGCCGATTGCTATAAAAGCAACCGACTTTTTCAAAAAAACTCGTTCTTAATGATGCTACCCTATCCGGTACACCTGCTAGGCCGTAATAAACTGGCTGTTATAGAGTGAAGCATAATGGCCACCGCTGGCAAGCAGCTCCTCATGGGTTCCGCTTTCGACGACATCGCCGTTTTTCATGTATAAAATCACATCCGCTTCGCGGATGGTCGATAGTCTGTGGGCGATCACAAAGCTGGTGCGTCCGGCAATCATTTTCATAAATGCTTTTTGGATACGCGCTTCTGTCAGGGTGTCTATGCTGCTGGTCGCTTCATCCAGTATCAGCATAGGTGGATCGACGAGAATCACCCTCGCGATGGTGAGCAGCTGCTTTTGGCCTTGCGACAGGCTGTCGCCCGATCCGCTGATGACCGTATCGTAGCCATGAGGCAGGCGCTTGATGAAGCTATGCGCATTGGCAGCCGTCGCTGCCGCGATGACTTCTTCGTCCGTAGCCTCCGGCTTCCCGTAAGTGATATTGTCCCGAATAGTCCCGCTGAACAGCCATGTATCTTGAAGCACCATGCCAAAGTTAGTCCGCAGGCTGTCCCGGCTCATGTCGTTGATATTCACCCCGTCGATGGATATCGAGCCGCTGTCCACATCGTAAAACCGCATGAGCAGGTTGACGAGTGTTGTTTTGCCTGCTCCAGTCTGCCCGACAATGGCAACACGAGTACCCGGCTTTACCTCCAGACTAAAGTTCGTAATGAGCGTACGTTCCGGGTTATAGGAGAATTTGACATGATCAAAAAGAATCGTGCCTTTGCTGCGCTCCAGCTGTACGGCGTTCGATTTTTCCGGTTGCTCTGGCGGTGAGTCCAAAATAGCAAATATGCGCTGGGCGGAAGCAGTAGCCGCCTGAAACTGGGTCAGCACACCCGTAATTTCATTAAAGGGCTTGGCGAACAGGTTCGTATAGATTAGAAAACTCGACAATCCGCCTACCGAGATCACACCCATAATGATGGAGATACAGCCAATCATGGCGGTAACTGAAAAAGTCATGTTGTTCACCAATCGGGTGGAGGGGTTGGACAATGATCCGTAAAACTGTGATTTTACCCCGGCTTGATACAATTGTTCGTTTCTGGCGGAAAATTCCTCAAACGAGCGGTTTTCATAGTGAAAAGCGGTAACTACCCGCTGTCCGCCAATTATTTCCTCCACGTAGCCATTCAGGCTTCCTAAAATTCGGGCTTGTTCGCGGAACATGCGCTGGGATCGTGTGGTAATGAACCGTGCCACACCATATGTGACAGGGGCTGACACTAGCACGACCAGCGTCATCAATGGACTGATATACAGCATGAGCACAATCGAGCCTATAATCGTAATAATACCGGTAATCAAGGTAGAGAAACCTTGTAACAATCCATCCGACACGGCATCCATATCGTTCACAAATCGGCTAATGCTGTCTCCTTGCGGATGATTGTCATGAAAGCTTAACGGAAGGATATTAAAATGATCAAATAACTCCCGCCGCATATCATTTACGGTCTGAAAAGCAATACGGTTCGTCAAATACGTGAGCAGCCAGCTAAACAGACTGCCTACAACATATACGATGCCTAATCCAGCTAGAATCTGCGCGATACCTCTAAAATCCACCGCTCCCTTATCCACCATGTGGTCGATAGCCTGACCAATCATATAGGGTCCGATCAGACTGGCAAGCACGCTGAGAATCGCACTGACGATGACCCAAAACGTTGTTCTTTTATATTGACCCACATAGGTTAACAATCTTCTCCAGGTTTCCTTGCCACTCATTGGTCTACCTCCTGCGTTGAGAGCTGGGAATGATTAATTTCCTGATATACATCTGAGCTGCTCATCAACTGTTCATGTGTGCCGATACCGACAATCCGCCCTTCATCAAACACAATTATTTTATCGGCATGCTGTACGCTGCTTACTCGTTGCGAGACCAGTAGGACGGTCATGCTTGTGCTATTTTCCCGTAGCGATTTGCGGAGGGCGGCGTCGGTTGCAAAATCAAGTGCGCTTGAGGAGTCATCCAAAATAAGAATTTGCGGATTGCCTACAATAGCTCTGGCAATGGTAAGTCTCTGCTTTTGACCCCCTGACAGATTAAGCCCCCCTCGGGTGATCGGAGCATCGAATTTTTCCGGCAAGTTGGAAATAAACTCATCCGCTTGCGCGATAGCTGCGGCTTGAGCGACTTCCTCATCGGTGGCGTGTTCATGCCCCCAGCGGATATTATCCGCTATAGTCCCAGTGAACAGCAGCGCCTTCTGTGGAACAATCCCGATTTTCTGCCGCAACTGCTCAAGCTTATAATGCCGAACGTCGACGCCGTCGACCTGTACACGACCTTCTACCGCATCATAGAAGCGGGGAATGAGATTCACAAAGGTGGATTTCCCCGAACCTGTTCCTCCGATGATTCCGACCGTTTCACCGGGATAGATGTCTACGACTACGTCGCTAAGTGCCATTTGTCCTGTCTTATTGTATCCAAAGGAGACATGATCAAAAGAGATGGCTGGCACAGTGCCCTGCTCACCTATTCCTTCCTGGCCTATAGATGTAGATGTAGCAGTATTGGAAATCGAAGCTTGTGTGTCTAAGACCTCCTGAATCCGCGCGGCTGAAGTAGCAGCCTTGGTGAACAAAATAATTAAATTAGTCACCACAATCAGGGCCAGTAAAATCTGCGTGATGTAATTAATAAAAGCAATAATCTCCCCTTGTGTAAGGGATCCGTGTTGGATATGAATGCCGCCGATCCACAGGATTGCAATAATAGCTCCGTTCACCACCAGCAAGGTGGCCGGGCTTAGCAAAGCAGAAATACGTCCGACACGAATGGCGGTCTGGGTCAGGTCATCTGAGGCGGTATTGAACTTTACTCGTTCAGCTCCTCTTTTGGCAAATGCGCGTATGACCCTTACGCCTGTAAGATTTTCGCTCAGCACAAGAGCGATTTTATCCAGCTTTTTCTGATATAGACGGTAAAGTGGTGATGCCTTCGTAATGACCACATACAGGATCAATGCCAGAACCGGTGTAGCCGCCAACAGTACCAAAGCAAGGCGGAAATCCAAGATCATTGACATGATAATAGCCCCGATACAAATAAAAGGAGCACGAATGACCAGACGAATCAGCATCGCCACAGCCGTTTGGAGCTGATTGACATCATTCGTAATTCGGTTGATGAGCGAGGGCGTACCGAACTTATCGAGATCAGCATAAGAAAACGATGAAATGTGCTTAAACATCGTATTGCGCAGCGTGGTTCCGAATCCTTGAGAGGCCCGGGCTGCGTAAAACTGACACACTAATGAACTGCCAAAGCCCAGTATAGTCATGAGTAACATCAAAAGACCCATTTGCCAAACATAATGGGTGTCTCCTTTACCAACGCCATGATTGATCATTAATGCGACCATAGTAGGCAGCAACAATTCCAGGATGGCCTCAATCAGTTTAAACAGAGGCCCGAGAATCGTTTCCTTTTTATAGGGTTTCAAAAAAACAGCAAATTTCAGCAACTAAACCATCACCTAACTTAATAATGTATAACCTCGTGCCGCAATAGAATAACTGAATATGATTATGGCATATCCCCAACCATATGAATAATATTTAATATATATTAGAGGTATAGGTTTTACATATATCAGCACCGGAGGTTCATGATGGAATTGAGGCATCTCAAGTATTTTTTGGCGATTGCAGAGGCCGGACAGATTACAGCGGCAGCCAAAAAGCTGCAAATCGCGCAGCCTCCCTTAAGTCAGCAGCTCATGCAGCTGGAGGAAGAGCTTGGTGTGAAGCTTGTGCATCGAGGCTCACGAAGCATCCAATTGACGGAGGCCGGCATCATTTTGCAGAACAGGGCCAGGCAGATTGTGGAGCTAACGGAAGCCACGACGAGAGAAATAAATGATTTTGCCATGGGGATGAAGGGTACGCTCACCATTGGAACGGTCTCTTCCTCTGGCGCAGCCCTGATGAAAGACAGGCTCTCCGAATTTCATAAAACCTATGCGGGTGTAAAATTTGAAATCCATGAGGGAAATACATTCATGGTTCTCGATCTTTTGAAAAAAGGGATTGTAGAGGTCGGTATCGTCAGAACCCCTTTTAATACCACCGATTTAGGATGCAGATATGCGGCCTCCGAGCCGATGGTAGCAGTGATGACAGAAGAACATGACTGGAACCCCGAACAAAAGACCATCCCATTGTCTGATTTGAAAAACAGGCCGCTCATCGTCTACCGCCGCTTTGAGCAATTGATCCACGATACCTGTATGAAGCATGGATTTGAGCCGAATTTCTTTTGCAAAAACGATGATGCCCGCACCACGCTTCACTGGGCCAATGAAGGGCTGGGGATCGGCATGATTTCGCGGTCCGCGTTGTCTCTGGGCAGCAACAATCAATTAATGGTTAAGGAAATTATGTGTGAAGAATTGCATACTCGTGTGGCGGCTGTCTGGCTGAAGGATAAATACATGTCTTCTCTAGCTTCCCGATTCATTGAAAGTTTTAGCCAAGCATCCGATGAAGCTGACTTAAGGTAGCTGAATTTTTTGGACGAAAGCATCTTTTTTGTAAAAACTCATTTGAATTGCAATCGGGAACTGGATATAGTAGTACAGTAGGATAGCGATAGAATGGAGTTTGAACACATGCCACACAATGCAAAGGTCCGAATCCGTCTTCATAGTCATCATGACGGAGAAGATGTGGTACAGGAGCTTCCTGGAGAAGCGATCGTGCGTGGGAAGCATCTATATATAAGGTACGATGAGCCGCAAGAGAGTCCTGAGGGCGGTACGACACGGAACACAGTCAAGATCGGACCGGATGAGCTAAAACTGATTCGTCACGGTGAGGTACAATCGGAGCAGTCGTTTGCGCTGGGACGCAGGTTGCCTGGATTTTACCGCTCGCCTTACTTAAACCTGAACATGTCTGCGCATACGCAGAAGCTCGATATTCGGATGGATGGATTCACCGGACATGTGAGCTGGACCTATGATCTGTACGTATTTGAGGATTTCTCGGGGCATTTTGCCATCAGTTTGCATATACAGGAGGAGCAACAATCATGACAAGCAATCCACTGGAACTTATTAATCAAAAGGTGACCTCAGCAATCGAGGCGGCGGTGCTGGCTGCCGGAATCGTGAGCCGCGAAGAGCTGCCGACCATTACGCTGGAGGTACCAAAGGACAAGTCACATGGTGATTTGGCTACCAACGCTGCGATGCAGCTTACCCGCATTGCGAAGAAGAACCCGCGTCAAATCGCTGAAGATTTGATCGCAAATATGGATTTGGCGTCCGTTTCTATTGAAAGTGCGGAAATCGCTGGGCCGGGCTTTATTAACTTCCGCCTGAACAAGAGCTATCTTTATGCAGTCATTGGACAGGTGCAGGAGCAGGGGGCAGATTACGGACGCATACAGGAAGGTGCAGGTAAAAAGGTACAAATCGAGTTTGTCAGCGCCAATCCGACAGGTAGCCTGCACTTAGGTCATGCACGTGGTGCAGCCGTAGGGGATGCCCTCTGCAACGTGCTTGATTTTGCCGGATACAAAGTAACTCGTGAATACTACATTAATGATGCGGGCAACCAAATTTACAACATGAGCCGCTCCATTGAAGCGCGTTATTTGCAGGAGCTGGGACAGTCTGCCGAGATGCCGGAGGACGGATACCATGGTGAGGATATTATCGGGTTTGCCAAGGAACTGGTGGCCGAGAAGGGCGATTCTCTGTTGTCCATGGAACCGGGAGATCGCGCCGCTTATTTCCGTGACTACGGTCTGGAAAAGGAACTGAACAAGATCAAGCGTGATCTGGAGCGTTTCCGTGTACCTTTTGATTCCTGGTTTAGCGAAACATCATTGTATGATAACGGTGAAGTGCTTAAAGCGTTGAACGAACTTCGTGACCGTGAGGAGATTTACGATAAGGACGGAGCTACATGGCTGAACACAACCAAGTACGGCGACGATAAAGACCGTGTCTTGATCAAAAATGACGGCACCTATACGTACCTGACTCCGGATATTGCTTACCACCGTGACAAATATGCTCGTGGGTATGACACGATCATCAACATCTGGGGAGCGGATCACCACGGCTACATTCCACGGATGAAGGCAGCAATGGAAGCACTGGGTAATGACCCGGATAAGCTTAAAGTGCTGATTGCCCAAATGGTCAGCTTGTTCCAAAACGGAGAAAAGGTAAAAATGTCCAAACGTACCGGCAAGGCCGTGACGATGGAGGATCTGATGGAAGAAGTGGGTGTGGACGCGATCCGTTACTTCTTTACCATGCGCAGTATGGATTCGCATCTGGATTTTGACATGGATTTGGCGATTTCCACCTCCAATGAGAATCCGGTATTTTACGTACAATATGCACACGCACGTGCATGCAGCGTATATCGTCAAGCCGAAGAGCAGGGTATTGCTGTACTGCCGTTGGCAGAGGTTGACTTGTCGAAGCTGACGGCTGAGCATGAATACGATCTTTTACGTAAAATTGGCGAGCTGCCGGAAGAAGTATCGGTGGCGGCTACAAACTTTGCGCCACACCGTATGATTCGCTATGTCTACGAGCTGGCTTCATTGTTCCACAGCTACTATAAGGCAGAGCGCGTCATCACAGAGGATGCCGCTCAAACGCAGGCTCGCTTGGCGTTGTTTGGAGCAGTTCGCACTACCATTGCCAACGTACTGAAGCTGGTGGGCGTTTCTGCACCGGAACGTATGTAAGCAAGCAACCTTAACATAATGACCTTGTAGTCATATTTATAATGATAAAAGGAACCGTTCGTACCACCTCAACAGGGTGGCGCGTTCGGTTCCTTTTTATGTTTGAGTAGCTTAGTAGCGTTCCAGTACCAGATTCGTTTTCAGGGAATCGGCGGGAACCAGCCATCCTTTGGATTGCAGCAGGTTAATCAGCTTGGTGCGGTTGCTCGCGGCAACGTTGTAATCCGAGGTTTTGAAAGAGATTTCGATGATATTATCTGTACCCGATCCGTTTGCGCTGCGAATTGGCCATACTTCAACATCAGTGTCCAATCCTTGAAAGCTACCCTCGTATTTGCTGACCTGTACAGGACCGCGTACTCTGGAATTTGCCAAGGTTTGTTTGCCCCAGTTGCTGCTTTTCCAGTTTTGCAGCTTGCCCGGAAGATTATCCTGCAATTGCTTTAACGCCTGATCCGGGGAAGGTAAAGCTAATCCTTTGGAAGCGTTCGTTTTCTTATCATTGGAAAAGCTTAGAGTCTGCTTGTTGTATCCCCAATCCACCTCAGCCTCATAATTATCATCGGATGCGCTGAAACCTTCTTTATTGGCTTGGGTGAGCGCCGCGTCGATATTTCCGTCTGTGACCGTATAGCGCTTTTTGTAGGTTAATTCATAATTTTTTTTGTCCTCTTTTTTGCGAAATCTGACGTTCCAGCCCTCGTCATTCAATTGCAATGAATCTGTATCAAAATACTCGACGCTCAATCGTTGCGCATCTTCGCTAATTTGGAACTCGTTCACGATGCCACTTTTTAAAGAACCGTCCGCATTGAGGACCTGAGCTGTATCCAGCAGCAGCTTTACCTCATAGCTTGGTGTAGCATTGGCGGCGGCTTGTACAGGCTCTGCTCCTTTCCATCCTGTTACGAGCAGCACTGCACTCAGGGTTATTACTGACATGAATTTGGTGATACGAAGACCTGGTTTCATTTCATCCTCTCCTGTTCGTCCGAATGGGTTACACGTTACACTTTACGGGTGTATTGTCAGTCGTATGTCAAGGCAAGAGGGCACTCCGGTTAAAAAATAACATATTTTCTATATGACAGCTAAGATTTAATCTTGGTTCCATGATAAATATTCAGTGAATCTGTGAATCAGCGCTGAACGATGACGGTCTTTGTTGCTGACCAAATAGATGTACCGCTCAACAGGCTGCCCCGGAATAGGTCTTACAACCAGTAAGCCTCGCTCAACCTCTGACTGAACGGCAATGCGAGAGACAAAAGAGATGTGTTCTCCCAACATGACCGCCTGTTTGATTGCTTCCAGTGACTCCAACTCCAGATAGGAAGGAAGTCGCCGACTCCCACGCTCCAGCCATTTGTCGGTTACGTGGCGTGTGCTGGAATCCTTGCCATGTAGTACGAAAGAGGAAGAAGCGATACGCTCAGGCGTCAAATGGGTTTCGTTTGCGAGCGGATGAGTGGGTGAGCAGATGAGCACCAGTTCATCTTCGCCCAAGGATTCTGAGACTAGCGTTGGCGATTGAAACGGCTCTGCCGAAATGATGCCGAGGTCAATTTCATGGCGAGCGAGCATGTCCTTGATCACGGGCGCTGTTTTCACGGACAAGGCGATGTGAATACCCGGATGCTCACGGGCAAAACGGTGAAGCACAACAGGAAGCAGATAGGTAGCGGGTACATAGCTTGCACCAATACGTATACTTCCCCGTTGGAGCGTATCAAACTCGCGAACGACTCGCTCAGCCTCAGCAGCCAGTGCATTAATCTTGGTGGCATAGTGCAGCAGCGCATTTCCGGCATCCGTCAGGATGATTTTGCCCATACGTGTGTCAAACAACTTTACTCCGAATTCGCGCTCCAGATTTTTCATATGAAAAGTAACGGTTGGTTGCTTTAGGCCGAGAAGCTCGGCTACCGTAGTAATTTTATGGTGCTTGTTCAGTAGCTCTACAATATGTAGCTTTAGAAGACTTAAGTTCACTTAGAATGCCTCGCTTTCAGGTTAATCGAACAATCGTGCCTATTCTTTGGTAGCACAGCATCAATCTCCTCTATATAGATTAAATCTATGAGTGTTAACACAATTCATTGAAATAATTAATTTTGTTTTAACTTTCCAATAACACAGGTTGCGAATTCAAGTTTTACACTGGGAACAGTCATAAGAACAGGCAGGTAATGCGATGAATCAGGATCTATATATTCACGAATTAAGTAAAACCTTCGGCCAAATAACCGCGCTGCATGAGACGAATCTGGTTGTACGACGGGGCAAATTTACAACACTGCTCGGACCGTCCGGCTGTGGGAAAACAACGCTCTTGCGCTTGATCGCCGGGCTGGAGACGCCGGATACCGGCACAATCACGATGGGAGAGGAAATTCTTTTTTCGGCTGAACGCAAAAAGGATATCCCCGCACATCTCCGACACTTTGGTATGGTCTTTCAGGATTTCGCGCTGTGGCCGCATATGACAGTGTTTGAAAATGTGGCCTTCGGCCTGCGTGCGGGCAAGCGGGGAAAAGGTTTCGTTAGCGCACGAGGCAAGGAACTGCGGACAGTGGTGCTGGAGGCGCTCGACAAGGTCAGACTGTCAGGGATGGAGGATCGCTATCCTCATCAGTTGTCCGGTGGTCAGCAGCAGCGAGTTGCTTTTGCAAGGGCGGCTGCTATCCGGCCCCGACTTGTTTTGTTCGACGAGCCGCTGAGTGCGCTGGATGCGGTGCTACGGGAAGAGATGCGCATTGAGATGCTATCGCTTGTGCGCGATCTGGGGCTGACCGCTCTATACGTTACCCATGATCAGATCGAGGCGATGTCAATGTCTGATGAAGTGGTTGTTATGAAAAGTGGACATATTTTGCAGACGGGAACACCGGAGGTGATCTATGGCCGGCCAACTCATCCCGAGGTGGCCAGGTTTATCGGCAAATCCAACTGGTTGGAGTCGGAACGGGCACTATTTCGTCCTGAACATGTCCGTTGGGAACAGGAGCAAGCGGATCAGCACGCTTTTATAGTAGAGATCCTGCATGTCAGCTATGTTGGCGATCGTTATGAAATCCGTATACTAGCCGAGAACGGCGAGCAATGGACTGCGTATCACTCTACTCGCTTGCCCATAGGGGAACAAATGCACATTTGGGTATCACCGCAATACATCCACCAATTTGAAGCATAGGGAAAAGGGGTATATACAAGATGATGAATAGGCGTGTTTTTCGTACAGGATGGAAAAGAGGGGCTATGCTCGCATTAACATTGACTTTTGGACTGACCGTGGCAGGCTGCGGAACAGCTACGCCATCCAAGGATGGGACGCAAGCCAATGGATCAGCAGGACAAGCGGGGGCTACATCCACCGATCAGAAGCTGGTTGTCTACAGCGCAGGCCCGGATGGATTGGCGAAAAAGCTGGTAGCGGGGTATGAGGCGCAGAGCGGAGTTAAGGTAGAGTTGTTCCAGGGAACAACAGGTAAAATTTTGGCCCGAATGGAAGCTGAGAAGACGAATCCGGTAGCGGACGTGGTTGTGCTGGCATCTCTTCCGTCTGTACAAGGCTTGAAAAAAGAAGGACTCACGCTGCCCTACCCGGATGCCAAAAACGCGGACAAGCTAAACCCAGACTGGTCCGATAAGGAGGGTAACTACTTCAGCACCAGTGCTTCTGCTCTGGGCATCGCATATAACACCAAGCTGGTGAAAACACCACCAACCTCATGGGCTGATCTGGCGAAGCCCGAGTACAAGGATCAGGTTAACATTCCCGATCCATCCCTGTCTGGCTCAGCGTTGGATTTTATGACAGGCTATCTGAGCGCCAAGGGCGATGGGGGCTGGACGTTGTTCGAACAGTACAAGGCTAACGGTGTTGCCATGGCTGGTGCCAATCAGGAAGCGCTGGACCCAGTGATTACCGGAGCTAAAGGTATAGTCGCCGCTGCGGTCGATTACATGACCTACAAGGCTAAAGCCAAAGGTGAACCGATTGACATCGTCTATCCGAAGGAGGGAACGGTCATCAGCCCACGTCCTGCCGCAATTCTCAAATCAACGCAGCATGAGCAAAATGCCAAAGCATTCATTGACTATCTGTTGTCGGACGAGGCGCAGAAACTAGTAGCAGATGCCTCCTTACTCCCGGGCCGCACGGATGTCAAAGCCGACAAGCGTGCCAACCTGGACGAGATTCCATTGCTGAAAACCAATTGGGAATGGATGGGCGAGCACGGATCAGACGTGACGGAGAAGTTCACGCAAATGTTCAAGTAAGCCGATGAGAGGCTTATCCGTTAAACACATCAGAGCGTGGTGTCTGACGCTTGCTCTGATCGCGCTTCTTTTCCTGATTGTGCTGCCGTTGCTGCAAATCTTCATCCAAAGTGTGTATGTTGATGAGAAATTTCAATGGGATGCGCCTTTTAGGACGTTAGCTGCTTCGCAATTTGCAGGAGTGCTATTCAGCTCGATTTGGCTAGGCATCTGTGTGATTGCAGGAACGACGGTACTTGCACTTCCGCTAGCCTGGATCATGTCCAACACTCGTCTTGCACACTGGCGCTGGTTGGATGTCGTGCTTCTGATACCGTTTATGACTCCGCCCTATATCGGGTCCATGGGATGGATTCTGTTTATGCAAAAAAACGGATATCTGGAGCAGTTGTTTCCGGACCTGCATTTTTTAACGCCGTCCTTCTTCAGCCTCGGTGGCATGGTAATGATCATGAGCCTGCATCTGTTTCCGTTCCTGTACCTGCTGCTGCGCGGGGCGCTGGTGAGGATTGGCGGGAGTCTGGAAGAGGCGGGTGCCGTAATGGGCGGCGGCTTTCTGTACAGATTCCGTCGAATCATTTTACCGCTGCTGCTGTCGGCTTACGGAATGGGCGCACTACTCATTTTCGTTAAAACGATTGCCGAGTTTGGCACCCCCGCTACCTTTGGGCGACGTATCGGATATGAGGTCATGACTTCGGAAATTCACAAATATATTTCCAGTTGGCCCATAGATTTCGGCAAAGCGACGTCAATGGCCTCGGTGCTGTTAACCGCCTGCCTGCTCATGTGGTACGTGCAATCGGTGATCAACCGAAAGTTTACATACAGGCTGGTAGGGGGTAAAGGTTCGCGTCCTTCCCGTCTTCGTCTATCGGGCTGGACTACGGGACTGAGTGTCGCATTCATTCTATTGTTGCTAATCGCTGCTATTGGTATCCCTTACTTTTCAGTTATCGCGGCTTCCACCATGAAGCTACGGGGAATCGGATTGGCGTGGGACAACCTTACACTCGACTATTACAAGGAACTGCTGTCTTGGGGCTCAGAGAGCATGGAGGCGCTACTGAACAGCGTGTTTCTCTCTTTGGGCGCATCGACACTTGCTGTGGTGCTGGGCACCTGGTTTGCACTTGTCATCGGCGGCTCACGCACGAGAATCCAACGGACCGTTGATGCATTCAGCTTGCTTCCGAACACGGTTCCGGGAATTGTTATGGTGGTCGGCCTCATTTTGTGGTGGAACTCGCCGTGGATGCCGATTCCGTTGTATAACACATACGGCATGGTCATTCTGACGTATGTTATCTTGTTTGTTCCTTATACGGTTCAGTATGTCAAAAGCGCCTTTACACAGGTGGACATTGCTCTTTTTCAGGCGGGACAGGTATTTGGCGGACGACCGTCTTATCTATTCCGCCGGATTGTACTGCCGCTGATTGTACCGGGAATGCTCGCGGGTTGGATGATGACCTTTACCATTGCTTCACGCGAGCTGGTAGGATCATTGCTGATTTTGCCGCCATCCGTCCAGACGTCTGCAACCTACATATTTGCCCAGTTTGAGCAGGGACAGGTGTCACTTGGCATGGCGATGGCAGTCATATCGGTTGGGTTGACCACACTGCTACTGATCTTAATGGAAAGCCTAAACTCGCAAAGAAAGTGGAAATGATGATGACCAAGCTTAGGATTTGGGGCGGGGCGGGCGAACATGGCCGTTCCTGCTATGTTTTTGAAGGAAAGCAGCATCGCGTCATGCTGGATTGTGGTGTGAAAAAGGAAGGAACCGGTCAGTATCCGGTTTTTCCGCCGCAGAAGGCGAAGGGACTGACCACTGTATTGCTGTCTCATGCCCATGAGGATCATTCCATGGCGCTCCCTTTACTGTACAAGTATGGATACCGGGGAGAGGTCTGGACGACCAAGGCTACTGCCGAACAGTTGGGCTCCTATTTTCGCTCCTGGCATACTTATGTTGAATCGAGAGGAGGCGAATTGCCATACGACGAACGGGATATTCAATCCATTGCTTATCGCTATCTAGAAGATGAAGCGCCGTCAGGAGTATGGCATGAGGCTTGTCCGGGTGTGAGAATCATGTGGGGACGCAGTGGACATTTGGCTGGTGCAGTGTGGTATGTGGTAGAAATGGAAGGGAAGCGGTTGTTCTTTTCTGGAGACTACAGCCGCGAATCTGAGCTTCTTGCTGCCGACGCGCCAGACTTGGGCGTTAGGGAGGGGCTGACGACCTGCCTGAATGGAAGTCAAAGCCCAATCTAGCCGATATATCCGTCATGGACAATGCCTATGGCATGGATATAGACCCGCAGCCTGTTAAGCTGGAGCGGCTGAGGGTCGAAATGAAGCAGATTTTATTGTCTGGTGGTCATGTATTGTTGCCGGTACCTGCCTTTGGCAGAGGACAGGATTTGATCGTATGGGTCAGCGAGCAATTCCCCGGACAGGCAATGATTGTAGAACCCGACATATGGCAGGGATTGGAACGGTTAAACCACTGGAAAGAATGGCTGCGTCCGGAAGCTCCTGCGCGAATAAAACATGTGCTAAACAGTGGTAGGATCTTCGTGCCTCGTGATGCTGCGGAACGAGTAAGTCTGCTGGAACAGAACGCTGCGACTATTATCGTAACAAGAGACGGCATGATGGATTCCCCACAGGCGCGCTGGTACTATCAGTATCTATCGGATAACCGCAACATGGGGGATGGCAAAGATAGCGGAGAAAGCATTAGCAACAGTGTTATATTGACCGGGCATGCCCCAAATGGTTCTTTTGGCAAACTTCTGTTGGAACGTGCGGATCAAAATGACAATTGTGTAGCTCGGCATTTGATTTACAAGGTGCATCAGGGGGTATCGGATGTGCGGAAGATGTTGAAGGAGTTGCCTAGCAAACAGGTTGTACTCGTTCATGCGCCAAAGCCGCAGACCGACCTTGTACGAGATGAGTTGATAAGAGAAGGAAATAGTGGGTGTGAAGGTCCTGCCAGCGAAGTTCATTCTCTGGAGCCGGGCGCAACGCTAGAGGTTTAGCATCACATCATGATTCACTTCGTGCCCTCCTGCATCAATCGGAAGGCATCCACTTCTCCGAGCTTGGTGGAAATGGAGCTGCGTCCAGCGCTTTTACGAAGGCGTAGCGGTGTGGCGGTGCGCTTAAGCAGCGCTTTGATTTCTCCAGGCTCCAGTTCCGGTCTCAGTGAAAGGAGAAGTGCGATGCTCCCGGTCACATGGGAAGTAGCCATAGAGGTGCCGCTCATTTCGTGATGCTTGCCGTGGATCCAGGAGGATGTGATCTTTTCGCCAGGTGCGTACACGTCAACAAATTGCCCCCGGTTGCTGAAAGGCGCAATGCGTCTGTATTTGTCGGTAGCTCCGACTGAAATCGTCTGGGAATAGCGGGCTGGATAGTCAATACTTCGGCGCTTGCCCTCATTTCCCGAGGAAGCTACGATCACGATGCCATTATGATATGCTTTATTCACCATATCAAGTAGTGCCTTACTGCGTGACTTCATACCAAAGCTCATATTGATGATATCGACACGATTTAATACACACCAGTCGATACCCAGAATGATATCGGAGACGTAGGCGGCTCCATTATGATCAAATGCTTTTACAGGATGAATTAAAGCCCGTGGTGCTACGCCGACCATACCTTCGTCGTAGTTGGATGCCGCGATGGTTCCAGCAATATGAGTACCATGGCCGTTATCATCATAGGGTAGCATGGTCCGGTTAAGCAAATTAATACCTCTGGCGAGAGAATGACGAAGATCAGGATGTTGAAAATCCGCTCCTGTGTCGATCACACCGATTCTGACCCGATTCCCTGTCGAGGAAGGCCAAGCCTTGTATGCACGTACCTGTTTGACTCCCCATGGCATGGAAAGGTTTTTCTCTGTTCTTGGTATATGAGCTGTTTCTGCGTGAACCTTCATGCGGGTATCTTCTTCAACGGTAACACCGTTGTGATATTTGCCCAGCCTGTCTCTCCCTGAAAGCGGGGCGATTAGAGCGCGGATTAGTCGGGCCGGTTGTACTTGCCGTAATCCCGAAAGCTCGGGTTTTAGCTTCCTGAGATAGGACAGGCATTCCCGGTATTGGTGAGGCTTATCGAACGTGATAATCTGTTTGTTCCGTCCACTGCCGGACGGCTCCGAAATACCCTCATGCAAACGCTGCAAAAAATCCGGATAGTCCATTTGAGACGGTCCCCCTCCGATGAGCCATGCTGAGGTATTGTATGAGCAAGCGTCAGCGGCGGCATGGGAAACCTGCCCCTTTTTTATGGAAATAGGCCTGCTTGTCGTGTCAAAGTGTCCGTGGACACATACGATACATGGAGGGCATAAGCTCTTGTGCAACAACTTTGGGGGGCTTCTCCCGGAGCGGGTACAGTCGAAGACGGGGGGGACCCCGTCTTTTTACGTGTGCCGTCTTGTTTAGAGAGATATTCCTGGAAATTATGACGATACCCATGTTTAACTTGCAATTTGCTTCCAAATAGGTTTTACTTAGTTTTGATAATGGATATGTTAGTATTGCATGTATCGTGTATGCTCTGAAACATGTTCTTGTGAATTACGTGTGAGAGGAAGTGTCCCTAGGTGAGTACCCCACTCAACTTGAAGATTGACCCGGAGAAAGTCCACGAGACTCCAATGGTGGATTTGGCATTTATGGTATTGAAAGCGGCCAATACTCCGTATTATTACCGTGACCTGATGAATGAAGTCGCCAAATTGCGCGGCTTGTCCGACGAAGAAATTAATGACGTTATTGCTCAGCTATATACTGAAATCAACATTGACGGGCGTTTTGCCTGTGTCGGTACGAATCTGTGGGGCTTGAAACGTTGGTATCCGGTAGATAAATCCGAAGATGCCCTGACAGGCGCCAAGCGTCCTCGTATTATTAACGACGAAGACGATGACGACGAAGATGACTATCATGAGGAAGAAGAAACATACAACTCCGATGACGACTTCGATGCAGATAGCGAAGACGAGGATGGCGAAGACGAGCTGTTCGACGGAGAAGATGATGATAGTGATGAAGACGTGGTTATAGACGACGAAGACCTCAGTGATGAGGAAGATTCAGAAGATGAAAATGACGATGAGTCGACGGAAGACGACGACGATTCGCTTCGTTAGGAACAGGCTGCAAGGGGAGATGCGTTCTCCCCTTTTTCATGACCGTTTTCTTGAAACCCCTCCTGATTTATAGCTTTCAGGTGGATTCATTCCAATCTGGTTCAATGGACAAAATAACACAGATAACTTCCTTGACAGCGGGTTGGACACGGGGTAAACTATTGCTTGGGCTTATGATTGATTCACTTATATGTTTGCTTTTTGTATAAAAGTGCCCCGTACTACGGGAGTGCTTTTTTGTTTTTTATAGGGGTGTTTTCACTCATGAAAGAGGGCTAAGGGCGGCGGACATGGAAAATGATTCCGCTGCCTTCTTCATGGATGATAATCCGTGTAAACGGGTTACGATAACATCATAATGTCGCCTGAATTTTGCATCTTATCTAGGAGGGTTTTGAACAGTGACAAAGTATATTTTTGTGACAGGCGGGGTTGTGTCTTCCTTGGGCAAAGGGATTACGGCAGCTTCACTGGGGAGGCTTTTGAAGAACAGGGGACTGAAGGTAACGATTCAAAAATTTGATCCTTACCTGAATGTCGATCCGGGTACCATGAGCCCTTACCAGCACGGTGAAGTGTTTGTGACGGATGATGGTGCGGAAACGGATCTTGACTTGGGACACTATGAGCGCTTTATTGATATTAATCTGTCCAAGAACAGCAATGTCACAACAGGCAAGGTATATTCCAGCGTAATCAGCAAAGAGCGTCGCGGAGAATATCTGGGCGGTACGGTGCAGGTTATCCCTCATATTACGAACGAAATCAAGGAGCGCGTGTACCGTGCAGGCCGTGAAGCGGGTTCGGACGTAATTATTACAGAAATCGGCGGTACTGTGGGCGATATTGAGAGCTTGCCATTTTTGGAAGCCATCCGTCAGCTCAAAAGCGAAGTTGGGCGCGAGAATGTGATGTACATTCACGTGACGCTCATTCCTTATATTAAAGCTGCTGGTGAGGTTAAAACCAAACCAACTCAGCACAGTGTAAAAGAACTGCGCAGCATCGGCATCCAACCAAATGTCATTGTTTGCCGTACAGAGCATGAACTGTCCTCCGATATGAAGGCTAAAATTGCATTGTTCTGCGATATTGATGCGAATGCAGTGGTGGAATGTCGCGATGCTTCGACCCTCTACGAGGTTCCGTTGAACCTACGTGAAGAAGGTTTGGACGAAATCGTAGTTAACCACCTCAAGCTGACAACACCTGCACCGGATATGACCGAATGGGAAGGGTTAGTTGATCGAATCAGCAAGTTGGATAAAACGGTTGAAATTGCTATTGTTGGTAAATATGTTGCGTTACATGATGCGTACTTAAGTGTAGTTGAATCACTTTCCCACGCTGGATTTGATGCGAATGCGGACGTAAAAATCCGTTGGGTGAATGCCGAAGAAGTGACGGACGAGAACGTAGCTGACATGCTGGGCGGCATTGGCGGTATTCTCGTACCGGGTGGCTTCGGCGATCGCGGAATTGAAGGCAAAATCAGCACTATCCGTTATGCGCGGGAACAAAAAATTCCGTTCTTCGGTATTTGTTTGGGTATGCAGGTATCTGTCATTGAGGTTGCCCGTTCCCTGGCTGGTCTCGAAGGAGCGAACAGCTCGGAAATTAACCCGGCTACTGATTATCCTGTCATCGACTTGCTTCCTGACCAAAAAGACATCGAAGATTTGGGCGGTACAATGCGTCTTGGCTTGTATCCGTGCAAACTGGTAGAAGGTTCCTTGGCTTCGGCTTGCTACAACGACGAGCTGGTGTACGAAAGACACCGTCATCGGTACGAGTTCAATAACGAATATCGTGAAGTTATTGAAAAAGCAGGTCTTCGTATTTCTGGTACTTCACCAGATGGACGTTTAGTGGAAATTGTGGAGCTTCCTGAGCATCCATGGTTCCTGGCGGTACAATTCCACCCAGAATTTACTTCCCGTCCGAATCGTCCACAGCCTTTGTTCCGTGAATTTGTAAAGGCAGCATTGCAGCTTCAAGGTTAATACTACAGTCGTAAGACCTCCTCAGGGAGGTCTTTTTTTATCCCATGCTTCCTGATTATGAAAGAATATTCCACAATTATGTATAAGAGAAGGATTTTCTTTTTGCAGGAGCGAATATAGTTTTAGGTATGGGACGGATATTGTACGTCATCGGACGCTGTTATGGCAATAGCTGCATGATCCTCGTTTTAAGATCTTAGGAGGTTAAAACATTGGAAAAGAAAAAAGTATTAATCGTCGATGACCAGAATGGAATACGGATTTTACTGATGGAAGTGTTCGGAAGTGAGGGTTATGAGACCTTTCAGGCAGCGAACGGGAAAATTGCACTTGAAATTGTTGAGAAGGAACCGCCTGATCTGGTTCTGCTCGATATGAAAATTCCAGGTATGGACGGACTCGAAATTCTGAAGCATCTAAAAACCATGAATCCCGATATCAAGGTTATTATGATGACAGCATATGGAGAACTGGACATGATTAAAGAGGCGACGGAGCTAGGTGCGCTTATGCACTTTACCAAGCCCTTTGATATTGACGAAATGCGGATTGCAGTGAACAAACAACTCAGAGGTGACTAGGTGAGTCACTTTGGTTGAGAACTCTGTTAACAAAACAGGGTTTTTTGTTTGTGATTATGGGAAATACTGAAAGTAAATCCTCTCCTTATACAATTCTATGAAAAAACGGCGTCCTGGGCGTGATTTTTGTATGTGTTGATATGCAAAAGCTTGTTTAGTATTTAACATGGGTTGTGGTATAATAAGCCCGTATGTGATGTCGGCTAAAATATAGACAAACCCAAACACCTTTAGGAGGACTGTAACCATGCCATTGGTATCTATGAAAGACATGTTGAACAAAGCACTCGAAGGAAAATATGCAGTAGGTCAATACAACATTAATAACCTGGAGTGGACTCAAGCTATTTTGGGCGCTGCTGAAGAAGAAAAATCCCCAGTAATCTTGGGTGTTTCTGAAGGTGCAGCACGTCACATGGGCGGATTCTACACTGTTGTTAAAATGGTAGAAGGTCTTATTCATGACATGAAAATTACGGTTCCAGTTGCGATCCATTTGGACCACGGTTCCAGCTTTGAAAAATGTAAAGAAGCTATCGACGCTGGTTTCACATCCGTTATGATTGACGATTCCCACAGCCCAATCGACACAAACATTGCAACAACGAAAAAAGTGGTTGAATATGCTCATTCCAAAGGCGTTTCTGTTGAAGCTGAAGTTGGAATGGTTGGCGGTCAAGAGGATGATGTTGTAGGCGACGTAATGTACGCTAAGCTGGACGACTGTCTGCGTATCGTTAACGAAACAGGTATCGACACACTGGCACCTGCACTGGGTTCCGTACACGGACCTTACAAAGGCGAGCCAAACCTCGGATTCAAAGAAATGGAAGAGATCTGCAATGCAATCAAACTTCCACTCGTTCTGCACGGTGGTACTGGTATCCCAACACATGATATTAAAAAAGCAATCTCGCTGGGAACTTCCAAAATCAATGTAAACACTGAGAACCAAATCGTATTCGCGAAAGTGGTTCGTGAAGTGCTCGCTGAGAAACCGGATGCTTATGACCCACGTACATTCATCGCTCCAGGTCGTGAAGCGATTAAACAAACTGTTATCGGTAAAATTCGTGAGTTCGGTTCCAACAACAAAGCGTAAAAACATGTCACCTGGTCGTGCGTCTGCACAGGCTAGATGCATTTCTTGATTGCAGCTGTAGTTCTGCTGCACAAAATATTTAAATCTGTACAGTTGAATAGTTTGGTATGGAAAGCACACCGCTTAGCCGGTGTCTTTCCATTTTCACCACTAAAAAAGTTAAAAGTTTATTATGGTTTGAGTTTATTTGTTTGACCGACTGCAAAACACGTAGGGGGACCCTCAAGCTTATGGAAAAATTGATGATCACCGGTGGACGACCGCTTCAAGGTACAGTTTCCATCAGCGGTGCCAAAAACAGTGCCATCGCCTTGATTCCCGCAGCCATTCTGGCAGAGTCGGAAGTCATTTTGGATAATTTGCCGCTGTTGAGTGATGTGGCGGTGTATTCCGAAATACTGGAGGAACTTGGTGCAACAGTTACCTGGGAAGGTAGCCAGATGAAAATAGATCCTTCCTCCATTAAATCCATTCCCATGCCGAATGGACCTGTTAAGAAATTACGAGCCTCCTATTATATGATGGGAGCCATGCTGGGCAGATTCAAGGAAGCGATCATCGGTTTGCCAGGAGGGTGTAATTTTGAGCCTCGGCCCATTGATCAGCATATCAAAGGTTTTGAAGCGCTGGGTGCCACGGTTACGAACGAGCACGGCGCTATTCATTTGCACGCCAAAGAACTGCGCGGCACCAAGATTTATTTGGATGTCAGTAGCGTAGGAGCTACCATTAATATTATGCTGGCGGCCGCACGTGCCAAAGGCGCCACAATTATCGAAAATGCGGCTAAAGAGCCTGAGATTATAGATGTAGCAACCCTGTTAAACTCCATGGGAGCCATTATTAAAGGCGCCGGTACGGAAACGATCCGAATTGAAGGTGTGTCGGAGCTGCATGGCTGCCGTCACTCCATCATACCTGACCGTATACAAGCGGGCACATATATGATTGCTGCTGCGGCAACCCGTGGAAATGTATTGATTGACAACGTAATCCCCAAACATATGGAGGCTCTTACTGCAAAAATGCAGGAAATGGGCATCGGCATCGAGGAATATGATGAAAGTATTCGCGTACTAGGTGCACCTTCCTATGAACATGTAGACGTTAAAGCCTTGATTTACCCCGGATTCGCCACTGATTTACAATCTCCCATGACCAGCTTGCTTACCCAAGCGCAGGGTGTCAGTGTATTGAGCGATTTTGTGTACAGCAATCGTTTTAAGCACGTCCCTGAGCTGGTGCGAATGGGGGCTAAAATTCGCGTAGAGGGTCGGTCTGCCATTATTGAAGGTGGTCGGCTGAATGCAGCTAAGGTGAAAGCGGCAGATCTGCGCGCCGGAGCGGCCCTTGTCATTGCTGGACTTACAGTAAGCGAAGGCGTAACGGAGGTGACGGGTGTCGAGTACATTGACCGTGGTTATGATCACCTTGTCTCCAACCTGCGTCTTTTGGGCGCAGATGTATGGCGGCAGACTGAATAATTAAAACGGATAACACTATGCAGCCGCTGCTTGATACAAGATTGTGGTTCATACCTAACAATCTTTTATCGGAAAACCGGAATAATTCGGTATAATCCAGGCAGATGGCTGCATAACTTTATTTGTTTTGGTTAAAATTATGTTAATGGTGTTTATGATATCATTGTCTATCATTTAGATGTATGAATGGACTTAATAATTGAATAGGTGGTTATTATATGGATCTGCAAATTTCCGATCTGGAAGAAATGAAGCTGACCGACCTGTACAAGCTGGCCAAGCAATACCAGATCCCGTACTACGGAACGCTCAAAAAGAAAGAATTAATTTTCGCCATTCTGCGCGCACAAGCTGAGAAGAGCGGATTGATGTTTATGCAGGGGGTTCTGGAAATACTTCCTGAAGGTTACGGCTTTCTGAGGCCGATCAATTATCTCCCGAGTACCGAAGATATTTACATCTCTGCTTCACAAATCCGCAAGTTTGACTTGAGAACAGGCGATCTTGTTTCCGGTAAATGCCGAACGCCAAAAGAGAATGAACGATATTTTGGATTGCTTCAAGTTAACGCCGTCAATGGAAGAAGTCCTGAGCAAGCTGCTGAGCGGCTACATTTTCCTGCACTGACTCCACTGTATCCGCAAACCAAATTAGTCCTTGAAACTTCCCCCAACCATTTGTCTACGAGAATTATGGATGTACTGGCCCCTGTCGGACTTGGACAGCGCGGACTCATTGTAGCACCTCCCAAAGCTGGGAAGACGCTTCTCCTCAAAGAAATTGCCAATAGCATTTCTACCAACAATCCCGAGATCGAGCTTTTTGTCTTGTTGATTGATGAACGCCCTGAAGAAGTGACCGACATGCAGCGTTCTGTCAAAGGTGAAGTTGTGGCCTCTACATTTGATGAACTTCCTGAAAATCACATCAAAGTAGCAGAACTGGTGTTGGAGCGTGCGCTGCGCCTCGTAGAGCATAAAAAGGATGTTGTCATCCTGCTGGATAGCATCACACGTTTGGCCCGTGCGTACAATCTCGTTATTCCTCCTTCTGGTCGTACTTTGAGCGGGGGGATTGATCCGGCGGCATTTCACCGTCCGAAACGCTTTTTTGGTGCGGCTCGGAATGTGGAGGAAGGCGGTAGCTTGACGATTCTTGCTACAGCGCTGATTGATACAGGATCACGCATGGACGATATCATCTATGAAGAGTTCAAAGGTACAGGCAACATGGAGCTGCATTTGGACCGCAAGCTGGCAGAACGTCGTATCTTTCCTGCGATTGATATTCGTCGTTCCGGAACACGTCGTGAGGAAGTGTTGTTGAGCAAGGAAGAATTGGATACCATCTGGGCTATTCGTAAAAATATGACGGAAAGCCATGATTTTGTGGAAGGCTTCCTCAAAAAGCTGCGTAACAGCAAAACTAACGCTGAGTTTTTGGCTTCGTTTGATATGACGGCACCTTCTTCCAGTGGCTCGCAAAGCAGTTCTGGTGGCCAACAACGGAGAACTACGCGTTCTACCACAGCATCAGTCCCGGCCACAACCAACTAAAACCAATTCATGTATTTTATCTGTTCCGTAAGTACACAGCCGTTACCATTCATTCTGTTAATGGCGTACGCTTAACGGAGCGAAAGGAGCTCCATAATGTATTTGGTGTATGCCGACGAAAAAGGCAATGTATATGATCATGCTTCTTTGTATGGGCTTGCACGTAGTGCAGACATGATTGTTGAAATCATGGAGGATGAGCTTATTCCGTTACCGGAAGGAGCTACATTGGTAAGCCTGCCCAGCACCCGCCCGGTCGGTATGAACCCTGAAACAGGGGAAATGGTTTCTCTTCCCGGAGATATGCAGGCAGTAGGGGCTTTATTACCGCAAGGTTTTACGCGCTTGTGCCTGCCGGGATATGTGAAGACCGATAAGGAGTATAAACTCCCCTTGTTCGGTTATTCGGCCGTAGTCTGGAAAGACGGGGCATTCTATGTAACGGCAGAGCAGAGTGACAGTCCATCCAAATGGAATCCGGAAAACTGTGACCGTCATCAAGTTAAATTGGGTGTTCAGCGGATGACGGAGCAATATCCCGAAAATCGGCTGTACCAACATTTGTCTAACTGTGCGCTGGGTTACGAATGTCTTACTTCCTCGAACACATTCCTGAATCGCTGGGAAGGGGGAGTTCCAGTATCTTATTCTTGTAATGCTGGTTGCTTTGGCTGTATATCTGAACAGCCGGATGACAGTGGCTTCGTATCTCCGCAGACAAGAATGAACTTCCGTCCTCGCGTTGAAGAAATTGTAGAAGTCATGTTAGAACATTTGAAGACACCGGAGTCCATCATCAGTTTTGGTCAAGGTTGCGAAGGTGAGCCTTCGACGCAAGCCAAACTGATTATTGATTCGATCAAAGAGGTGCGTTCCATTACGGACATGGGATACATCAATATCAATACGAATGCGGGATTGAACGATCATATCCGGGGAATCGTGGATGCGGGTCTTGATCTGATGCGTGTCAGTACAATTAGTGCACTGGACGATCATTACAATGCGTATTACAAGCCGCGCGGTTACACGTTGGCTAATGTGGAAAAATCACTCCGTTATGCTTCCGAGCAGGGAGTATATACGTCGATTAACTATTTGATTTTTCCGGGTGTTACTGACCGAGAGGAAGAAATTGAGGCAATGATTGAATTTGCCAAACGTACTAAGCTCAAGCTGATTCAAATGCGTAATTTGAATATTGATCCTGAAAGCTATCTGGAGTTGATTCCGTCTGCTCAAGGAGAGATACTTGGCATGAAGCAAATGCTTGAGATTTATCGTGAGGAACTGCCTGATGTTGTTATCGGTTCATACACCCATGTACCGCCGCAAGGGTTGGCACGTCCCAAATTTGCCAAGGCCTAAAACGGTCGATAGCAAGTTGAAATACACCTGTTTTACGCCATTTTTGAATGCAGAAAAGAGTTGTTGAAACGCTCATATTCAAGTGCTATAATGTGAACATGTGTTCATACAACTCTGGACTGATAGGACGTTCAGGGCGGAAAGAGGTGAAAGTTCAATGCAACAAGCTATTCAACCAAAATTTAACGTAACTACTGTCACTTGTGCTTGCGGAAATTCGTTTGAAACTGGTTCTGTGAAAGGATCTCTGCGTGTAGAGATTTGCTCCGCCTGCCACCCATTCTTCACAGGCAAGCAGAAATTTATTGATGCTGGTGGACGCGTGGATCGTTTCAAAAAGAAATACGGTATCTAATGGATTACTGCAGGTTATAAAGTTATTAGAGCCTTCTGCTACGGCAGAGGGCTCTTTTTGTAATAATGTGTATTTGCTTTTTATGCGCCCTTAAGATATACTTATTTTCACCGTGCTAGATGGGGAGGTAGCGGTGCCCTGTAACTCGCAATCCGCTATAGCGAGGTTGAATTCCTGTTAGAGGTGTTGTTGATGTGAGGCTGGTCCCTGCGCACAATGTTGACGGCTGGGTCCTCCGCAATGAGTACTTGTGAACCTGGTCAGGTCCGGAAGGAAGCAGCCATAAGCAAGCCCACTCTTGTGCCGGAGGGTTGCCTAGCCCGAGTTGTTGTTCAGGGTTGCCGCTCGGATCACAACGATCAATAACAGGTGCACGGTATATATTAGAAATTAGGACATCTTGGCAATCATTGCGAAGATGTTTTTTTGTGTTTATAAATTGGAAGGTGTCTGGTTTAGATTCGGACGGGAGTATAGTATAATGAAGTGACCATAAATGGTCATGAAAGTGAATGGGAAAGAGGGTAACGCGCATTGGAACATATAGCGTTGTACCGTGCTTGGCGGCCACAGGCTTTCAAGGACATGGTAGGACAACAGCATATTATCCAGACATTGCAGAATGCCATCCGCGAAAATCGCACGTCCCATGCCTACTTGTTCAGCGGTCCGCGAGGAACAGGTAAGACGAGTGCGGCCAAAATTTTGGCCAAGGCAATCAACTGTGAGCATGGACCTGCGCCGGAACCTTGCAACGAATGCGAAGCCTGTAAACGGATCACGGCCGGAGCGGTCATGGATGTACAGGAGATTGATGCAGCCTCCAACCGGGGCGTTGAAGAGATTCGTGATTTGCGCGATAAAGTCAAATATGCGCCCACAGAAGTGCGGCACAAGGTTTATATCATTGATGAAGTGCACATGCTGACGACGGAAGCGTTCAATGCGCTGCTCAAGACGCTGGAAGAGCCGCCGCCACACGTAATGTTCATATTGGCTACGACAGAACCACATCGAATTCCAGCGACGATTATTTCACGCTGTCAGCGTTTTGATTTCCGACGGGTATCCCTGGAAGAGCAGACACAGCGGCTTGACCTTATATGTCAACAGGAGAACATACAGGCTGATGCGGATGCACTGCAGTACATTGCGCGTCTTTCAGATGGCGGGATGCGAGATGCGGTTAGCGTTTTGGATCAGATATCCTCGTTTACAGATGGTCGGGTTACCTATCAGCAGGTGCTGGATATGACGGGAGGTATTGCGTCCGAGCAATTCGGTAAGCTTGCCTTGGCTTTGCTGAAAGAAGATGTGGGCACGGTGCTCCAAATGATCGAGAACTTTATGCAGGAAGGTAAAAGTGCGGATAAGTGCATGGAGAATCTTCTGTACTATTTCCGAGATCTGCTAATGATCAAGATGGTGCCGCAGGCGACCAAAATGACGGAGCGAGTGCTGGATCCAGAGCGGTTTAAGGAAGTGGCAGATGCTTTTACCAAAGAGCAACTCTTTGGGATGATCGACACCCTTAATCGTTACCAAAGCGAGATGAAATATGCCGTTCAGCCCCAAACTTTGTTTGAGGTAGCTCTATTGAAGCTGTGCAGTATTCCGGGGGAAGCCGGAACTGTTGCTCAGCCGACTGCACAGCGCTCTGGCGCTGCGGCTGATCAGGAAGATGTGGCAATGTTGAAGCGCCAGCTTGCTGAGCTGGAAAAGAAGCTGGAGCGGGCGATGCAAGGTGGGTTGGCCGTCGGAGCGGGACAGGAAGCATCGTCGGGTGGTCGTCAGGCTTCCGGTGGTCGTGCTCCTGCTCCGCGGATTTCAGCGCCAGCCAAACTCCCTTCTCAGCTGGATCGCTATATCGCTGAGAAGTCGAGCGAAGCATTTGCAGCAGCAGGGCGCAAGTGGAGCCAGATTTTGCAAGGAGTAAAAGAGGCGAAAGTTACGGTTCATGCTTGGTTTATGGACGGTGAGCCGGTTTCTGTGTTAGAGGACAGCGTGCTGGTCGCGTTTAAGAACAATATTCATCGTGAAACTACCGAAAAGCCTGCCAATAAGCAGGTCATCGAGAAGGTTTTGCACGAGCAGTTGGGCCATCCTTATCGTTTGGTAACGATGATGCAAAAGGATTGGAACGCTGCGATTGAAGGAGTTTCCGACCAGCCTGCCGAAGAATTGCAACTGGAGCCGGAGCATGATTCGCCGGGAAAGTCCAAGGAGCCCTGGATTGATGAAGCTATTCAGCTTTTCGGGGAAGATCTGGTAGTCATTAAAGATTAAATCAAGTGTCTGGATGTATACTTCATTAAAGGAGATGATTGAAATGAACAATATGAACCAAATGATGAAGCAAGTGAAAAAAATGCAGGAACAAATGCTGAAAGCCCAAGAGGAACTTGGCGGGAAAGTAATTGAAGGTACTTCTGGCGGCGGTGTTGTGACTGTAGAGGTAAGTGGACATAAAAAAGTGTTGTCCATCACGATCAAACCGGAAGCTGTAGATCCTGATGACGTAGAAATGTTGCAAGATCTCGTGCTGACTGCAGTCAATGATGCTTTGTCCAAAGCAGATGAACTGGCTAATGATGATATGGGTAAATTTACAGGCGGTATGAAAATTCCGGGCTTGTTCTAGTCTGCCGCATAAAGGAGAAACACGCTATTGTATTATCCGGAGCCGATTGCAAAGCTGATTGATGCTTTTACGCGCCTGCCGGGAGTAGGGCCAAAGACGGCTGCCCGGTTGGCTTTTCACGTACTGAAAATGAAGGAAGACGATGTGATTGATTTTGCCAAAGCGCTGGTCAATGTGAAACGCAATCTGCACTTCTGTTCAGTCTGCGGCAACATTACGGACACGGACCCTTGTCGGATCTGTCAGGATAAGACGAGGGACGCTTCCGTCATTTGTGTTGTTCAGGATTCCAAGGATTTGGTGGCTATGGAGCGTACCAAGGAGTTTAATGGTTTTTACCATGTACTTCACGGGGCGATATCTCCTATGGAGGGAATTGGTCCTGAGGATATCAAACTCAAGGAATTGCTGAACAGGCTCAGTGATGAACGCGTCAAGGAGCTGATTTTGGCTACGAATCCGAACATTGAAGGAGAGGCCACGGCCATGTACATTTCTCGGCTAGTGCGTCCTTTTGAAATCAAGGTTACTCGTATTGCTCACGGATTGCCAGTGGGTGGAGATTTGGAGTATGCCGACGAAGTTACCCTGTCCAAAGCCCTGGAAGGCCGTAGAGAGCTCAATTAATAGGTGTATTTATACGTTATAAACAGAGAGTCCGAAATGTCCTTGGACATTCTCGACTCACTTGGGGAGCCGCTACGGCTCCTTTTTATTTGTAGTGATAGACGGCAGTATAGATCGTTCCTGGTTCTAAGTTTGTCCTTTGTTCAATAAGTATGAATAAGGTAGTCTTGCAGACTGTACACATAATTCAGCTTGTGAGGAGGATGAATGGATGTGGGAACGGATGAAGCAAAATTTCCGTCGTCAGGAGAACGGCAAATCAGAAGCGGAGTATCGGCAGGAATTGTTTGCCCAGATTCGGGCTTCGCATGCGGAGTGGTTAAGAGCGCATCGTTTATTTCATGAAGCTACGGGTAAGGATGAGATCGACTACGCTATTTTTGTTCTGGAGGCTGCGGAGCGTAAATATCAGATACATTTAAAAAGTGCGAAACAGCAAGGCTTACATCGTTTCCACCTGCCTGCAGATGAACCGGGGTATGCCAATGACGCGGACCGTGTTCACAAACGGAGAGCTGAATGAGAGGGGCAGTCTGGCTTGTTCTGATTGCCTGTGTCGGGATACTGATATATCTAAACCTAAAAAAACGTCTGGGTATCGGCTGGCTTGTAGTATTCGGGGCACATATGGCTTTGGCAGCCATCGCATTGTATGTTATCAATTATTCAGGATGGATCACCCAGGTGTACATTCCGATTAATCCAGTGACGATGGGGGCGGTAACGATATTAGGCTTGCCTGGGATTGCGCTCTTACTGGGATTGAAAATAATATTATTCGGACAGGCTATATGAAAAACTTAAATGTATCAGTGATAAGGAAAGAGTTGGGCTAAAAGGGTGGCTTTAGTGACTTTAATGCGGTATTGTTTTTATTTTTAAAATATAGTTGACGGCGAATTCAAAAATGTGATACATTAATTCTCGGCCCTTAAAGCCCGGGAATTTTTTTATGAGAACAATGCTTGAATGAAATTAAAAAATAAATTCAAAAAAAGTATTGACTTAAATCCCGAATGTATGTTATATTAATCAAGTCGCCGCTGAGATGCGGTGGTGAAACAAAGCGAAGATAAAGCAAGACATTATGCAGGTTTGATCTTTGAAAACTGAACAACGAGTGAGTACGGATTTTGTTTGCAAAATCCAACGCTGAAATTTTGGTACATGCCATCAGGCTGTATGAGATGGAAGCAAACAAGAGATATTTTATCTCGTCAGTTTCAAAATGAGCTTATCGCTCTTTCTATAAACCAACTTCGGTTGGTCTTTAATGGAGAGTTTGATCCTGGCTCAGGACGAACGCTGGCGGC
>NZ_JCBAIQ010000027.1:0-65212 GCF_059772165.1 Paenibacillus sp. TY11 | reverse complement strand
TGTGCTGGGTGCCTTGGGATGGGCTGCCGGAGGTCGTACCACGGCAGCGGCGGAGAGCCTGCTGGGCGTAGCCGCAGGCGCCGTGGTGTTCGTGATCGGCCTCGCACGCTTGAGGTTGATCACGGAGGCCGAGCTTGTGGCGGTGCCCAAGCTTGGACGCCCGCTGGCAGCCGTGCTCCGCAGGCTGCGCGTACTGGCGTAGCCGGGGCCATACGGCTTACGGTGCGAAGCAGCACAGCCATTTTATGAGCCTATATAACTTTGTGGTATAGTAAATGCCAAAGCAAGGAAGCGGAAGCGGGTCTGCGCCGTGTGTTTTTTCGGGGCATGGGCCTTGTTTCTGCGGAACGGAGGATTGGATATGAGCGTAACATTAACGGTCGTAGGTTTGGGCTCGGGAGATCCAGATCAGCTTACGATAGGGATATTGAACAAAATGCGGGGCGCTTCAGCCCTGTATTTGCGGACTAAGGAGCATCCGGCGGTTCAAGTGCTGAATGAGTTTGAAGTGGCTTTTGAGTCGTTTGACACGGTGTATGAGACAAAGGAATCCTTTCCAGAGGTATACGAGGAAATTACCAGCCAATTGATTGCAACGGCTGCTAAAGCGACGGACGGAAGCGAAATCGTCTATGCGGTTCCCGGTCACCCGATGGTAGCGGAAGCAGCGGTGCAGTTGCTCAAGGAGCGTTGTCCTGCGCAAGGGATTGAACTGAACATCTTGGGTGGCGAAAGTTTTTTGGATGAGGCTTTTGTGCGTCTTGGTTTTGATCCGATTGAGGGTTTCCAGCTGTTGGACGCAGGCACACTGGATGCAAGCTGGCTCCAGCCTCAGTTGCACACGCTGATCGGACAGGTGTATGACGCCTTTACCGCTTCTGATGTGAAGCTGTGCCTGATGGAGCGTTATCCTGACGATTATGAGGTGTATGTCGGTCATGCTCTTGGGGTGGAAGGTGAGGAAGCGGTACACAAGGTGCCGCTGTACGAGCTGGATCGAGTGGAGGGCTACGGAAATCTGTCTTTGGTATACATACCTCGCAGTGAAGATGAGGCGCTGAAACGGCGTTCTTTTGACCGTCTGCACGAGATTGTCGATATTTTACGCAGCCCGGAAGGCTGTCCATGGGATCGTGAACAGACACATCAGTCGATCCGTAAAAATCTGATCGAAGAAACGTATGAAGTCATCGAAACGATAGATGAGGATGACCCTGAGCATATGAAGGAAGAATTGGGCGATCTGTTGTTGCAAATTTTGCTGCATGCCCAAATGGAAGAGGAAGTCGGAACCTTCAATGTGTATGATGTGATCCAAGGGCTGAATGATAAGCTTATTTTCCGCCATCCGCACGTGTTCGGTGACAATCAAGCGAATGATGCGGAAGAGGCGCTGCAAAACTGGGAGCAGATGAAGGCTGAGGAAAAACGACTTAAAGGCACGGCGGCAGCATACCCTTCCGTACTGGATGGGGTTCCGCGTGATTTGCCTGCTCTTATGAAATCGTACAAACTCCAGAAGAAAGCAGCTAAAGTAGGCTTTAACTGGGAAAGTATTGAAGGCGTATTCGATAAATTGGACGAAGAAGTGGCTGAGTTGAAGGAAGCGGTACGTGAAGGGCATGCCGTAGAAGCCCAGTTGCTGGAGTTAGGCGATGTGTTATTTGTTGCTGTGAATGCAGCCCGGTTCATGGGAGTAGATCCGGAAGAGGCGCTGTCTGCCACCAATCGCAAATTTGTCGACCGTTTTCAGTATATTGAGCAGAAATTACGCGAGCAGGGACGTCGTCCCGAAGACAGCAGCGTAGATGAAATGGAGACCTACTGGCAGGAAGCGAAAAAGCTCCTTGGCAAAGCTTGATTCCACATATTAATCCCTGGCTGCACAGGCCAGTAAAGGAGACATATGCAAGGTTGAAAGCACGCCCAGTTTGAGCAGACTTGCCAATGGGCAGAGTTTTGTAGTAGGATGTTGGCTTAACTGGGGTCGAATAAAAAAACGCCTGTCATTGCAGGATTTTTAAGGACAAGCCAGAATAACTTGTAGTAATTCTGAAAATAACTGTAGCTTATAGGTGAACGTGTTACAGTGGAATTCAGGAGGGCTTCGGCCACAGTTTGACCTCACGTGTGCTCCATATATGGACATGCAGCGTGATGATTATTTTTTGACATTTGGGAGGCTTTTATCTTATGAACAAGACAGATCTGATCAACAATATTTCCAGCAAAAGCGGTTTGAGCAAACGTGACGTTGAAGCTGTATTGAATGGCGTTCTTGGTGAAATTACAGATGCACTCGCTAGCGGCGACAAAGTGCAACTGATCGGCTTTGGTACTTTCGAAACGCGTAAGCGTTCCAGCCGTACAGGCCGCAATCCACAAACCGGTAACACGATTGAAATTCCAGAATCGACCGTTCCTGCTTTTAAAGCCGGTAATAAGCTTAAAGAAGCCGTTAACTAATGCGTCTTGATAAATTCTTGAAAGTCTCGCGGCTGATTAAGCGGCGTACAGTAGCCAAGGACGTCTCCGAACAAGGGAGAGTGCTGGTGAACGGACGCGAAGCCAAGCCGAGCAGTGCGGTCAAAGTAGGCGATGAAATTACCGTCCAGTTTGGCCAGAAGCTGGTGACCGTGCGAGTGGAACGGCTCGCCGACACTACACGCAAGGACGAGGCTGCAAGTATGTACACTTTGGTAAAGGAAGAGCCTATTGCCAGGGACAACGGTTTGAACTGGTAAGCAGACATCTGATTTTATCATAACGTCGTACATGAAAGCATTCCTTCATAATTTTATGAAGGGGTGCTTTTTTCTTTAGATGATAAGGTTACGTCCAATATATGCTGATCAGGAGCAAAAGCAGTTCTAAATCATACAACCCCCTTCATAAGCTAAGAACAGAAGGAGGGGTACATGCCATGATTGAACAAGGGAAGCCCAAGCACCATGATCTGCGCATGCAAAGCCGCAAGCAGCTCGATATTTCAGGCGTCAGCAATGTGGAGAGCTTTGACAGTGAAGAATTTTTACTTCAGACCGAGCTGGGCCATCTCACCATTCGCGGACAACATTTACATATCAAAAACCTCAGTCTGGAAGAGGGGCTGCTGTCCATTGAAGGTCTGATTACTTCCCTCGTCTACCTGGAGCCCGGGGCCCCGGCCAAAAACGGAAAAAGCCTATTCGGCAAGCTCTTCAAATGAACCCTTACACACAATGGCTGACGTTGACGTGGATGCTGTTGTCGGGCATAGCTATGGGAGTGGTGTTTGACAGCTACCGGGTGCTGTCCATCCGCTTTCATTTTGCCCGTTGGAGCGTTCATATGTTGGACGTGCTGTATTGGGTGGCCTCGGCTTTGTTTATTTTCCGTGTGCTATACGCGAGTAATCGCGGTGAGCTGCGGTTTTATGTCTTTTTAGGACTACTTTTGGGGGTTTGGCTCTATTTTTGGGCCTTTAGTGTTACAACCCAACGTTTTGTGGTAATGTTATTAGAGATAGTTCGCAGACTGACGTTGATCGTGAACAGCATACTGCGCATCCTGATTGTTCTTCCGGTGTTAGCGCTGTATCGGCTGTTACGCAAGCTGGTCGGATGGACATGGGCACTTATTGTGTTCCTAGGAAGGATGCTGATATACATCCTGATGCCGGTTTGGAAGCCGATCCTATGGTTGATCGGTCCGCTTAAAGCGCGCTGGAAGACTCCAGAGTCGCTCGTAAAGCTGGGCATCAGACTGAAAAACACAGCAAAAAGATGGTTTGGAAGGAGGTAGTATCATGCGTAATTCGTCTGTAGATCGCCATTCATCTCCTACGTCCTCCAAGTCCAACGCGGGCGGGCGCAGGCGAATCATGATTTGGTTGCTATCGCTTGCCGCCTTTGGTAGTTGGGCCATTTTCACCTTTTTTTCTCAAGGGATGATTATGGCCGATCGAAGTGAACAGCTCATTCAGAAGGAAAAACAGAAGCAAGCTGCTACACAAACGGAACAACAGCTTCAAACCGAAGTAAATCGTCTCCAGGACCCTGAGTACATTGGAGAGATTGCCAGAAGCAAGTACGGTCTTTACAAACCGGAAGAGACGCCAATCATCGGAGATCAGAAATAGGAGTATTATCGGGCCAATGCTTAGTTGACCTTGGTTCCGCCATTTTGTATAATCAAATCACCACAGCGGGATTTTTTTGCAAAAAAATCGGTTGTATATTTTAAGGGAGGATCATTTTATTCTATGGCAATTGAAGTGGGCACCAAGTTAGAGGGCAAAGTGACAGGCATCACGCATTTTGGAGCATTTGTGGATTTGTCTGGGGGTGTCACGGGTCTCGTTCACATCTCGGAAATCGCCGATAACTATGTTAAGGATGTTAACGACCACCTGAAGATTAATGATGTTGTGACGGTGAAAGTCATTAATGTTGACAAAGATGGCAAAATCGGACTTTCCATTAAGCAAACGATTGACAAGCCGGCAAGTGAAGCCCGTCCCCCAAGAGCTCCAAGACCGGAGCGTACAGGAGGACCAGGCGGAGGCGACCGTTTCGGCGGTGGAGGTTCAGGTCCAAGTCAAGGACGCGGTGGTGGTGGCGGTGGTTTCAACCGCGATCGTGGAGGCCGTTCTTTCAAGCCTGCACCGGGTAAACCTTCATTTGAGGATAAAATGTCACGCTTCCTGAAAGATAGTGAGGAGCGCATTTCGTCGCTGAAAAAGAACACCGAAGGTAAACGCGGAGGACGCGGCGCGAAGCGTGTTTAATTCACTTTGACAACCGTATCAACCATACACGGAAAACCGTACAGTCGAAAGACTGCTACGGTTTTTTTGCGTTTTACCGTCAACAGATGCGATAAGCAACGGCTGTGGGCGATAAATCCAGTGGTAATCGTACGGGCATTTTATGAGATTCGCAATTTTGATGAAGAAGAGAAGAACTATCGTGCTGGAAGCGGATGTTTTTTTTGTCGTGTGGACATAATCGTCCGACAAACTCCAACGGTTTTCCGTCTATCTTCTGTGCAAATCGCTAGTCTGGGCATGGGGATGGACGACATAGAGAGGTCGTGCAAGGAGTAAAGGGATGCAACTTCCATCTGCTTCCATACGGGCGTAGCTTGATGTTCAGGGCGATGCTCTGTCCTTTCGCGCAGAACGTTTTTTTGTCGGAAATTTCTTGGAATAAGACGTGAGGTTCTGACAAACTTTCTCAATCGTTCCGGTTTAAGATGGGAACATCAAATTGATGAATGGGGTGCCTGACGCATGATGGAGAAATGGAACGTGGTACATTTTCCGGGGTTGAAATCTAGAAAGTCCAAATCCAAAGAGCGTACGGAAGGTTGGTCTTCCAGACTCAAGAAACGGCTGGATTCACATAAAGTGGTGCAATGGGTAACGGCGCAAAGATGGATGCTGCTATTGTCAGCTATGGGAGTTCTACTGGGACGCGCCACTATTTTGGACGAGCTTTCTCCGTTTGCCCTCGCTTATTTTGCGGTCATTACGTTCCTTCGGCGTGATCTGATGCTACCTGTAGCCATATCAGTTGTGTTAGGCAGCCTGTTAGCCCCTTATCCATCGTTATTTATGATTGGCGGCGAGCTACTGGTATTTTATCTCCTGTATCGCGGGCTACGAACCTTCGACCGTCTGGAATTATCCTATGCCCCGCTTATGGTTTTCTTGTCTGTGTTTATGGTCAATTTATTTAACGCCGTAATGGCCCCGTCTTTCACGTGGTATGAACTTGTCATTGTGGGAACGGATGCGGTTCTCAGCTTTATGCTTACACTAGTGTTCACGCAGGCCATACCGTTGTTTACGTACCGCAAAAAGGCAAGCCAGCTCAAGAATGAGGAAATTTTATGTCTTATTATTTTATTAGCCTCTGTTATGACGGGAGCGGTAGGATGGACCGTTCATTCACTGTCTGTCGACCATGTACTGTCGCGATATCTGGTCTTAGTGTTTGCTTTGGTGGGAGGTGCTTCGCTGGGTGCATCGGTCGGTGTGATTACCGGTTTAATTTTAAGTCTGGCCAATATGTCCGCAATTGTGCAGATGAGTTTACTTGCTTTTGCCGGTTTGCTGGCAGGGATGCTGCGTGAAGGGCGAAAAGGTGCTGTTGCGCTTGGGATGCTGCTAGGTTCCTCAATTCTGACCATTTATTTGGACGGGACCGGAGACGTGCTGACCTCAACCTGGGAGAGCTGCGCGGCGATTCTATTATTCTTAATGACCCCAAAAAGTTTCTTTAAAGCGGTTTCCACCTATGTTCCTGGTACGCAGGATCACGCCAAATCTCAGCATGAGTATGCCAAAAGGGTCCGTGATCTCACTGCCGAGCGGGTGACGAAATTTTCCCGCGTATTCAGTCAGCTATCCCGCAGCTTTCACCAGATATCTGCGAGTGAGAGCGCGAAGTCGGATGGTGAAATCGAGCATTTTATGAACGCTGTGGCGGAGGGAACGTGTGCCTCCTGCTTCAAGTGCGAGCAGTGCTGGGACGGCAAGTTTATGCAAACCCATCAGTATATGACGGAAATGATGAGCGCCATTGAGGACAACCCGGATTTGGAGCCAGAGCAGATACCTCCGCAATGGAGTAAGGCATGCGCTAAAACGGGCGCTGTGCTGCAAGTGATGAAACAGCAGTATAGCCTCTACCAGCATAATATGCAGTGGAAGCGCCAAGTATACGATAGTCGTCAGCTTGTTGCTGACCAACTATCGGGCGTATCGCAAATTATGGAGGATTTAGCGCGAGAAATTCAGCGGGAAGGGCAGACCATGCATCGGCAGGAAGAGCAAATACGGGAGGCTCTTGATAGACTGGGCTTGTCTATCCAATCCATTGAGATTATTAACCTGGATGCAGGTCAGGTGGAAATTGAGATTGTCCATGCCTATACAAGGGGATTTGATGAATGTCGGAAAATCATTGCTCCGTTGCTGTCGGACATACTGGACGAGCATATAGCTGTGATGCGCGAAACGGAGGCCGATCGCCGTCAGGGCTTGGCTACAGTCATGTTCGGCTCTGCCAAAACGTATGAGATTGCAACAGGAGTAGCAAGTGCCGCCAAAGGAGGGGATTTTTTCTCAGGAGACAGCTATAGCATGATGGAGCTAGGGAACGGGACTTTTGCAGTCTCTTTAAGCGATGGTATGGGGAACGGAGAGCGCGCGCAGCAAGAGAGCAGCGCAGCACTTAACATTTTGGAAGAATTACTGCAATCGGGCATGGACGAAAAACTGGCTATCAAGTCGGTTAACTCTGTCCTGATGCTGCGATCACCTGAGGAAATGTATGCTACGGTTGATATGGCGCTGATTGATCAGTACACCGCCCGGACAACCTTTATGAAGATTGGGTCTACACCGAGCTTTATTAAAAGAGGGGAGGAGGTCATTCCCGTATCTGCCAGTAATTTGCCGATTGGCATTATACAGGATATTGAAATTGATTTGGTATCACTGCAACTCCAGCCGGGTGATATTCTCATTATGATTACAGACGGTATATACGATTCACCGGGTTATGCGGTCAATAAAGAAATATGGATGAAACGCATGATTCAGGAAATTGAAAGTGAAGATCCACAGCAGTTGGCCGACTGTTTGCTAGAACGGGTTATTCGATACCAACAAAATCAAATCTATGATGATATGACAGTAGTCGTTAGTAAAATAGATCACTTCCGCCCAGAGTGGGCAACCCTTCATGTACCTGGCATGAGCTGGATGGAACGTCCGCGGACGGTGAGTTAAGCCGACATTGCCCGGGAAATTCCTTATTCATTTTTAAAAATCCGCATTCTTCGTTTGAATCGTTCCTGATTAGGTAAAGATAGAATCTATCGGGATAGATTAAGAGGAAGCGGAGGTCAAAAAGCGATGAAGCAAATTTTGATCATTACAGACGGATGCTCTAATGTAGGTGTTAGTCCAGTCATGGCGGCAGCCCAGGCCTTACGGGAGGGTATTACAGTGAACGTCGCCGGAGTCATAGATTATGGAACCATAGGCGAGCTTGGCAGCGCGGAGATTCAGGAAATCGCTAAAGCAGGGGGAGGGTTTAGCCAAATCGTAGGTACGAGGCAGTTGGCGCAGACCATGCAGATGATGACGCGCAAAACGGTGGTTCAAACCATTCAGCAGGCGGTTAATAGAGAGTTAACGCACATTTTGGGTGAGGGTGGCGCCCGACATATCGGTGAACTGCCTCCGGCAAAACGAGCCCAGGTGGTTGAGGTGATGGATGAACTGACAGAAACAAGCACCCTGGAAATTGCTTTACTCATTGATGCAAGTGCGAGCATGAAGCCCAAGCTGCCTGCTGTAGAGGACAGCATCCGTGATTTGCTGCTCAGTTTACAGTCCAGAAGCGGGCTTAGCCGTATATCTGTATTTCATTTTCCGGGCGGACGAATGGGGGAAGACGCGGTCATGGATATCGGTTGGACCTCTGAGCTTAACCAGATCAAATCGATATTCGGACGTTTGCGGATGAAAGGGGCGACGCCGACAGGTCCAGCCATTTTACAAGTGATTGATTATTACCGATATGTTACACTAGGGGAGCAGAAAGATCTGGAAGAATCCTATGGCAAAGGAGAAGGGATGCTCGGTGACTACGTCGTCTGATCCCGTTCTTGCACCCGGAACGGTCATCAAGGGCAAGTGGAAGCGGAGCAGCTATGTCATCCAGCGCTTGCTGGGCCGGGGAGCGAACGGAACTGTATATTTGGTAAAAGAAGCACAGGCCGATCGGCAATTTGCTCTGAAAATGGGGAAGAACACGCTTGATCTGCAATCGGAGATTAATGTGCTGACCACATTGCAGTCTCAGGGGACTCAGGCCGCCCTCCAGCGAAATGGGAATCCCTCCTTTTTGTTTGAGGTGGATGATGTAGTGTTACGCAGCGGGGAGATCCCCTTTTATGTTATGCGATACGTTAAGGGTGATCCGCTTCATCGTTTTGTGGCAGCCAAAGGGTCCGAATGGTATGGTGTGGCTGGAACCGGCATACTGAATCGTCTGGCAGATCTCCATCAGGCAGGATGGGTGTTTGGCGACCTGAAGCCGCAGAATATTTTGGTCAATGCCTATGGAGAGGCTGAATTAATTGATTATGGTGGAGTGTCCCTTGCAGGTCGGAGTGTTAAACAATTTACAGAATGGTATGACAGGGGGTTCTGGAATGCTGGTAGCCGAAATGCCGATTCCCAGTATGACCTGTTTGCCTTTGCTCTTCTAACGATTCATATATTGGAGAGTGAATCGTTAAAGGCGGCTGCGAGCAGGCTGCCACAGCTACGCAATACGGCAGAATTGACAGTCATCATTCGTCGCAGCCGTGTATTACGCCCCTACGCCGAATGGCTGCTGGGTGCAGTGCGTGGAGAATATTCCGATACTCGTGCAGCGGCCCGATCTTGGTCACGTCTGGCTTCCGCACATGTCAGGCAATCGTCCGTCAAAAGAGGGAATTCACGCTGGCTGGGGTATGCCTTCACGGTATCACTTTTGCTGCTTGCCGGAGCGCTCTGGATTGCGTTAAGGTAGCGGCATGACTTACATAAGATAACAGATGATCATCATTTTTACGGTCGGGAGAAAAGAGGGTCGTGAATGGGAACAACAAAACCGACCGGTGTTGTACAGGAAGTGCTCGCTTTGGCGCGAGATCATTCACTGTGGAGCCCCGGAGACCGCATTGTGGTTGCTGTATCCGGTGGGCCGGATTCGGTGGCCCTTTTGCACATTTTACATGAAATATCCGTTATACATATGCCTTTACAACTCGTTTGCGCTCACGTCCATCATGGTTTCAGGCCAGAGGAATCGGATGCCGAGGCTGAAGAGGTACGCAATATTGCACGAAAGCTTGAGCTTCCATTTGAAATGATACGGGTTGATGTACCCACTTATATGAAAGAGAGCGGGAAGGGGCCACAGGAAGCAGCTCGCGAGCTACGATACAGCTTTTTACATGATACGGCTACGAAGTGGGAAGCACAGCATATTGCAATGGCTCACCATGGCGACGATCAGGCGGAAACGGTTCTCTTGCACTTGCTGCGTGGTAGCGGCCCAGCGGGTTTGGCGGGTATGCGTTTGGCGCGCAAGGAAAAAAATGTGCAACTCATTCGCCCGCTGCTTCGTATGTACAAGGCTGACCTGATTGAGTTTTGTAACTTTTATGGCCTTTCCTATGTGACAGACAGCACTAATTTATCGTCCAAATACCGCCGTAACGCCATCCGCATGGATGTGCTTCCTTTTTTGGGGCAATATAATGAACAACTGACACCGTCCCTGAACCGGCTGGCCGAAACGATGGCTGACGAAAATGACTTTATGGAGGAATCTACGCTTTCGGCGTACGAGAAAATGGTGCGTTTGGATAATGACAGGTACATGTTTTCCATCGCTTCATACCGTAAGCTATCCGTTGCTTTACAACGGAGGTTGATTAAACTAATATTAAATTATCTGCCTTCGGACAGTGAAAATTTAGATTTTCGTAAAATTGAGACCGTACGACTAAGACTTCTCCAAGAGGCATCGTCTACGTGGAGTTTGGACTTGGGCGGCGGTGCGGTTGGAGTCCGCGAATATGACCAAGCGGTTTTGTTTGACCGTACGCAAGTCGTTATGGGCGAATGGTGCTATGGACTGAGCGTATTGCCTATTTCCGGTGAGCTTGAGTTGCCTGAGGCAGGGGGTATACTTCGGTGGCGAAAGGCTTCTTATGCGGATGGACACAATCCGGCGAATGAGGAGGAAGCGTGGTTCGACGCAGATGAATTGAGTCTGCCGTTGACTGTACGCTCGCGATTACCTGGAGATACCATGTATGTAATGGGATTAAACGGAAGAAAAAAGGTTAAAGATATTTTTATTGATGAAAAAATACCTCCTTCAATGCGTTCCGTTATTCCTATCGTCTGCGACCACTCTGGAGCTATTCTCTGGATTCCGGGCGTACGACGTTCTGTACATGCCGCGGTGCAAAAGCACACGTCTTCGGTTATATATATGTCATGGCAAAGACGAGAGAGTCCGGGGCACCGGTAATTGCGCAGGAACGGCTTTCATAGTATAAACTTAGGAGGTTTACACCGTTGCAAAATGATATTCAGGAAGTATTGATCAGCGAAGAAGAAATTCAGAGTAAAATCAAGGAATTGGGCGCACTGCTTAGCGTGAAATATGAAGGAAAAAATCCATTGGTGATTTGCGTGCTGAAGGGTGCGTTTATCTTTATGGCAGATTTGGTTAAAGCCATTACAGTGCCGTTAGAGCTTGATTTCATGGCTGTATCAAGTTATGGAGTATCCACCAAATCATCAGGCGTTGTTAAAATCATTAAAGATTTGGACGCTTCAGTGGAAGGACGCGATGTTCTGATTGTCGAAGATATTATCGACAGTGGCCTGACGCTGACACATTTGATTGAATTGCTTAAGAATCGTAATGCCAATTCGGTATGTGTCGTAACGTTGTTCGACAAGCCTGCACGCCGGACCGTTAATCTTGAAGCTGATTATACCGGATTTACGCTTCCGGATGCGTTTGTTGTCGGCTATGGTCTGGACTATGCCGAGCACTACCGGAACCTCCCATACATAGGGGTTTTGAAGCCGGAAATCTATACCAGCTAATCTCAGCCTCCAGTCCTAGGACTAAATAGGGTCCTTTGTTGAGAAGGGCTTACAGGCTATGGTAAAATAACTTAAGTGTCTCGAGAGGAGGTAGGGGATGAATCGGTTCATCCGGAATTCTGGTTTTTATTTGATTCTTTTTTTAGTTGTGGTGGGTATCGTTCAGTTTGTTAGCAACAGTAACGAAGCCTCCGATCTCCCTAGATATGACCAATTACGGCAAGAGGTTAAAGCTAATAATATCTCTAAAGTAACGGTCCAATTTGACGGTTACGCCTATCTTGTAACCGGTGCATATAAGAAGCAGCCGGCTAATGCTAAATCGACCAATTTTTCCGTATATGTTCCGCCAACGGATCAAGCGCTAAGTGAACTGGTGAATGCCAGCGAAACGAACGGGTTTGAATACGTGCAGAAGAAAATGGAAGGCGAAAGCATTTGGCTGACATTTTTGACTTCTATCATTCCTTTGGTGATCATGTTCCTGTTGTTTTTCTTCCTGTTTAATCAGGCACAGGGCGGTGGCGGCAAAGTTATGAACTTCGGTAAGAGCAAAGCCCGTCTGTATAACGAAGAGAAGAAGAAGGTTACCTTTGAGGACGTGGCAGGGGCTGACGAAGAGAAGCAGGAGCTTGTCGAAGTCGTAGAATTCTTGAAGGACCCACGCAAGTTCGCAGCTGTGGGCGCTCGTATTCCAAAAGGTGTTCTGTTAGTGGGCCCTCCAGGTACGGGTAAAACACTGTTGGCAAGAGCTGTTGCAGGCGAGGCCGGAGTACCTTTTTTCAGCATTTCGGGTTCTGATTTTGTAGAAATGTTCGTCGGGGTTGGTGCTTCCCGTGTTCGCGATTTGTTTGAGAATGCGAAGAAGAACGCACCTTGTATCATTTTCATTGACGAAATCGATGCCGTTGGACGTCAACGTGGCGCCGGATTGGGTGGCGGACATGATGAACGTGAGCAGACGCTCAACCAATTGCTCGTAGAGATGGATGGATTCGGCGCAAACGAAGGTATCATCATCGTAGCCGCGACAAACCGTCCGGATATTCTGGACCCGGCATTGCTTCGTCCGGGACGTTTTGACCGTCAAATTACGGTTGACCGTCCGGATGTTAAAGGCCGCGAAGCAGTATTGTATGTACATGCACGCAACAAGCCATTAACGAAGGATGTTAAATTGGACGTAATTGCGAAACGTACAACAGGCTTTACGGGCGCTGATCTGGAAAATCTGCTGAACGAAGCTGCCTTGTTGGCGGCTCGTCGTAACCGCAGAGATATTTCGATGCGAGAAGTAGACGAAGCCATCGACCGTGTTATCGTAGGTACTGAAAAACGCAGCCGCGTAATCAGTGACCGCGAAAAACGAATTGTTGCTTATCATGAGGCAGGCCATACGATTATCGGCTTCTTCTTGGAAAACGCCGATATGGTTCACAAGGTAACGATTATTCCACGTGGACGTGCAGGCGGATATGTCATCATGCTTCCGAAGGAAGACCGCATGCTGACAACCAAGCAGGAATTGCTGGACAAAATCACTGGATTGTTGGGTGGACGCGTATCCGAGGAACTGTTTATTGGTGAGATCGGAACAGGAGCCTACAGTGACTTCCAGCAAGCAACAAGCATCGCACGCAGCATGATCGTAGAATACGGTATGAGTGAGAAGCTAGGTCCGATGCAGTTCGGCACTTCGCAAGGCCAAGTGTTCCTTGGACGGGATATCGGTCATGAGCAGAACTACAGTGATCAGATCGCTTATCAGATTGACCAGGAGATGAATCGCTTCATCACTGAATCTTATGAGCGTGCTAGAGAACTCCTGACCAAGTATTCCAAAGAGGTTCATCTGATCGCTCAAACCTTGCTGGAAGAAGAAACCTTGGAACTTGAGCAAATCAAACGTTTGATCGAGACAGGTTCTTTGAATGGTGGTACGAATGAGGGAGAAGGAACGCCGGAAAGCGGTGAGCCTGTGATCGACAACATTGGAGACGTCCGTGTACGTATTCAAGGTAAGGATGAAGAGCCTAAGAATACAACGGATCAACCGAATGATATCCCTAATCTGCAAAAGCCAGAGGATGATAACAATTCGGGCAACTCCGGTGGTACTCCACCGACAACAACCTGATCATCTAATGGATAGTTGAATAAGCATATATGTAAGCTCCGGGGAACCAGTAACTATTGGTTTTCCGGAGCTTTTTAAAATGTGGAAGATTATTGATAACGTGATTTGACAGACAGAGGAACGTTGTGTACATTTATTGTTAAATAAACGGCTGTCGTCTTTTTAGCTTATAAAAGCCAACAGCCGCTGCAATCGACTTTCTATCATTTTGAACATATATCGTGAGCGCATACTGTACAACCTATGGTGTGCGCTATTCTTCTGTGAAATCAGGTGAAGGCATGATTCCAAGATATCTAGTTGATTTTGATGTAGCGGAATTGACCAAATTGGAAGCCGACGTGTTAATTATCGGCTCCGGCATTGCGGGCTTATATACGGCGATTAAGGCTGCGGAGAATCGGAAAGTGTTGCTGATCACCAAGAAGGCCTTGATGGAGAGCAACACACGTTATGCTCAAGGTGGCATTGCTGCTGTCACATCGGACGAGGATACACCTGCTTCTCATATGCAGGATACCCTGATTGCTGGTGCTGGTCTGTGTGAACCAGAGGCGGTCAGAACGCTTGTACATGAAGGTCCAGGTGGTATTCAGGAGTTAATACGTTTGGGAACGGCCTTTGACCGTGTGGATGGCCAACTAGCGTTGACACGGGAAGGTGCACATAGTCATCGGCGCATTTTGCATGCGAATGGAGATGCCACCGGTCATGAAATTGTTCGTGCGTTGTCACAGCAGGTTGCTGCCCATCCCGGTATCGAAGTGTGGGAAGAATGTATGGTCATCGACCTGCTGACGGAGCATGGCGAATGTATCGGGGCTCTCGTCCAAAAGCCGGATGGGGAAAGATCGTATATAACTGCAAATGCAACGATTTTGTGCTCAGGAGGTAGCGGGCAATTATACCGTTATACGACCAACCCAGATATCGCAACCGGAGATGGTATCGCTATGGCATATCGTGCGGGGGCGGTTGTACGTGATATGGAATTCATACAGTTTCATCCTACGGCGTTGTGCCATCCGGGTGCTCCAAGGTTTCTAATTTCCGAAGCCGTACGGGGAGAAGGAGCCGTGTTACGCAATATTCACGGAGAACGTTTCATGGAGCAGTATGATTCCCGGCAGGAGCTTGCACCCAGAGACATCGTAGCCCGTGCTATCATTCATGAGATGGAACGCACCCAAGCTACGCTTGTATACCTGGATATTACACATGAGCCGCCTGAGCGGGTTAAACAACGTTTTCCAACGATTTATCGGACATGTCTGTCATTTGGTTTGGATATGACGACAGACTGGATTCCCATTGCGCCTGCTGCCCATTATATGATGGGTGGTGTTCAGACTAATTTGTATGGGGAAAGCTCCATTAGACGTTTGTTCGCCTGCGGGGAGACTTCTTCCACGGGTGTTCACGGAGCTAATCGTCTGGCGAGCAATTCGTTATCTGAAGCTATTGTATTCGCCAGCAGGATTATCGAGCGGCTACATTCATTGCCACCGCTGGTCGGTCATACTTTGATATCTTACAGCGATAACCGTGCAGAGTTCCCGGTTTTATCCGTCGTGGAGCAGCGGCATAAGCTGCAAGAAACAATGGTTCGTTATACTGGAGTTCGTCGGCACGGCGAAGGGCTGCAAGCAGCGTTAGATGAGCTGCAAGGGCAAATGCCTGTTTTTGAGGCCGTGATTGCCAGCCAGGAAGAGATCGAATTTGCCAATTTGCTCACCTGTGCATTGTTAGTAACAGATGGTGCGCTGCTGCGTGAGGAGAGCCGAGGAGCGCATTATCGCGAGGATTTTCCTGAGACAGATGATAGCGTATGGCGAAAGCATGTTCAGCAGCGACGTGAGCAAGGCATAACGGAGGAGTGCGTTCATGACATCTAACAGCGAGCTTTATGGAGAGTTTAGTGGATATCAGGAAGAACTGACGGCACAAATTCGCAGCTGGCTGCGAGAAGATACAGGTTCCGGCGATGTGACCACGCGCTGGACGATTGAGCCGGGTCACCAATCCAAGGCTGTCATTCATGCCAAGGAGAGCGGTGTAGTTGCGGGTTTACCCGTGGCTGCACTTGTATTTCGGGTAGTGGACCCTTCCTTGTCGTTCACTCCGCGGGTGACCGATGGACAGTGGATTGAAAAGGGAAGCGTTTTGGCAGAAGTGACGGGGAGTACCCATGCGATTCTGACTGGAGAGCGACTGGCGTTAAATTTACTCCAACGGATGTCCGGTATTGCAACGCGGACTCAATCTTTTATAGATCAATTGCATGGGCTTTCCACTCGCTTGGTTGACACACGTAAAACAACACCGGGTCATCGACTGCTGGAGAAGTATGCTGTTCGTGTGGGCGGCGGCTCGAATCATCGCTTTGGCCTGTACGATGCTGTTATGATTAAGGATAACCATATTAAGGGCGCGGGTGGGATTGCACAGGCGGTGAGTCGAGCGCGCGCCCATATACCCCATACGATGACCATTGAAGTAGAGACGGAAAACATGAAACAAGTTCAGGAAGCTCTGGAAGCCGGGGCGGATATTATTATGCTGGATAACATGTCCGCCCCAGATATGAAGGAAGCCGTTCGTTTCATTCGTGAACGGGCCCCTCATGTCAAAACAGAAGCCTCAGGCAATGTATCCCTGGATACAGTGCGTAAGATGGCTGAGAGTGGCGTAGATGTGATTTCTGTAGGCAGGCTGACATACTCTTTTCATAACCTGGATATCAGCCTTGACCTTAACGCAAAGAAAGTTAGGTGACACCCATTGATTCTTGTAGTGGATGTAGGTAATACCAATATTGTTCTGGGGATGTACAAGGGAAGCGAGCTGCTGCATCATTACCGGATTAGTACCTCCAGACAGGCAACCGCTGATGAATACGGCGTACTTATACATAATCTTTTTGGTATGGGTGGCGTAGTAAAGGATGACATTCAGGGGGTTATCATTTCCTCTGTCGTTCCGCCGTTGGTCCGTGTATTGGAGGAAATGTGCGATAAATACATAGGCAGAACGCCGTTAATCGTCGGACCGGGAATCAAGACCGGTCTTAACCTGCGTTATGAAAATCCGCGTGAAGTAGGGGCGGACCGGATCGTGAATGCAGTGGCTGCTGTCGAACGGTTCGGCGGGCCTCTGGTTGTGGTGGATTTTGGAACAGCGACGACGTTTGATTGTATTGACGATAAGGGAAACTACTTGGGCGGAGTAATTGTGCCGGGTATCGGAATTTCGACGGAGGCACTGTATCAACGGGCTTCCAAGCTACCCCGTATCGAGTTGGAGAAACCCAAAAAGGTCATTGGTCGTAATACGGTCCATGCCATGCAAGCCGGGATTATCTTCGGTTATGCCGGGCAAGTGGATGGCATTGTGAGGCGCATTAAGGAAGAAATGCAGGCAGAGCCTACGGTTATTGCTACCGGAGGTCTTGCTGAGCTAATCGCATCAGAGACAGAGAGCATTCAAAAGGTGTTGCCGATGTTGACGCTTGAAGGATTACGCATCATTTACCAACGTAACGCCGAATAAAAAAAGTGGATATAAGCTGCCGCTGAGGCCAACCGGTGATCTTATCGGTTTGGATTAGCGGCGTTTTTCGTCTATACTGAAATATGTTACGTTTTTGAACAATTCGCGTGATCTGTCGATGCAGGTTGTTTATATAGCAGGAAATCATGCTTCAATGATGAGGAAACACTAACGAAAATAAGCAGCATAGCTGCTCTGGAGAATAGGGGAGGATATCAATATGGAAAATAAGCAGGATCGACTTATTCGCGGTACAGCCATGGATGGAAGGGTTAGAGCTTTTGCTGTTCGGACCACTCAATTGGTAGAGGAATTGCGGAGAAGACATGATACTTATCCTACGGCAACCGCTGCTTTGGGACGAACTCTTACAGCGGGTGCAATTATGGGTTCTATGTTAAAAGGCAAAGAGCGATTGACCATTCAAGTTAAAGGTGACGGTCCGATTGGGCAAATCGTCGTTGATGCCAATGCTGTAGGTGAAGTGCGAGGCTACGTTACTGAACCGCATGTGCATTTGCCGAGCAATAGTATGGGCAAACTGGATGTAGCGGGTGCCGTAGGTACAGAGGGATTCATTCATATCATCAAGGATTTGGGGTTAAAAGAACCGTATCGCGGCAGTACCCCGATTATTTCCGGTGAGCTGGGTGAGGACTTTACCTATTATTTTGCCAAATCAGAGCAGACCCCATCGGCGGTGGGCTTGGGCGTGCTGGTAGATACTGATAACTCGGTTATTGTGGCAGGTGGATTTATTATTCAATTGCTTCCAGGCTTAAATGATGATGAGATTACAGCTATCGAAAATGCAGTCGGTTCTATTCCGCCAGTTACAGCTCTATTGGATCAAGGGCTGGAACTTGATGAAATGCTGCGCTGGATGCTGCCGGACGTTCGTATCCTCGATGAATTGGATATCCATTTTCAATGTGAGTGCTCACGGGAACGTGTGGAAAAAACATTGATCAGTTTGGGAGAAAGCGAATTAGAGCAATTAATTGAGGAAGAAGGACAGGCTGAGGTCGTGTGTCACTTTTGTAATGAGGCTTATCAGTTTAATAAGGACGAATTGCAAGATTTGTTAGATCAAGCCAAGGCCTAACCGGATGGGCGGTGCAAGCGATGACTACACGGGAGAAGGGATTATGGACAGCTGTCATTATTCTGACCGTTAGCGTCGCCGCCTTAGGTGGTCTGATCATGCTTCGGGGGCTGTTAAAGCCGGGTGATGTAAGCAAGGATGACGGCGATCATACTGTGGCGGAGATGAGTCAGGAAGGCATATCGGAGGAACAGTGGATTGCGGAACTGAAAAAGCGATATGGAACCAATACGCTGTTGCAAATGTTGAATCGTAAAGCCGTGCAGGCTGAAACCAAGCGTCTCGGTATCAAGATCACCCAAGAGGATTTACAGCAGGTGCTGGAGCAGGATAGTAAAGGGTACGACTCTGATCACGCCTATTTTGAGGAAATGCAGCGACAGTTTGGCTTAGGTCCGGTTGATTTGCGGAATGAAGCGGAGTACCGAATTGGATTGGAGAAAATAGCCACGCAGGGTATCCAGGTTCAGGAAGCGGAGATTGACGAGTATTGGGAGCAGCACCCCGAGGAATTTGCCGTCGGTAAGCAGATCAAACTGGCAGCTCTTTATGTGGCTAAAGCGGAGGAAGCAGAGGCGTTGCTTGATCGGGTCAAGCAAGGAGAGAGCTTCGATGTGCTGATTCAAGAACATACAGGTAAGCCTTTCGGCAAAGATAGCAGCGGACAGCTGGGATGGGTGGACGAATATGATCCACTTCAACCGGAGGCCATTATGAAGGCTGCAAGAGAACTAAGCTCTGGGGATGTTGCAGGTCCCATCTCTGTTAACGATGGCTACGCCGTCATTTTTGTACAAGATATCCGGCTAAAGACTTCTCCGGATAAGCAGCAGATTCGGCAGCAAATCCGCCGATCTCTTGCGCTTGCACAGGCCGCTCCTTTGGAAGAGGTCGAGAAGAGTCTGCGTGATAAATATGGAGCGCGTATTTTATCTGGAAAAGATGTACCCTCCGCTTCTCTGTAACATAGTGAAAGAATCTTGGTTCGAAGGAAGCACGATGCTGATAACGTGGGATGTCAGCATCGCGGCTTTTCACTCGTATTGACATTGGAATTGAAGATTGTTATGATTAGCGTGTAAAACCCACTATTTTTATCGGAAATTAAATGAACTGCACAAAATAAGAACGATCTACCAAGAATGATCTAGAATGTGATTTCGCAATTGTTAATATATCATCTACAGTCAGGGAGGAATTATCATGGCTAAAGTTGTTAATAACATCACTGAACTTATCGGGGAAACTCCCCTCGTTCGCCTCAACCGGATCGTACCGGGAGATAGCGCCGAAATTTATCTGAAACTGGAATATCAGAACCCGGGCTCCAGTGTAAAAGACCGTATTGCGATTAGTATGGTAGAAGAAGCTGAACGTGAAGGGCTACTTAAGCCAGGCGGTACAATTATTGAAGCAACTAGCGGTAACACAGGAATCGGCTTGGCTATGGTTGCTGCTGCGAAGGGTTATAAGGCAGTAATCGTTATGCCGGAAACGATGAGCATAGAGCGTCGTAATTTGTTGCGTGCTTATGGAGCCGAGCTTGTGTTAACACCTGGGTCAGAAGGTATGAACGGATCCGTTAAGAAAATGGAAGAGTTGCTGAGTGAAAATCCGGAATATTTCGCTGCCGAGCAGTTCAAGAACAAAGCCAATATCAAAATTCATCGTGAAACGACCGGTCCTGAAATTGTGGAAGCGATTCGTTCCATCGGCGGAACTTTGGACGCTTTTATAGCGGGAGTAGGTACGGGCGGGACTATTTCTGGTGCAGGAGAAGTGCTTAAGAAAGAATTCCCTGAAGTTAAAATTGTCGCTGTAGAGCCTGCTTCTTCTCCACTGCTAGCAGGTGGTAAGCCAGGACCCCATAAAATTCAAGGACTTGGTGCCAACTTTATTCCTGAAATTTTAAACCGTGACATCTATGATGAAATTATTCATGTAGAAAACGATGAAGCTTTCGAGGTAGCGCGTAAAGTAGCCAAGGAAGAAGGCATCTTGTCTGGTATTTCATCCGGTGCGGCTATTCATGCGGCTTTGAAGCTTGCTAAGCAATTAGGTAAGGGTAAGCGGATTGTTGTCATCGTTCCAAGTAATGGCGAACGTTACCTGAGTACACCACTATACAATTTCGAGCTGTAATTATGTCGTAATTGTGTATACTATACGTAAGGAATCCCTCATTTCCCTGTTGCCGGGGGGTGGGGGTTTCTTTTTAAGGAGAGAATGTAGACTTTTTGCAAAGTAAGGGAAGGGGAAGCACACACGGATGAAATCGACAGCTAGAGTGACGGAGGCGCAGTGGCAGATTTGGCAGGAGGAAGGCTGGAGTATACTTCCCTATATTGCTGAGTACCAATTACCCGTTGGCGGGTTACCGTCATCGTGGCGGAAGGCTTGGGAGGATTCGTCGCCATATGCCTTCTTGCTGGAGAGCGCTAAAGGTGGGAGATATACCTATCTGGCCTTAAATCCAGTTGCTGTATTGGAAGGCAAGGGAGAACATGCAGTTTGGACTGATTTACAAAGTGGAAAGCATGGTGACATGCATGGACAACCTTTGACAGTCATGAACGAATGGATCGCCCCTTACCGTGCGCCGCGTGTACCTGGCATGCCTTTTTTCTCTGGAGGATTTGCGGGTTATCTTGGCTACGATGTAGCTCGCTCGTTGGAGCGTTTGCCAACTCAAGCTGCAGACGATACGGGCATACCTGATTATGTATGGATGCGGGTGAATGAGCTATGGATTTATGATCACGAAACATCGTGCATATATTGTGCTGTTCATATGCCCACTCCTGCCCATTCCGATAAAGTCGGTAGTCATACCGACTTGGCCAATCACGTTATGGATGGGGAAAAACCTATACTTTGCGGGTATTATGCGGAGGCTGCTCAACGTGCAGAACGTATGCTGACTCAGTGGAACAAAATCATAAATGCCGGAGAGACTGATCCTGCTTATCCCCGTCGTTGTGCTAGGCTCGCCGAAGAAGAACTAGAGGCTGCTCATCATGAATCTGAAGGTTGGACAGCAGCATTCAACCAACAAGATTTTGAACATGCCGTGAAACGTGTGCAGGAATACATTGCCCAGGGAGATGTATTTCAGGTTAACTTGTCGATTCGTCAGCAACGTACGCTTGTAGCCCTCCCTGAAAATATATATGAATGGCTTCGTCTGCTGAATCCTTCCCCTTATATGGGTATGCTGCGCATGCCAGATTTACGGATCGTCAGTGGCTCGCCGGAACTGCTGGTGAAGCTGGAGGATGGACGTGTGAGCGCACGACCTATTGCAGGTACCAGAAGAAGGGGGCTGACACCGGATGAAGATGCCGCTATGTCTGCCGAACTTCTATCAAGTGAAAAAGAACGTGCCGAGCATATTATGCTCGTCGATCTGGAGCGTAACGATATCGGACGGATTGCCGAATACGGATCGGTGCATGTGCCTGAACTGCTGACTGTCGAATACTATTCGCACGTTATGCATTTGGTTTCTCAGGTTGAGGGGAAGTTAGCCTCAGGTCGTACGGCTATAGATGTAATTGCTGCTACCTTTCCAGGCGGAACCATTACCGGTGCACCCAAGGTGCGCACCATGGAAATTATTGAAGAATTAGAGCCCGTTCGTCGGGGGCCTTATACAGGGTCCCTTGGATGGATTGACTATAACGGCAATATGGAATTAAATATTATAATAAGAACATTAGCTGTTAAAGGCAGCACTGCCTATTTACAGACAGGTGCGGGGATCGTCGTCGATTCAGAGCCGTACAGAGAATATCGGGAATGTCGGAACAAGGCCAGAGCTGTCATGAAGGCGGTACAATGTGGTGAAGAAGAAGCCGCTTTGAGCAGGAGCGGTATCACAGGAGGGTGAGTCGTATGATTTTGGTGATTGATAATTATGATTCGTTTACGTACAATCTTGTTCAATATTTGGGTGAACTTGGCGAAGAAGTAACCGTAAAACGGAACGATGAGATTGATGTGAAAGGCATAGAAGAGCTGGCACCAGAGCATATTTTGATCTCGCCGGGTCCATGCACACCGAACGAGGCGGGAATATCGCTGGATGTGATCCGCCATTTTAAAGGTCGCATTCCGATTTTCGGCGTTTGCCTCGGCCACCAGGCCATCGGACAGGCTTTTGGCGGTAAGGTTATCCGGGCTGAACGACTCATGCACGGTAAAACATCACCGATTCTCCATCACAATACGTCGGTATTTGAAGGCTTGCCTTCTCCGTTCACAGCAACCCGGTATCACTCGTTGCTGGTGGAGCGCGAGAGCCTGCCTGAATGTCTAGAGATTACCGCTGAAACCGCAGAAGGTGAAATTATGGGTTTGCGGCATAAAGAATTTGCCGTAGAAGGAGTCCAGTTCCATCCCGAATCCATTATTACGGACTATGGGCATCAACTATTGCGCAATTTCCTAAAACGCAAGGTAGGCGTCTGATTGATGAAATATATTGGAGTCAATGGCGTCCTCACGGAAGCCGCAGATGCCGTGATTCACGTAAGTGATCACGGCTTTTTGTACGGAATGGGTTTATTTGAAACTTTTCGTACCTACAAGGGCGTTCCATTTCTGCTAAATCGGCACTTGCACAGACTAGCGGAAGGCTGCCGCATGCTGGGTATTCCTTTTCAACCGAACGAGGAGCGTCTTACGAGACATATTCAAAGTCTGATGGTAGCAAATGGACTGGATGAAGCCTATATCCGGTACACCGTATCAGCGGGCGAAGAGATGCTAGGCTTACCAGCGGGTGACTATACGCGTCCCAACCATATTTTGTTCGCTAAACCATTGCCCTCTACCAATACACAAACCGAGCGATCAACTTCCCCATCCGCGCTTCAGTTGTTGCGAACCCCCAGAAACACTCCCGAGGGTGAGATTCGCTTAAAGTCGCTTCATTATATGAATAATATTCTTGCTAAGCGGGAACTGCAGCAATATGCCGAGGCTGTCCGTTATAAGGCTGAAGGATTGATGCTTACGGCAGATGGTTTTCTGGCAGAGGGAATGGTCAGCAATTTGTTTTTTGTGCGGAATAATACGCTGTATACCCCTGACTTGTCTACAGGGATTCTGCCAGGCATTACACGTGAGTTCATTTTGGAGCTGGCGCAACTGCGAGACATTCCTTGTGAGCAAGGCCTGTACCGTTGGGACGAGCTGAAACAGGCTGATGAAATTTTTATGACCAACTCTATACAAGAAATACGGCCCGTGGATTTGTTGTTGGAGCCGGGAGGAGCGACGAACCATTTATTGGTTCCCTTAACGCAGTCCAGGTCCATAACAGCTTTGCTGTTGCACGATTATAGACAGAAAGCAGGGATCAAGTGAACATACCGACCCTTTATCAACGTAGTTACCAAATGGGGGATGCTAAGCTTACGCTCGGACATTCCACACAGATCATGGGTATATTGAATGTGACCCCCGATTCATTTTCCGATGGAGGTTTACATCATAGCCCAGAGATTGCTGTTTTACATGCATTGAAGCTGGTGGAAGATGGAGCCGATATGATTGACATTGGTGGAGAGTCTACCCGCCCGGGACATGATCCGGTAGATGTGGAAGAGGAACTGGCCCGGGTTATTCCGGTCATCCAGGCGATTCATCGTATTGCACCACACATCCCGTTATCTGTGGATACTTACAAAGCCGAGGTAGCGCGACAGGCGCTTGAAGCAGGCGCACATATCATTAATGATGTGTGGGGTTTTAAGGCAGACCCCGATATGGCACGTGTAGCTTCAGAATTCGATTGTCCGGTCATTTTGATGCATAATCGTCATGACCGTAACTATAGTGATTTGGTTTCTGATATGCTGGTCGATTTAAAAGAAAGTATTCGATTGGCGCTGGATGCAGGTGTACGTGAGGAACAGATTATTTTAGACCCAGGCATCGGTTTTGCCAAGGATTACGATGAGAATATTCATGCCATGACTTCTCTTGATACATTGAGTCAGCTGGGATTTCCGCTGTTATTGGCTACGTCGCGCAAAAGATTTATCCGTACAGCACTGGATTTGCCTGTGAATGATGTGGTGGAGGGCACAGCGGCTACCGTTGCCTTTGGCATTGCTCAAGGGTGCCAGATTGTGCGTGTACACGATGTGGCGCAAATCAAGCGTACCGTACGTATGTGTGATGCGATGGTGTATGGGTCTAAAAATGCACTGAGTTATGATGGTTAGAAGACGCTGCATGAATGATTTGATCCTGCGATCGCTGTTGCAACGGGATTCTTTTGAATTGTACAGCATGTAGAGGTAAGAATCCCGTTAAGTATATGCTTACGATGTAGCTTTTCCTTGAAAAGCTTTCAGGCGAGCGCTTCGCTTCTCCAGATTCAAATGATTCGCTCCGCTACCACCAGCATAAAGTCACTGTATTTTTAGGGAGTTATTTATTGTGTAAGGTGAACAGAAGAATAGATCAAGTAGAACGAGAACGGAGTAGGCGGAATGGTGCTGTACAAGCGAAGCGGTCGCTTTAAAAGCTTTCCGTAGGAAAGCTCGCTTCGGAAGCATCACTTCCCCGGATTTCTACCTTGATTATAGGTTTTATTCAAGAAATCTGGGGGCGGTGGCGATGGGAAGCACCATCCGACTGCGCAGTGGCACGATATGAAACTTTTAAGTTGAGCTTATTTAGAAAAATCTAATAAAAAATAGGGGGCCTACCCACGATGGATAAAATGGTTTTGCATCGTATGGAGTATTACGGATATCATGGCGTTTTTCCCGAAGAACGTAAGCTGGGACAGCGTTTCTATATTGATTTGGAACTGGAGCTTGATCTGCGTGAGGCGGGCGAGCAGGATGCATTGGACAAAACGGTTAATTACGCTGAGGTGCATTACACCGTTAAAGATATTGTAGAAAAGGAATCTTACCAATTGATTGAAGCTTTGGGCGAACGTATTGCATCTTCCCTACTGGACACTTATACTAGTGTCAATGCACTGACTGTCAAAGTCACGAAGCCGCATCCGCCGTTTGATATTCATTTTCAGGGCGTGACGGTTGAGCTTTATCGCGCAAGAAAGTAGGAACGATACATGAATGCACATTCGACCTCTGAGGCATCAGAGGCTTATATTGCTTTAGGGGCTAATTTGGGGGAGCGTGAGCATACCCTGTATGAAGCCATTACGGCGCTGGACGAACATCCGGGTATACGGGTGCTGCGGTGCTCCAGCCTGTACGAAACAGAGCCTGTTGGGTATCTGGATCAGCCTTCTTTTTTGAACATGACGGTAGCCGTATCTACAACACTTGCTCCAGAGGAGCTTCTGGTTTATATGCTGGAGGTGGAGAGTCGTCTGGGGAGAGTAAGACAAATTCCTAACGGTCCGCGAACCATTGATCTGGACTTGTTATGGATGGAAGCGGCACAACTGGCTACACCGGATTTGGAGCTTCCTCACCCCCGTATGTTGGAGCGTGCTTTTGTGCTGGTTCCCTTGGCTGACATCGTTCCGAACCAAGATCCGTCCGGTCTGTACAGTATCGTGCATACTGCATTGAATTCTGTGGATGGAAAGGACGGCATACAGCTTTGGAAAACATGCAGCTGGCGCAACGACTCCGCGCCTTTCGGAAGCTAAAAGGGTTCACACAGCAGGAGTTGGCAAACCGAACCGGCATATCTTTGACTGTATTAGGTGCTGTGGAGCGAGGCAATCGTACAGTAGACCCAGACATGCTGAACATTATTGCCCAAACGCTAGAAATTGAAGTCCGGGAACTGACGGAATGACGATAAGTACGATATAAAAGAAAGAATAAAGGAGTGAACAGATATGTTGAAAATCGGCGGTATTGAAATGAAGAACCAAGTCGTCTTGGCTCCGATGGCAGGCGTGTGCAATCCTGCTTTCCGCCTGATCGCCAAGGAATTCGGTACAGGACTGGTATGTGCAGAAATGGTTAGTGATAAGGCGATCATTCACGGCAATAAGCGTACGCGCGAAATGCTGTTTGTGGATGAGCGTGAGAAGCCGCTTAGCTTGCAAATTTTCGGGGGAGACCGTGAATCTTTGGTGGAAGCGGCGAAAGTTGTAGATCAGGAGACGAATGCAGATATTATTGATATCAATATGGGCTGCCCGGTTCCCAAAGTGACCAAATGTGATGCAGGTGCCCGTTGGCTGCTCGATCCAAACAAGATTTATGAAATGGTATCGGCGGTAGTGGAATCGGTAAGCAAGCCGGTTACCGTGAAGATGCGTATTGGTTGGGATAGCGAGCATATTTATGCCGTAGAGAACGCTCGCGCTGTTGAACGTGCCGGAGGTCAGGCCGTCAGCGTACATGGCCGTACACGGGAGCAACTGTATACGGGACATGCGAATTGGGATATTATAAAGGAAGTTAAAGAAGCAGTTTCCATTCCTGTAATTGGAAATGGTGATGTGGCATCACCGGAAGATGCCCGCCGCATGCTGGATTTGACCAATTGTGATGGCGTTATGATCGGACGCGGCGCTCTGGGGAATCCGTGGATGCTGTACCGTACGATTGAGTACTTGCAAACGGGTGAGCTGTTGCCCGATCCTTCACCGGAAGAAAAAATCCGTATTGCGATTCTGCATATGGATCGTCTGGTGGCATTGAAGGGCGAAGCAGTAGCTGTCCGTGAAATGCGCAAGCATCTGGCTTGGTACCTCAAGGGACTTAAAGGTTCTGCACGTATTAAGGATGTAATTATGGAAGAAACGAAGCGCGACGATATGGTACGTATTTTGGATCAATTTGTATCTCAATTACACATGGTAGAAAACGACGAGCCTTCTACAAGTGTTGCTGTTGCGCAATAAGGAAGCTGTTCCGGCCTGCGCACGCGATTGACTTTTCCAATTGCTTGCCCTATAATCGTTCAGTATAAAATCTTGATGTATGCTACAAATTTATGCAGCTCTCAAGACAACAGTAGGAAATGTTCTCATTCCCTCAGAGTGGCATATTATGTTTTGAAAGCGTGCATTCCGATGCACTTTTAAACTTTTCCCATGACAGGAGAATCGGTTAAGATGAGCGATAAAGAAGTCATTCTGACACAGGAAGGCCTTAGAAAGCTCGAAGATGAGCTTGAGAACTTAAAGTCTGTCAAACGCCGCGAAGTGGCGGAACGGATTAAGGTAGCCATCGGATACGGAGATATTAGTGAAAACTCCGAATATGAGGATGCGAAGAATGAGCAGGCCTTTATTGAAGGCCGTGTAATTACGTTGGAAAAGATGCTACGCAATGCCCGCATTATCAATAGCGATGAAATTGACACCGATGTTGTGGGAGTAGGCGCAACCGTGACCGTTGAAGATCTGGAATTCGGAGATATTACAGAGTATGCTATCGTAGGTTCCGCTGAATCCGATCCGCTTCAGAACAAGATTTCGAATGAAAGTCCGGTTGGCAAAGCAATTCTCGGTAAGAAAAAGGGAACTGTCGTGGATGTCACCGTTCCAGCAGGCGTTATTCAATATAAAATCGTGGATATCAAGAAATAAGACACGGACTTTGGAATTTAATGTAAAAGCTTCCTTGTGGAAGCTTTTTTTCTCTACACCCGGACGGACCCCGGCCCGTCTATTCATATTGAAGGAGCTGATTTAGCACCATGTCGGATGAAACTACTAACCAGGAATCACAGGAAAATCGCGAGGAATTAAGTGAACTATTGCAAATTCGTCGTGCCAAATTGGACGAGCTTCGCTCATTGGGCATTGATCCTTTTGGACGCAAATACATACGCACGGCTGAAGCTGGCGTACTCCTGAGCAAGTATGACAGTTTGACTAAGGAAGAACTGGAAGAAAAGAACATTGAAGTCAGCATTGCAGGCCGTATTATGGCCAAACGGGTTATGGGGAAAGCCAGCTTTGCTCATATACAGGATCTTAGCGGACGTATTCAAATTTATGTTCGTCAAGACACTGTACCTGAGACAAAATATAAAGCATTTGGTATTTTGGATCTCGGCGATATCGTTGGTGTTAAGGGTGTGCTCTTTAAGACCAAAACAGGTGAAACTACGATCAAAGTGCTGGATATTGAGGTCTTGTCCAAATCCTTGTATCCATTACCGGAGAAATACCATGGTCTGAAGGATGTTGAATTACGTTACCGTCAGCGTTATGTCGATCTGGTTATGAACCCTGAAGTACAAAAAACGTTCATTACACGATCCCGTATTATTCAATCCATGCGTCGTTATCTGGATTCGCTCGGTTATTTGGAAGTTGAGACCCCAACATTGCATTCCATTGCCGGCGGGGCAGCGGCGAAGCCATTTATTACGCACCATAATGCATTGGACATGCAGCTTTATATGCGTATTGCTATTGAACTCCATTTGAAACGACTAATTGTCGGCGGAATGGAGAAAGTATATGAGATCGGGCGTGTTTACCGTAATGAAGGTATTTCGACCCGCCATAACCCTGAGTTTACGATGATTGAGCTGTATGAAGCGTATGCTGACTATCAAGATATCATGCAATTAACGGAAAACATGGTTGCACATATTGCGCAGGAAGTACTTGGCACACAGCACATTCAATATCAAGGCCAGGAAGTGGATCTGACGCCGCAATGGCGCAGAGTCTCCATGGTTGATGCTGTTAAAGAAGTAACGGGTGTGGACTTTAGCGTGCAAATGAGTAATGAAGAAGCTCATCGCCTTGCGAAAGAGCATAAAGTTCCGGTTGAACCGCATATGACATTTGGACATATCCTGAATGCTTTCTTTGAGCAGTTTGTAGAGGAAACGCTCATTCAGCCAACCTTTATTACTGGACATCCGGTTGAAATCTCGCCGTTGGCGAAGAAAAATGAACAAGATCCACGTTTTACGGATCGCTTTGAATTATTTGTTGTCGCTCGTGAGCATGCTAATGCGTTCACTGAGCTGAATGATCCAATTGACCAGCGTCAACGTTTTGAAGCACAATTGCTGGAACGTGAGCATGGCAATGACGAGGCTCATGAAATGGATGATGATTTTATCCGCGCCTTGGAATACGGTATGCCGCCAACAGGCGGACTGGGTATCGGCATCGATCGTTTGGTCATGTTGCTGACAGATGCGCCTTCCATTCGTGATGTGCTGCTTTTCCCGCATATGCGTAACCGTACAGTAGAATAATATAACATTATGAATATAGAGGATCAGCCGGGCTTCCCGTGTCTTGTTCCTCTTTTTCATAAGAACGGATGGAGAGAATACTTCTAATGAAACGCAGCGTCAAGCTTGCCCGGTTTGCATCGCCTCCTTTTATATTGGTTATCGGATATTTGCTGATTATTGCATTGGGCACCTTGCTGCTGATGCTTCCTATTTCCAATCATAGTGGACATGCTCCGCATTGGATTGATTCGCTGTTTACGTCCGTTTCCGCTGCTTGTGTCACCGGTTTAGTCGTGGTGGACGTCAATTCAACCTATACGATGTTTGGTGAAACCGTCATTATGGTACTGATGCAGCTAGGTGGGCTGGGTTTTATGACCTTGGCGACCTTGTTTGCATTGTTAATGGGGCGACGGTTGTCGTTGAAGGATCGGCTGCTGCTTAAGGAAGCTATTAATGCCGATAGCATGGAAGGGATCGTTCGCATTATTCGCAAGGTGTTGATCTTTTCTTTTACCATTGAGGCGATTGCTGCTGTCATCTTAGCTTTACGGTGGATGCGAGAGATGCCTGTAGGACAAGCGATATATTATGGAATATTTCATTCCGTATCGCTCTTTAATAACGGGGGATTTGATCTGTTCGGGACCAGCTTCCAGCAGTACGCTGGGGATTTTGTTTTCAATATGATTGCAACTGTGCTCGTTATATCGGGTGGATTGGGTTTCCTTGTACTAAGCGATCTGTTCGATTTTCGCCGTACCCGGAGACTGACTCTACACTCTAAAATGGTGCTAAGCGTGTCAGGGGCGCTCATTGTGATTGGTACGCTGGTTATATTTATTTTTGAGTTTACCAATGCACGAACCCTGGGTGCGCTGAACGGGGAAGGCAAAGTATATGCAGCTGTCTTTCAATCCGTCTCCACGAGATCATCGGGAACGACCACAGTCGACATCAGCGGGTTGAGGCAGGCAAGTCAGTTTTTTATTATGTTGCTGATGATTATCGGTGCTTCTCCGGGCTCCACTGGAGGAGGAATTAAAACGACCACGTTTCTGCTTATGGTAGGTGCGTTAATCGCCGTCATGCGAGGACAGAAGGAAATTGTGTTTTTCCGTCATAGGGTTCCTAAAGATATCATGATGCGGGCGCTGACCATTATTGTACTGGCACTATTTATATTCTCGATTGTGGTTATACTGCTTTTAATGACAGAGGATGCCCCATTTCTCTCCCTTGCATTTGAGGCGGCTTCCGCAATCGGAACGGTAGGGTTGTCCGTAGGAGTGACGCCAGGACTGTCTGACGCAGGCAAGCTGATCATTTGTGTGACCATGTTTATTGGTCGAATTGGTCCTCTTACGATTGCCTATGCCATTCGTCCACGCTCGACCAAGACGTTGTATCGTCGTCCCGAAGGGCATATTGTAATTGGATAGCTTATAGTATAAAAAGATGTACCCGTGCTGATTGACATGGGTGCATCTTTTTTTATTTCACATTAATCATAATCCTTTATTTATGGCATATCATAAAAAATGTCCAATTTGAGAGTAAGAGATAATGGCCTAAACAGATACTTTTTTTTGCAGAAAAAAAGGCTATTTGTTTCCTTTTATGTAATTATAGACAAAATACTAGGAATATTATGTATAATATTGTATGATAGTGGGCGTGAAAGGGGGATAGCTGAGGGGAATACCAATTTCTAATTTGAAAGGAATCATCCATTATGTATTTATTTATCATTAGTGCTGAAGTTTTATTCTGGGTTTTTGTTGTTTTAGGATTGATCGCAAGGTATATGTTTGGTTTGAAAAAATTAGGTGGTCTTCTTTTACTATTTACTCCTATTATTGATATCCTGTTACTGATTGCAGTGTTCATCACGGTGAGAAGCGGCATGGAGATTACGACTGCTACTGGCCTGGCGGCCTGTTATTTTGGCATTACGGTAGCATTTGGTCACAGGTTAATTAAATGGGCAGATGTGCGGTTCTCTCATTGGTTTGGTAAGGGGCCGAAGCCCGAACGCAAGTATGGTGCTGCGCATGCAAAAGAGGAACGGACGGGTTGGTTGCTTCACCTCCTGGGCTGGGCCATCGGCAACGCTTTGCTGCTCGCCATCATTGTGTATGTAGATGATCCGCAACGTACGGTTTCTTTGGAAGGCATTATGAAAACATGGGCGATCGTTCTGGGAATCGACTTTATTGTCTCCTTTAGCTATACCTTGTCTCCAAAGAAACAATAAGGCGTAGCTTAGGGGTATAAGGCTTCACACTTGGATGAAATCAGGCTGGTCACTCAGGATGTTCAAATCGGGAGAGTCATTGATGAGGAAAATGAAGGTGTTACTTCCGGTAGTTGGGTGAGCCCATCATTGTTGTGGGAATATTTACAAAAATATGTGAATTTTATATTTAACTCGCTTTGACAGTCACCTCATTTTTGCCTCTCTATCTTTTTCAAACGCATGGATTCCTTCCGATTTGAACACAGACCAACAGAAGCAACACAGCTATTTTTCGTGAGCTGACAGACAGCGTGCATGGTGTGTTCTCCAGACCTTTGTAAGAAGGATCGTTGTAAGACGACTTTGCTGGTCTAGGTTGGGTTTATCATAGTTGTTTAGCTTTGGATGCGGTGTCATTGACGCTAGTATAGTTACGATCTTCTTTACACGAATGATAAGGGCCCAGCGTATGTTGTTGCTGGGTATGGCAGGACAAGCTATCGTATGGAGGCGCTTGGATCTCGAAGGAATTGGGCTCGTGATTACAGCCGAACTCATCTGCGGAATAGTGTCCTGCCAATTCTCACAAATTTTTAAAATGAATTCTTGTAATTTGCCTAAAACGTCGCTTGTCTAAGTTTGGCAATTAACGAGATAATATTCCAGGAAAGATTACATATGTCTATAAATGTAGACATACGCAAATAAGTCGATTTTTTGTTTAAAAATGTAAAATAAGAAAGGTGGTTTCTGTGGCAGCACTGCTGAGCGGTAAAAATATTTTGATTATGGGCGTGGCTAATAACAGGAGTATTGCCTGGGGGACAGCTCAATCTTTAGCTGCTGAAGGAGCAAAGCTCATTTTTACTTATGAAAATGAGCGGGTTGCAGAGAGGGTGCTAAAGCTCGTTGAAACGATTCCGGGGTCCATTGTCTGTCCTTGTAATGTACAAAGCGATGAAGAGCTTGATGCACTGGCGGATTTTTTAAAAGAAAAAGTAGGCATCTTGCACGGCTATTTTCACAGTGTTGCCTATGCTAAGGCTGAGGATTTGGATGGCTTGTTCGTCGACACTTCTCGCGAGGGATTCGCCATTGCTCAAGAAATCAGTGCCTACTCTCTGGCCGCTGTTTCCCAACGAGTATACCCGATGATGACGGAGGGTGGAAGTATCGTTACCATGACGTATATTGGCGCAGAACGAGCAATCAAGAATTACAACATTATGGGTGTGGCGAAGGCTTCACTGGAAGCCAGCATGCGCTATCTGTCGAACGATCTGGGAACTTATGGAATTCGTGTGAATGCGATTTCCGCTGGTCCCATACGAACTTTGGCCGCCTATGGCATTAAGGATTTTAGCACAATGCTAAAGCATATTGAAGAGACTACGCCTCTACGCAAGACGGTCGATACGTCCGAAGTCGGAGATACGGCGTTATTCCTATTTTCCCATTTATCGAGAGGCATTACGGGTGAAGTTATCCATGTAGATGCTGGGTACCATATTACGGGGATGTAAGGAGGGAACGTTGTGCTTATTACGCATACGGATTGCCGTATTATCTCACCTGAAGGAATTATGACTAGGGAGCGTCTGGAGCGAGACGTTACGATCTTCTCCCGGATGTTGACGCTCAGAGGAATTCCCGAAGACGGTAGAGTGATTCTGAAAGCGGCCAATTCCTATTGGTTTGTTGTGTCTCTGTTCTCCCTGTGCAATATTGCTGTTTCGGTGACTGTGGTGGACGAGCAGACTGTGCTCGATGAGGTGGCCCAAATCTATGATGAAGCGGGTGCCTGTTGCATCCTTACGGATTCCGATTTAGAACTTCCTCATGCTCTCGTTATTCTGATTCAAGATCTGATTCAAGAAGAAGCAGTACACCCGGATTGGGTGGGAGAGCCAAAGCTTGAAGCCCTCGACTTTAACAAGTGGTGCGAGAGGTCAGATGCGCTCATTCTGTATTCTTCAGGTACGACGGGAAAACCGAAGGGAATCGTGAAAGCTGGTTCAGCTTTTATGGAGAATATCAGGCATTCCATACACGCCATGAACTACCTACCGTCTGACCATATGCTCCCCGTTGTGCCTTTTTCTCATTTTTATGGAATCTCACTTATCTTCTCCTGGTGGTTAACCTCATGTTCTCTCATCATCTGCAATCCAAAAAACCTCTGGAGCGTCATTGCAAGTATTACGAAAGACCGGGCGACGGTCGTAGACGCTAACCCCTCTGCTTTTTACACCTTGTTGCGTATGCTAAACCGAAAACCCGAACAACTGCAAATGGTCAAGGAAGCTCCGGTGCGCATGTGGTGCGTAGGCGGTTCCCCACTTACCCAAGACCTTGAAGAGAAATTTAACAACATATTTGGACAGCCCCTGCTGAATGGTTACGGCCTTTCTGAACTGGGCAACGTTACGCTGGGGACGCTAGAGTGTCCAAAGGGTTGTGGCCTACCATTACCTGGTGTGGATCTGAAAATACTAGATTCTACAGGCAACCAGCAGGCGGACGGTATCGTAGGCGAAGTGTGGATACGCAGTACTGGATGCATGGAAGGTTATCTAAATCGTCCAGACCTGACGCAATCCGTTCTACAGGATGGCTGGTTCAAGACGGGGGATCTGGGCTATCTGGATGATGGAATGCTGTATGTCATTGGTCGCAGCGGTAAGACGGTCAATCGGATGGGCTACATGGTATCTCCGGTCTATATTGAGGACCGGATTGGTTCGATAGGTTACCGATCCTGCGTGATCACCTTGGAGGATGAGGCTAAAGGGACATTGCTTGTTGCATTCATCGAAGGCGAATCCTCGCAAGCCTTGTCTGTACTCCGCAAAGAAATAAATCGTGTACTCCCTTCATACATGTTTCCCGATCTTTTGCTTCCACTCGACCATTTTCCTTTAAATCGTAATGGAAAAGTAGATCGTCTGGAGATGGAGCGTATTGCCCTGGAGAAAGTTGCTTCTCGCAAAGTATAGCAAAATATTTACCAAAACCGCATATAGGAAAGGGAGAATGTGCCATGAGTATAAATCCAGAATTGGCAGGAAACACACTGTTTTTGGAAAGGCATGAATCTATTCTGAAGTGCCTCAATTATTTGATTGAAAATCGGCAGGAAGTGATGGATATTCTCACGCAATTTTCATCCTATCGGGCCGCCAATGCAGAAATTGATTCCACGATCCTCACACTCCAAGGTGCTTTGCAAGAAGTGCAGACCTATCAGCCAAGCTGGCAGCGTTCTATGGCGGTATTTATGCCTTCCAACGTTATTTTGTACTCCTATGCATTATACCTGTTGATTCCGTCCTTGTACGTTGAGAATATAGACTTTCGTCCTTCTTCTCACGTAAACGAGTACGTCAACATGCTGCATGAAAAGCTCCAGGCTGTACATGGATTACCCATCTATATTCGTAAGGTTAGCCAGAGAGTTTTCATGGAAAATTCGGTTATGCCAGCTGATATTGTGGTGTTCACTGGAAGCTATACCAATGCGGAGAAGATCAAAAAACAAATCCGAAAAGACCAGCTCTATATCTTCTACGGACAAGGGATCAATCCTTTCATCATCGGCCCCGATGCCGATCTGGAGCTGGCGGTTACCGATGTGATCCGAATGAGATTGTTCAACTCTGGACAGGACTGCCTGGGACCGGACATCATTCTGGTACATCAAGATGTGACGGAAAATTTTAAAAACTTGCTGATTCAACGGCTTGACCAACTCGTGTTTGGAGCCAACAATGATCCGAATGCGAACTACTCCCCTATTTTCTATAAAGACGCGCTGAACTCGGTTTCTGAATATTTTAATACGAACGATAAGTTTATTATTTACGGCGGTGGCATTGATTTTCGTACGAAAAAGATGGAGCCAACGGTTGTATATAGCGAACTAGATCAGGATTTGGAGATTATTGAGTATTTTTCACCGGTCTTCAACGTGGTTAGCTACCGAGACGACGAGCAGCTGATCAAGCGTATTTCCTCCAGTTATTTCAGTGAACGGGCAATGGGCTGCAGCTTATACGGGTCAGAGCATCTGGCGGATGTCCTGCGAAAGAAGCACACGCTGACCATTAATCAGACGCTTGAGGATGTGGATCAGGGCAATAAGCCCTTTGGTGGCTATGGCACGATGTCGAACTATATTTTTTACGATTTTAAGGTCGTTTCGAAGCCGATTTTGATTTCAGAAATTGTCGCAGAATATTTGTCGGAAAAGAGGAGTTTGGTATGACTTCGAGCTTATTCCCCTGGGATGCTATCATTGGCTACTTACAATCGGCTGGGGTTCGGCATCTCTTTGGCTTACCAAGTGATGATCTCAAAATTGTATCGTCACTCCCCTCGTCCGGTATGGATTTTATTCTGTGCAAAGATCAACGTAATGCGGTGTTCATGGCAGCAGGCTATGCGCTCACAACCAACCAGATGTCCGTATGTGTTGTGGGTAAAGGACCTGCGCTCAGTAATACACTCACAGGGCTGCTGGAAGCCAAAAACCTGGGCGCTCCGCTCCTGCTTCTGGCGCTTGGTACCGGAGGAGACAAGCTGGGTACCCGATCCTTTCAGGAAGCCGATCAAATCTCACTCGTGAAGCCGCTCGTAAAATGGGCTTATCGTGTCGAGCATGTGGATCGGCTTGTATGGGCGATGGAGCGGGCTGCCTTTTTGGCCATCAATGGAGCCCCAGGTCCTGTCTATATTGAACTGCCCGAAAATCTGATGGACCAGCCTGTGCCGACAGTACTTCAATTTACCCCACCAGAAAAGCTGTCGTGCTCTCCGTCTCGTCGGGAGTTGGATGCATCGTGGGGAATTATTGAGAACGCCCGCAGGCCACTCATTCTAGTCGGAGGCGGAATGAAGTCAGGTACAGGTGATGTGATTGAGCGGTTTGCTAACCAACATGGAGCGGCCTTGTTCGCAACCGCCTCGGGACGGGGTGTAGTTAATGAAGACCACGAACTCTTCTGTGGTGTTGCGGGACTCTATACGGATCTTAGTCTAAGACAAATCTGGAAGGAATCTGATGTGGTAATCACACTGGGCAGTCGATTGGAAGAAACGGCTACTTTCGAGTGGGATATTTTGCTACAGGATACACCTTTGATTCAAGTCAATGTAAATCTCGAGGATTTTGCACACGAATACAGGGGTATCAAGGTGCTTGGTGATGGATATGAAGCGGTGGAGCAGTGGCTTGAACGGCGCGGTCAGGAGCCTGATGGAGTGTGGCTTGAAACAATTAGGAGTTGTAAACAGGAGGCTTTTTCTCACAGGGCTATTTATCTGGAGGAGTTGAAAAAGACCCCTGGAATCCACGTTCCTGAGCTGTTGGACATGATTCAGACGGAGTTCCCTGAAAATCTGGTGCTTCTTCAAGAGAATGGATTGCAGGATATGTGGTCCTATTTTTATCCATATTTTCGCTTTGCCCACGGTTCTCTCTCGATTGTTCCTAGTGATCAAACGAGTCTTGGATTCGGTGCGGCTGCTGCTCTGGGAGCAAGCGTGGCAACACAACGTCCAGTAGTAGCACTCGTAGGTGACGGTGCGTTCAATCTCTTCTGTTCGGATTTTATGACGGCGGTGGAGTATCAAATACCGTTAATCTATCTCGTACTCAATAATGGTGGGTATGGTTGGTTACAGAATCAGATGAATTATAAGCATCTCACAGGGCAGTCCCTCCCGTTTGTTTCTGAGGCGGCCAAGACAGGAATTCAAATTCCTCAGTACGAGTTTGTGGAAAGCCTTGCAATTCGGAGTAAGGGAGAGGCACGGGAACAGCTTCAGCTTGCTTGGCAAAAGTATCAGGAGAACAAGCTTGTGGTCGTCGAGGTATATGCTGATCTTGCGGATGTGCATGAAAAAATCAGTCATGTGTATGGCGACTTTCCTCTCTACGAGCAACAGGCTTCTAAGAATTAATTTCAACGAAGGACGTGGATACAGTGAGAAGACGTGTTGTAGTGACTGGACAGGGAGTCGTAACGCCGGTCGGGCTTAATCTTACGGATTTCTGGAATTCACTGTTGGAAGGAAAAAGTGGAATCGGACCTGTCACTGCTTTCGATACAGCGGACATTCCGACAAAGATCGGTGCACAGGTTACGGGCTTTGACCCATTGCAATATATGAGCAAGAAGGAAGCTAACAAAGTCGCACAGTTCACTCAGTTTGCTTTGGCGGCTGCCCGGCAGGCAATGGAGCAATCAAAATTAGTGATTGATGAGCGGAATGCAAGTCGCGTGGGGGTTATTGTCGGCTCTGGAGCAGGCGGCCTCGACGTTATAGAGGAGAACTATGGGAAATTAACAAAGCTTGGTCCCAAAAGAGTTTCTCCTTATTTTGTTTCCTCGATGATGATTAATTCAGCACCTGGTGAAATCTCCATTGCTATTGGAGCCAAGGGGCCTTCTTTTGCTGTGGTTACGGCTTGTGCCACAGGAAGTAATGCCATTGGTGAGGCATTACGTACGATCCAGTACGGCACGGCTGATGTCGTGGTTGCCGGTGGAGCAGAAGCCAATTTTAGTCAGCTTGATCTGGCATCTTTTGCGAATATCCATGCTCTCTCCAGGCGTAATGAAGAGCCGCAGAAGGCCAGTCGTCCGTTTGATGTGGATCGCGATGGCTTCGTCATCGGTGGAGGAGCAGGAGTCTTGGTGCTGGAGGAGTTGGAGTATGCTTTGAACCGCGGAGCCACCATTCTGGCCGAAGTTGTGGGTTACGGATGCACAACTGATGCGTATCATATCACGGCTCCAGATCCCTCTGGCTCCGGCCCGGCAGAAGCGATCAACATCGCACTGCAGGATGGCGGCTTAACACCGCAGGAAATCGACTATGTCAATGCCCACGGTACGAGTACGCCATTTAATGATCGTATGGAGATTAATGCTATTCAAAAAGTATTCGGGGAGCATGCCCCCCATTTGGCGATATCGTCTATTAAATCCATGACTGGCCATTTAATGGGCGGCGCAGGGGCAGTCGAATTAATTGCAACTGTGCAGAGTGTGATTCACAGCAAAGTACCACCGACACTCAATTGCGATAATCCTGAAGCTCCTGAATTGAATTTTGTGCCGCATGTATATCAGGAACGCGAGGTCCGCGCGGCGATTAGCAATTCATTTGGTTTCGGAGGGCACAACGTCTGCCTTGCTGTTCGCAAGTGGGAAGGGGAATAAGCCTGTGAGCGAAGAGCTAATCCATATCCCGGATGTGCTTCCGCACCGGTACCCATTTCTTCTGTTGGATGGCGTGACCGGGTACGAAACGTCGCAATGGGCGAAGGGATACAAGCTTGTCACCTGGAGTGAGTGGTTCATTACTGACACTAACCCATACATGCCTCCTATGTTGATTGTGGAGTCGCTTGCACAATTAGCGGCATTCGCTGCGATTGATAAAAAGGGTATTTCATACCTGACTAACCTCAATGGAATTCGATTCCACAGCTTGGCCAAGCCTGGGGACCGAATTGATCTCTATTTTGAAGTGATCAAGCGTCGGCGGGGCTATATTCTCGGAAGCGGTCGGGCTTCCGTAGGGGATCGATTGGTGGTTGAGGCGGAAGAAGTTGTTTCACTGGATCAATGACGGGGTGGAAGCGCACGTTTAAACGGTCCTTTTGTCCTCCTGACTGCCAGGTGCAGCGGGAGGATATTCACATCATGGAATAGGAGTGAATGAGATGAATGACATGCAGTTATATGATTTAACAAATGCGCAGAAGCGTATATGGTATACCGAATTACTCTACCCAGATACGTCAGTGTCACAGCTTTCCGGTACAGCTAAGATGAAGGGGCATATCAATATTGCTGCCTTTATGCAGTCCATTAATTTGATTATCAAACAGTATGATGCATTCCGCATCCGTATTACCTCAGTGGATGGAGTGCCTCAGCAGTACGTCGTTCCTTATGAAGAGAGACAGTTGGAGTGCCTCGATCTTAGCCACTATGAAAGTGTATCTGAGGTGGAAGCCTTACTTGAGCAACACAAAAGAAAACCCTTGCCCCTGCTGGATTCTGAGCTCTTCCAGTTTTTAATTGTGAAGATTAGCGAGGAAGAGTATTGGATTAATATCAAGATGCACCATATTATTTCTGACGGAATATCAATGGTGGTCTATGGCAATCAGCTTACAACATTTTACATGGAGTTAATTCAAGGTAATGAACCGAAGCTGGGCGACGATTGCTCGTATATTCAATATATTGCAGATGAGAATGCATACGAACTTTCTGACAGATACCAAAAGGATAAGGCATACTGGCTGGATAAATTTTCCGATTTGCCTGAGCTTACGGGTTGGAAGTCATATAATCCGTTATCTTTAAGCACCCACGCCGTTCGGGAGCATTTTACCGTACCAGAAGTGCTATATCACGAGCTGCAAGCATTTTGCCAACAGAATAGGATTTCTTTGTTCCAGTTCTTCATGGGTGCGATGTATATCTACATACACAAAATGACGAATCAGCCGGATGTGGTGATTGGCACTTCGTTCGCTAACCGGGGGAACAAAAAAGAGAAGCAAAAGATAGGTATGTTCGTCAGCACCGCTGCTGCCAGAACATACGTCAAAAAGGATATGGATGTGTTGAGCTTCCTGCAGGATGTAGCCAGAGATCAGATGTCAGTCCTGCGGCATCAGAAATATCCATACAATCAGTTAATTCAGGATCTTAGAGAAATGCATGGTAACAAGGATATTCAGCGGCTTTTTGGCGTTTCAATGGAATATCGTCTTATCAATTGGGTTGATTTGGATGATGTGCGTATTTTGACAGATTATGATTTCTGCGGGGACGAAGTGAACGATTTCGTGCTTCATATCGTGGAGATCCTGGATGAAGGCGAACTGGTACTGGATGTCGATTATCGGACGGAGCTGTTTGAACGCAGTGAAGTTAAGGACATGGTTTCCCAGTTGCTTACGATCGCCGAGCAGATCATTCATTCACCTCAGCTTTCCATCGCAGAGGTAAACCTACTGGGTGAACCAGAAGAGCAGTCCATTTTGGCTCTTTCGGAAGGTGCTGCAGTCGATTATCCACGTGAGAAGACCATCCATGGCTTATTCGAAGAACAAGCCGAGCGCACGCCAGATCACGTAGCCGTTCAGATGGACGAGCAGAGCGTTACATACCTAGCTCTAAACGAGCAGGCTAACCAGCTTGCGAGATATTTGCGCTCCGAGGGAGTAGGAGCAGATACGCTCGTAGGGATTATGGCTGACCGTTCCTTGGAGATGGTCATCGGGATGTTGGCCATTTTGAAAGCAGGTGGTGCCTATGTACCGATTGACCCCGATTATCCCGAAGAACGTATCCATTATATGCTGGAGGATTCAGGTGTCCGTCTGTTGCTCACTCAAAGTCATCTATGGGAGAGCACCACTTTTGACGGAAAGCTTGTGAGTTTGGACGAAGCTGCAACGTATACAGGAGATGCTTCCAATCTGGAGAGTATTTCGGGACCAAGCCATCTGGCCTATGTTATCTACACGTCGGGTACGACCGGCAAGCCAAAGGGCACGCTGATTGAACACAAAAATGTAGTTCGACTGCTCTTTAACGATAAAAATTTATTTGATTTCAACTCTCAGGATACGTGGACGCTATTTCATTCGTTCTGCTTTGATTTCTCCGTTTGGGAGATGTATGGAGCTCTTCTCTACGGAGGGAAATTGGTGATTGTTCCATCTCTCACAGCCAAGAACCCAGCAGCTTTCCTGGAGTTGTTGAAAGACAACCAAGTCACCATTTTGAATCAGACGCCGACGTATTTTTATCAGGTGCTACAGGAAGAGTTAACGAACTCTTCGACAGAGCTTGGCCTTAGAAAAATCATTTTTGGTGGAGAGGCCTTAAGTCCATCTCTTCTAAGAAACTGGCGGGTCAAGTATCCTGATGTGCAGCTGATTAATATGTACGGAATTACGGAAACAACGGTCCATGTCACCTATAAGGAAATCACGGAACATGAGATTGAAGCGGGGAAAAGCAATATTGGCAGAACGATCCCCACACTTAGTGCTTATATTCTCGATGAGCAAAGACGGCTACAGCCTGTTGGGGTTCCGGGAGAGCTATACATTGCGGGGGACGGTCTTGCCCGTGGGTATTTGAATCGGCCGGATTTGACGTCTGAGAAATTCGTTGAGCATCCGTATCGGGCGGGAGAGCGGCTGTACCGAACTGGGGATCTTGCTCGTTGGTTGCCTGATGGCAATATTGAATATTTGGGGCGGATCGACCATCAGGTCAAAATTCGCGGCTACCGAATTGAGCTTGGTGAGGTAGAAGCCCAAATTCTCAAGGCTCCGAACGTACGGGAAACGATTGTCCTCGCACGGGAAGACGAACAGGGCCAAAAATTGCTGTGCGCCTACTATGTAGCCTCCAGTGATCTTTCACCGGGGGAATTGCGGTCTCAGCTGGCGGCGGAACTCCCCGCTTACATGATTCCTTCTTATTTTGTCCGGATGGAGCAAATGCCGCTTACACCAAATGGCAAACTGGATCGCCGTGCGTTGCCGGCTCCTGAAAGCAGCGTACAATCCGGTGAGGCTTATTTGGCTCCGAGAACTGCTGTGGAAGCTCAGATGGTACTCATCTGGCAAGATATCTTGGGCGTTGCTCGTGTCGGTGTCAGAGATAATTTCTTTGAAATTGGTGGTCACTCTTTGCGGGCGACAGTGCTCGTTTCACGGATTCACAAAGAATTGGGATGTAGCATTTCGCTGCGTGAGGTGTTTCAGTCACCTACGGTCGAATCCTTGGCGCAACTTGTGAAAAAACACATTCCGACCATGTACGAATCCATCCCACAGGCAACGGAAAGCGAAGCTTACCCAGTGTCCTCAGCGCAAAAGCGGTTATACGTGCTGAGACAGATGGACGGGGGAGAGCTCAGCTACAATATGCCAGGGGTCTTCACAGTGGATGGACCGTTGGATCGCACGCGGCTGGAGTCTGCGTTCCAGGCACTGATCCAGCGTCATGAATCCCTGAGAACCGGCTTTTATATGCAGGATGGAGAGCTTGTTCAGCGTGTGCATAGGAATGTGCCGTTTGCGTTGAACTACACAGAGGCTTTGGTGGAGGAGACGGATACGCTCATTCACAACTTTATTCGTGCCTTTGATCTGAGCCAGGCTCCATTACTGCGTGTTAGCTTGGTGAAGCTCCAGGAGGAGCGTCATCTATTGCTGTTTGATATGCATCACATCATTTCAGATGGAGTTTCTATTCAAATATTGATAGAGGAACTTACTCATTTGTATCAAGGAGAACAGCTACCAGAGCTGCACATCCAGTACAAGGATTATGCCGTATGGCAACGGGAACAGTCAGAGAACCAATGGCAAGATCTTGAGAAATATTGGCTGCAATCCTTTGAAGGAGAGTTGCCGGTATTGGATTTGCCTACAGACTTCCAACGACCTTCAGTTCGGAGCTTCGAGGGTAGCCGAATTGATTTTACATTGGATGAGTCTGGCAATAAGGCGATACAAGAGCTTGCATCCCGTACAGGTACTACACTGTATATGGTATTGCTGGCCGCTTATTCGGTATTACTGCACAAATATACAGGACAGGAGGACATCGTCGTAGGTTCTCCAGTAGCCGGAAGACCGCAGGCTGAGCTTGAGGGCATCATCGGAATGTTTGTCAACACACTGGCCTTGCGCAGTTACCCGGCAGGAGATAAAACCTTTCAGGATTATCTTCTGGAAATCAAGGAAACGGCGCTCAAGGCGTTTGAGCATCAGGATTACCCTTTTGAAAAATTGGTCGAAAAGCTGGGCGTAGGACGTGATGTCAGCCGCAATCCGCTCTTTGACACCTTATTGGTATTACAAAATACCGAGCAGGAAGAGCAGGATATGGACGGAGTGCACTTTACTCCTTACTTGATGGACACCGTCACAGCCAAATTTGACCTGTCCCTCAATGTAGAGGAGAAGGGGTCAAAATTAGCCTTTGGCCTCGAGTATAGTACGGCTTTATATCGGCGTGAAAGTGTAGAGCGACTTGCAACGCACTTGCTGCGGGTTCTGCACGCAGTCGCGGCCAATCCTCAGTTGCAATTGGCCGAGATAGAAATGATCACACCGGAGGAGAAAGTACAGATCGTTGAAGTATTTAACGCGACATCGACTCCTTATCCAAGTGAGAAGACTATTCACGAGCTGTTCGCAGAACAAGTCAAGCGTACACCAGAGCAGACGGCGCTTGTATTCGGCGATGTCCAGCTAACGTACCTTGAATTGCAAGACAAGGCGAGCCGACTGGCCCAAACACTGCGTCGGTTGGGAACGTTGAGGGAGCAGCCTGTGGCCGTAATGGGCGGACGAAGCATCGAGATGGTCATTGGTATGCTCGCGGTGCTTCAGGCAGGTGGAGCCTATGTGCCGATTGATCCTGATTACCCGGAAGATCGGGTTCGTTATATGCTTGATGATTCCGACGCCAAGCTATTATTGGTGCAAAAGGGCGAGCTTATAAGTGTAGACTACGGTATACCGATTGTCGATCTCAGCAGTGATGAGGCTTATGCAGCTGAACCTGCCCAGCCGGAGACTGCTCAGGGATCGCAGGGGCTTGCTTATGTCATCTATACATCGGGCACGACGGGAAGACCGAAGGGCGTTATGGTTGAACACCGGAACGTGGTCCGTCTGGTTAAAGAAACCAATTATGTGGAGCTGAATGAATCCACACGAATTTTGCAGACGGGAGCCGTGGCCTTCGATGCTTCCACTTTCGAGATATGGGGGGCGTTGCTTAACGGCGGACAGCTCTATTTCGTCGAGAACGACGACATCTTGATTGCTGATAGGCTCAAAGCGGCTATTGCCAAGTACGGGATTACGACATTGTGGCTTACTTCACCGCTTTTCAATCAGCTTTCCCTGCAGGATGAGTACCTGTTCAGAGGGCTAAAAGCATTGCTAGTCGGCGGTGATGTACTGTCTCTATCTCATATGAATCGTGTAATCGAGGCTAATCCTGATCTTGTCCCTATCAATTGCTATGGTCCGACAGAGAATACGACCTTCTCCACCACCTACAAGATTCCAGGTCGTGCTGAAGGGGGAGTGCCGATTGGTCGCCCCATTAGTAATTCGACCGCTTATGTGGTCAATGGATCGCTTCAATTGCAACCTATTGGAGCTTGGGGCGAACTGATTGTCGGCGGTGAAGGTGTAGCGCGCGGATATCTCAATCGCCCCGATCTCACGGCAGAAAAATTTGTCCCTAGCCCTGTGAAGGATGGAGAACTCTGCTACCGAACTGGTGATCTGGTACGCTGGCTTCCGGATGGAAATCTGGAATTCAAAGGAAGAATTGATGAGCAGGTCAAAATACGCGGTTACCGCATCGAACTCCCTGAAATCGAGGCCCAACTGGCCAAGGTGGAGTCAGTAATCGACGCCGTAGTGGTCGTTCGCGCGGATGAGCTTGGAGAGAAGCAGCTTTGCGCTTATTATGTGGCCGATCGTATGCTCACGGCAGGCGAAGTACGTCTTTCCCTATCGCAGGTACTTCCGGGCTATATGATTCCATCCTACTTTATCCAGATGGATCGTATGCCATTAACATCAAACGGAAAAGTGGACCGCAGGTCTCTGCCGGCTCCTCAAGTAGGCGCGCATACAGGAAGGAAGTATACAGCTCCTCGTACACCGGCTGAAGAAGCTTTGGCATCTGTCTGGCAAGGGGTGTTGGGTGCCGAACAGGTGGGTATCCATGACAACTTCTTTGAATTGGGCGGAGACTCCATAAAAGCTATTCAGGTGTCGTCACGGTTACTGCAGGCCGGCTATCGGTTAGAGATGAAGCAGCTGTTCAAATCGCCAACCATTGCCGAGCTAGGCGCGGAAATACAAACGGCTGTGCATATGGCTGAACAGGGAGTTGTGCGTGGAGCGACTCGCTTGACTCCAGTCCAACAGTGGTTCTTTGGACGGAAGCAGGCAGAGCCTCATCACTTCAATCAAGCGGTTATGCTGTATCGTGAACAAGGGTTTGAGGAAAAGGCCTTGCATCAGGTGCTAAGAAAACTCGCTGAGCATCATGACGCCCTTCGCATGGTTTTCCGTCAGACAGAGCATGGATACGAAGCTTGGAATCGTGATCTTGAAGAAGGAGAGCTTTATAGCCTTTTCACCGCTGATTTACGGAATGAATCCGATCCGGCTGCAGCCATTACATCGCTGTCGGATGACATTCAGCGCAGTATCAATCTGGCAGAAGGTCCACTGCTGAAGTTAGGGCTCTTCCATTGTCAGGATGGAGACCACCTTCTGATCGTGATCCACCATTTGGTGGTGGACGGAGTATCCTGGCGGATTTTGTTCGAGGATATTGCAGCAGGCTATGAGCAGGTGATTCAAGGACAAGCGCTGACATTCCCGCAGAAGACGGATTCCTTCCGTGACTGGGGAGACGCCCTTGCTCGTTATTCGGAAGGTCCTGAAATGGAGACTCATCGGGCGTATTGGAGAGAGCTGGAGGATCAGCCACTCGAACAGTTGCCGAAGGATGAGGCTGTGGAAAGCCTTCTTTTACAGGATAGCAAAGTAGTAACAGCACAATGGACTATAGAAGAAACCGACCAATTGTTGAGAAAAGCCCATCGTGCTTATCAAACAGAGACGAATGATCTGCTATTGACTGCTCTAGGCATGGCGGTATCCAAGTGGTCTGGCATCGGAAAGGTTGCTGTGAATCTGGAAGGACACGGTCGTGAGCCGATTATACCGAATATCGACATCACCCGTACCGTAGGCTGGTTTACAAGTCAATATCCGGTGATTTTAGACTTGGGGGATGACCCGGAAGTGGCTGCCTTGATCAAGTCTGTGAAAGAAGGGCTGCGCCGAATTCCGAACAAAGGTATTGGCTACGGGTTGCTTAAAACGATGGCAAGTCAGTTGGACGAAGACAGCTTCAGCTTGCAGCCTGAGATTTCTTTTAACTATTTGGGGCAATTTGATCAGGATTTGCAAGGCAGCTCGTTGCAGATTTCTCCTTATCCGACTGGAAGCGCCCAAAGCTTGTTGGAGGAACCGGCCTATACGCTAGATATCAATGGCATGGTGACGGACGGAGCCCTGACTCTGACGATTACTTATAACGGAAAACAGTATAAGTCATCTACGATGGAACAGCTCGCTGGATATATTGAAGAAAGCCTGCGGGAGCTTCTCCAGCATTGCATAACCCAGGAAAAAACCGTATTGACACCAAGCGACGTGCTTGCGAAGGGTCTAAGCATTGCCGATCTGGAGGAGCTTTCTAAGCAGACTAGCCACATAGGCGATATTGAGAATGTATATAGTCTGACGCCGATGCAGAAGGGCATGCTGTTCCATGATATGTTTGAGCCGCATACAGGTGCTTATTTTGAGCAGGCTGCCTTTGACTTTAAGGGTAGCTTTGATCCGACCGCCTTCGGACACAGTCTGGATGCAGTGGTGGAGCGTCATGCCATCCTGCGCACGAACTTTTACAGCGGATGGGGCAGCGAGCCTTTGCAGGTTGTATTTCGACACAGAGGCGCTAAATTGGTGTACGAAGACCTGCGGGAGATGAATGCATCGCAGCGCGAAGCTTACCTGAAGACATTTGGTGCTAAGGACAAAGCACTGGGCTTCAACCTGGCTGAAGACGAGCTTCTCCGTGTATCAATTTTACAAAGAGATGAAGAGAGCTTCCGCCTCTTATGGAGCTTTCACCACATCGTCATGGATGGCTGGTGTGTTCCGTTAATTACGCAGGAGGTATTTGAACACTATTTTGCCCTCCTGGAAGGAAGAGAGCCGCAGCTGGCAGAGGTTCATCCGTACAGTCGATATATCGAATGGCTGGAACAGCAGGATGAAGCAGTTGCGTCCAACTATTGGAGCCGATATCTGGCCGGTTACGAGCAGCAGACGCTTTTACCTCAAGTCGGTGGAGCAAGTAAGGGAGAAGGCTATGTAGCAGAAAAGCTGAATTATCCTCTCAGCAGGGAATTGACTGAGCGCCTTGAAAAGGTGGCCAGGGATGCTCATGTCACGATGAATATATTGCTGCAGTCCCTCTGGGGCATTGCGCTTCAACGCTATAACGGTAGCCGGGATGTTGTGTACGGAAGTGTAGTATCAGGCAGACCAGCAGAAATTCCGGGCATTGACCGGATGATCGGTTTGTTCATCAATACGATTCCCGTTCGTGTGAAGACAGAGGAGAATCTCCCCTTCACCGTGCTGATGAAGCAGCAGCAGGAACAATATATGGCTTCTCATATGTATGACACCTACCCGTTGTTTGAGATTCAGGCTCAGACGGACCAGAAGCAGGATCTAATCTCCCATATTATGGTGTTTGAGAACTATCCTGTGGAGGAAGAGGTAGAGCGTCTGGGTGGTGGCGAGGCTGCCTTTGAGATTGAGGAAGCGGAGCTTCTTGAGCAAACGAATTATGATTTTAATTTAATTGTCCTCCCTGGCGAAGAGATGAGATTGCTGTTCCAGTACAATGCACTTGTTTATGACCCAGTGACAATTGGGCAAATCAAGGGCCATCTGGTTCACCTTATGGAACAAATTGTAGAGAACCCTGCTATTTCCGTGGATGCTCTAGAATTAGTCACGCCGCAGGAGAGAGAACAGATTCTGAACGTATGGGGAAATACGAAAAGCATTTACGAGCACTGTAACACGTTCCACGGGCTGTTGGAGGAACAGGCGGGACGAACGCCGGATGCGACTGCCATTTGGTTCGAGGACGAGAGTCTGACCTATGCCGAGCTCAATGCAAAAGCCAATGGACTGGCGAGAAGGCTCCGTACTCAGGGAATCAAGACGGGAGATCTGGTGGGACTGATTGCTGAACGGTCGCTCGAAATGATCGTTGGTATCTACGGCATTATGAAAGCCGGGGGTGCCTATGTTCCAATCGATCCAGAGTATCCGAAAGAACGAATCAGTTACATGCTTGAAGATTCCGGGGCGAAGCTGATCCTTACACAGGCCCATCTCTTGGAGCATCTCGGATGGACGGAAAATGTTTTGCTGCTGGATGAATCATCGACCTATGATGCCGACACCTCGAGTTTGGAGGATACTGCTGGTCCGGATGATCTGGCTTACGTGATCTACACTTCAGGTACGACGGGTCAGCCTAAGGGCGTATTAGTTGAGCATCGGGGACTACCAAATCTTTCGGACGTATATGGGGCACACTTCGAAGTTACACCGCAGGATCGGATCGTTCAGTTTGCAAGCCTGTCGTTTGATGCATCGGTTTCAGAAATTTTAACGGCGCTGAGCCATGGGGGGGTTCTGTGCATCCCTTCTACACAAGATATTTTAGATCATGCCCTGTTCGAGCAGTTCATGAACGATAAGGGGATTACGATAGCGACTTTGCCACCAGCATACGCTATCCACCTTGATCCAGAGCGTTTGCCAACACTGCGGTGCCTGCTAACCGCTGGATCGGCCGCATCGGTCGAGTTGATCGAAGAGTGGAGGAAGCATGTACGTTACTCTAATGGCTATGGCCCAACGGAGAACTCCGTATGCACCACAATCTGGTCTGTCCCGGACAGTGAGGAAGCAACGGATATTGTATCTATTGGACGACCTATTGCTAACCATAGCGTGTACATCTTGGATGACCATTTTAGATTGCAACCTGTCGGTGTAGCTGGAGAGCTATGCATTTCGAGTATCGGATTAGCACGGGGGTATCATAACCGGCCTGAGTTAATGGATGAGAAGTTCGTGGACAATCCGTTTGCTCCAGGAGAGCGTATGTATCGGACGGGTGACCTGGTTCGCTGGTTACCGAATGGAACCATCGAGTACTTAGGCCGAATAGATCACCAAGTCAAAATCCGCGGCTACCGTATCGAGCTAGGCGAGGTAGAAGCACAAATGCTCAGAGTGCCGTCCGTTCAGGAAGTCGTGGCCATGGCTGTAGAGGGCGAAGACGGCTACAAAGATCTAGTCGCTTATTTCGTAGCTGCTCAGAAACTTGAGGTATCCGAGCTTCGGGCCGTCCTGTCGGAGATGTTACCTGGATATATGATCCCTTCCCGCTTCATACAACTGGAGGATATGCCTCTGACGTCGAACGGAAAAATCGATCGAAAAGCGCTGCAGGGCGAGCGTGGATGGGCAGCGGCTTCATCGGAGGCTCCAAGGACACCTGTGGAAATCCAATTAGCCGAAATCTGGCAAGAGGTGCTGGGTGTAGAGGGCGCGGGATTGAAGGATAATTTCTTCCATTTTGGAGGTCATTCCCTGCGTGCAGCCCTGCTAGTCTCACGAATTCGCAAGGAAATGAATCGCGAGATTAGTCTGAGAGAAGTGTTCGAGTCTCCTACTATTGAAGGATTGGCTCGTGCCATTGAGGGCTATACACCGCTGAATTTCGAAGAAATTCCTACAGCGGGAGCGAGAGAGCATTACCCATTGTCCTCGGCTCAAAAACGACTGTTTATTCTAAGTCAGCTGGAAGGTGGAGAGCTGAGCTACAATATGCCGGGTATCCTTACGGTTGAGGGAGCTTTGGATCGGGAACGGCTAGAGCAGGCATTCCGTCGTCTGATTCAACGTCATGGTTCGCTGCGTACTCGTTTTGTGACTGTGAACGGTGAACCTGTACAGCAGCTCCTGACGGATGTTCCGTTTACTGTGGAATATGCGGAGTTGAGCGAGGAAGAGGCAGGAGCTACCCTTCAGCAGTTTGTCCGTCCTTTTGATTTAGGTGTAGCTCCATTGCTGCGGGTCGGCCTTATTCGAATTGCACATGAGCGCCATTTACTATTGTTTGACATGCATCATATTGTCTCAGATGGGGTTTCTATGAATATTCTCATAGAAGAGTTTCTCCGCTTCTACCAAGAGGAGGACGTATTTCCTGAGCTACAGATCCAGTACACAGACTATGCTGTATGGCAGCAAGAGCAGCTCGGAAGCGAGCGTCTTAAGGCCCAGGAAGCTTACTGGCTGGATGCTTTCCGCGGAAGCTTGCCAGTGCTGGATTTGCCAGGAGATGAAGTTCGTCCTGCGGTGCGAAGCTTTGCGGGCGATCGAATCGACTTCCAAATTGATTCTTCTCTGAGTGCTTCACTTCAGGAGCTGGCTACCCGAACGGGTTCCACTCTGTTCATGGTACTGCTGGCAGCCTATACAGCGCTCTTGCATAAGTACACAGGTCAGGAAGATGTCATTGTCGGTTCACCTGTGGCAGGAAGATCCCATGCGACACTCGAAGGCCTCATCGGTATGTTCGTCGGCACAGTGGCACTTCGTACTTATCCAGAAGGAGAGAAGCCTTTCGAGGCTTATCTGCAGGAAGTGAAGGAAACAGCGCTGCGGGCCTATGAAAACCAGGATTACCCGTTCGAGGAGCTGGTAGAAAAGCTGGAGCTTCAGCGTGATTTGAGCCGTAACCCACTATTTGATACCATGTTTGTCCTGCAAAATATCGAGCAGGGAGAACAAGAAATAGAAGGATTACGCTTCACTCCTTACGATAATGTACATCCGGCTGCCAAGTTCGATCTCACACTGACCGTGAGTGAAGCAGACGGGGCATTGAACTGCACGCTTGAGTATGCGACTGCGATCTACAAGCAAGAGACTGCTGAGCGGATGGCAGGCCACTTTGTACAGCTTATTCGGGAAGCCATAGCCAATCCGGCACTGCCGTTGTCATCCCTTGATATCGTGACACCTCAGGAAAAATCAAGGCTGATGAAAGCGCCGGACGAAGCCAAGGCAGATTATCCTCGTGACAAGACGATCCATGCGCTGTTCGAGGAGCAGGCCGCACGTACTCCGAATGCAGTGGCAGTCGTATGTGAAGAGGCAGCCCTGTCCTACAGCGAGCTGAACGAGCGGGCCAATGGACTTGCCCGAACGCTGAGAGAACGTGGTTTGCAACCAGACGGTTTGGCTGGAATTATGGCGGATCGTTCCCTTGAAATGGTGGTCGGAATTTTAGCCATCTTGAAGGCAGGCGGGGCCTATGTCCCTGTAGACCCTGAATATCCAGAGGACCGCATTCGCTTTATGCTTGAGGATTCGGGAGCCAAGCTACTGCTGACACAAGCGCATCTGGAGCAACGTGTCTCCTTCACCGGGGATATCGTCAATCTGGACGAGACCGCTTCCTACAAGGAAGATGTCTCAAATCTGAAGCCTGCGGCTGGACCGACGGATCTTGCTTACGTCATCTACACATCGGGCACGACAGGCAAGCCAAAGGGAACGCTGATCGAGCACAAAAATGTAGTCCGACTGCTCTTTAATGATAAAAATATGTTTGATTTCGGTCCTCAGGATACGTGGACACTGTTCCATTCATTCTGCTTTGACTTCTCCGTATGGGAAATGTACGGGGCATTGCTGAACGGAGGACGATTGGTCATCGTCCCATCGCTTACGGCAAAGAGTCCGGATCGCTTCTTGCAATTGCTTAAGGACCAGAAGGTCACTGTTTTGAACCAGACACCGACATACTTCTACCAGTTGCTGCAGGAAGAGCTTGGTCATCACGCAGCAGAGCTGAGCCTCCGTATGATTATCTTCGGTGGAGAGGCATTAAGCCCGGCCTTGCTCAAGGACTGGAGAACGAAGTACCCGCAAGTGCAGCTCATCAACATGTACGGCATTACCGAAACGACCGTCCATGTAACATACAAGGAAATCACAGAACTGGAAATTGAACAGGGCCGCAGCAATATCGGGACCACGATTCCGACGCTGCGTGCGTACATTCTAGATGAACAACGCCGTCCACAGCCGATTGGCATTCCGGGTGAACTCTATGTGGCGGGCGAAGGCCTGGCGCGCGGCTACCTGAACCGACCGGAATTGACGGAAGAGAAGTTTGTCACTCATCCGTTTGAAGCGGGCGAGCGTATGTACCGCTCGGGTGACCTGGCACGCTGGCTGCCTGATGGCAGTATGGAGTATTTGGGACGGATTGACCATCAGGTTAAAATCCGGGGTTACCGCATCGAGCTGGGCGAAGTGGAAGCGAAGTTGCTCCATGCTCCGTCTGTAAGGGAGGCCGTTGTGCTCGCCCGGGAGGATGGAAGTGGACAAAAAGTGCTTGTCGGCTATTTCACTGCCGATCAGATGCTGACGGTAGGCGAGTTGAGAAAAGCCTTGGCTGCAGAATTGCCAGCTTATATGATTCCATCTTACTTCATGCAATTGGAACAGATGCCATTGACGCCAAATGGCAAGCTGGATCGCAAAGCGCTTCCGGCTCCGGAGGCCAATGTGCAGACTGGAGCAGTTTATGAACCGCCAAGGACGAATGCTGAGGAAGCTTTGGCGTCTGTATGGCAAGGTGTGCTGGGAGCACAGCAGGTCGGCATCCATGATCATTTCTTCGATTTGGGTGGTGACTCCATCAAAGCGATCCAGGTATCCTCGAGATTGTTCCAAGCCGGGTATAAGCTGGAGATGAAGGATCTCTTCAAATATCCGACAATTGCCGAGCTAAGCCCATATCTTCAGGCAGCCGGACGTACAGCAGAACAGGGCGAAATTAAAGGCGCGGCAGAGTTAATGCCAATTCAGCGTTGGTTCTTTGAACGCCATACTGCGGAGCCGCATCATTACAATCATGCTGTTATGCTCTATCGAAAAGATGGCTTTGATGAGGCTGCACTTCGGTTGACGATGACCCAAATCGCCACCCATCATGACGCGCTGCGTATGGTCTTCCGGCCTTCAGAAGCTGGATATGTAGCCTGGAATCGGGGAACTGACGAAGGCGAGCTCTACACATTGGACATCGTCGATGTGCGACAGGCAGAAGACCAGGCAGCTGCCGTTCAAGCCAAAGCCGATGCCATCCAGGCAAGCTTTCACTTGGAAGACGGCCCACTGTTCAAGCTAGGCTTGTTCCATTGTGAAGATGGAGATCATTTATTACTTGTTATTCATCACCTTCTAGTTGACGGGGTATCCTGGCGCATCCTGTTTGAGGACATTGCGGCGGGATACGAGCAGGCGTTGAATGGACAAGCGATCATTCTTCCACAAAAGACCGATTCGTATCTTGTATGGTCCGAACAAGCGGCGAAGTATGCGGCCGGGCCTACCCTGGACAAAGAGCTTGCATACTGGCAGCAGATCGAGGAGGCGATTTTGGCCCCACTGCCAAAGGATGAGGATCAGGAGCCAGGCACCATTCGGGATACCGAGTCAGTAACGGTAATGTGGTCTGCTGAAGAAACAGACCTACTGTTGCGACAAGCGAACCGGGCGTATCATACGGAGACGAATGATTTGCTCTTGACTGCTCTGGGGGCAGCCATTCAGCGTTGGACAGGCATGGAGCAGATTTTAGTCAATCTTGAAGGGCATGGACGGGAAATGATCGTACCAGACCTGGATATTACCCGTACCGTGGGTTGGTTCACAACCCAGTATCCAGTTCTGCTGAACCTGCAAGGCAGACAGGAAGTATCTGCGCGAATCAAGCGCATCAAGGAGAATTTGCGAGAGGTTCCGCACAAAGGAATCGGCTACGGTCTTCTGAAGTATATGGCACCGGAGAAAAGTGTCGGATTCGGCGTGGAGCCGGAGACTTCCTTCAATTATCTTGGGCAGTTTGATCAGGATTTGGAGGGTAATGCCCTTAGCCTATCCACACATTCAGTTGGTAAGGCGCTCAGCGACTACACACCACAGCAATATGCTCTGGATGTGAATGGCATGATTGCCGAAGGCCAGCTATCCCTGACGATTACGTACAGCAGCAGGCAGTATCGTAACGAGACGGTGAGTCATTTTGCTGAATTATTACAGTCAAGCCTTAGTGAGGTCATCCGTCATTGTGTGGCTCAGGAGCGTTCACAGCTTACACCAAGTGATGTTCTGTTCCAAGGATTAACATTGGAGCAGCTTGATCGACTCACGGCGCAGACGGCTCATATCGGAGAGATTGAGGATGTGTACAAGCTGACGCCAATGCAGAAGGGAATGCTGTTTCACAGCCTGCTGGAGCCGGACTCCTCTTCATACTTCGAACAGGCAACGTTTGAGCTGCGTGGTAGCTTCGATGTAGATATCTTCTTCGAGAGCTTCCAGGCTTTGGTGCAACGACATGCCATACTACGTACCGGATTTTACAACAACATTACTGATGTACCGCTGCAAGTTGTCTTTAAGCAACGGTTAATCCCTCTGCACTACGTAGATTTGCGCGACGCATCTATGCAGGAACAAGAAGCCCGAATCAAGGCTTATATTGCTGAAGATATGGTTAAGGGGTTCAGCTTGTCAGAAGATCCGCTGATGCGAGTGACCGTCTTGCAGAAGGATCAAAGCTGTCTTGTATTGTGGAGCTTCCACCATATTGTCATGGATGGCTGGTGTATCCCGATCATTACACAGGAGCTGTTCGATTATTATTCTGCCAAGAAACAGCAATTACAGCCTGTCCTGCCGCCAGCTCAGCCCTATAGCCGTTATATTGAGTGGCTTGATGCACAGGATGATCAAGAAGCTTCAACGTATTGGAGCCAATACCTCGAAGACTATGACGGGAATACCGTATTGCCGGAAGGTAAAACGAAACCACAAGCTAAAGAAGCGGGCTATGTTCTGAATGAGCATGTTCTCCATTTGGGTGCATCTTTGACCGGTAAAATGGATGTTGTCGCGAAGCGAAATCACGTGACCGTCAACACACTCATGCAGACAGCCTGGGGACTGATTCTTCAACGTTACAATGCCAGCTCGGATGTGGTTTTCGGCGGCGTTGTATCGGGTAGACCGGCTGACATTGCAGGTATCGAGAATATGGTGGGTCTGTTCATTAACACAGTACCGATCCGTGTGCAGTCATCCAAAGACGAAGCCTTTGTCGAGGTCATGAAACGTACACAGGCACAATCGCTGGCAGGCCGTGCTTACGATACCTACCCACTGTACGAGATTCAGGGGAAAACAACCCAAAAGCAGGACCTGATTTCTCATATTATGATCTTTGAAAATTATCCGCTCGACGAACAGGTGGAGCAATCGGGTAATCAAAATGAGGACAATCTCGAAGTCGCGGACTTCAACATGTTTGAACAAACGAACTATGACTTCAACCTGGTTGTGATTCCAGGCGAGGATATTAAGGTCTGCATTCGTTATAATGCTTCGGTTTACGAGCAAGAAAGCATTGCACGTATCGGAGGACACTTGTTGCAGATGCTCGATCAGGTGGCTACTCGTCCGCAGGCGACTATCCGGGAACTGGAGATTGTAACATCTGAGGAACGAGTGAAACTGCTTGACTGGGGCGGCAAGGCCCATACCTATCCAAGCGATCAGGGTCTGCATACCTTGTTTGAAGAACAGGTTGTCCGTACGCCTAATAAGATTGCGGCAGTAAACGGCGACATCCAGATCACGTATCGGGAGCTGAACGAGCAGGCGAACAGGCTGGCCTCCACCTTGATAGCCCAGGGACTACGGAGTGAACAAGTAGTAGGTCTGTTGGCAGATCGGTCTGTAGAGCTGCTTGTCGCTATCATGGGTGTGCTGAAAGCGGGTGGAGCCTATGTGCCTATTGATCCTGAATATCCGCAGGAGCGGATTCAGTATATTCTGAAGGATTCCGGCGCTGAGATTCTGCTCACACAGAGCCACCTAACGGAGTTGGCTTCCTTTGAGGGAACGGTTATGGAATTGGATTCGCCGCACATCTACGGAACTGGGGTGGATAATCCCAATATTCCTGTTGGAGGAAACGATCTGGTGTATTTAATCTATACCTCGGGTACAACAGGAAATCCGAAGGGAACCATGATTAACCACAAAGGGATCGTGAACTACATCTGGTGGGCCAATAAGGTCTATTGTGCTGGGCAACCAACGGACTTCCCACTGTACTCATCCATTTCGTTTGATCTGACGCTGACGTCGATCTTTACTCCATTAATTAACGGAGGATTAGTACGGATTTATGATGGCATAGATAAAGCGGAGGTTGTACAGCATATTTTGCGCGAAAATGCGGTCGATATTCTCAAGTTGACGCCGACTCATCTCAGTCTGATTAAAGATATGACCATCCCGGCGGAAAGTCGCATTCAGCAGCTCATTGTGGGTGGAGAGAATCTGACCACACATTTGTCGAAAACCATCACAGATCTCTTTGGCGGCAACATCAAAATCTACAATGAATATGGACCAACCGAAACAGTCGTCGGCTGCATGATTCACCTGTACAATCCTGCAAAGGATACGCGTGAATCTGTACCGATTGGATTGCCAGCAGACAATATATACATCCATATTCTGGATGATCAGCTCCGTCTCGTACCGTTAGGCGTGGAGGGCGAAATGTACATCGCCGGGGACGGGGTAGCCCGTGGATATCTGAACCGTCCTGAGCTTACCGCAGATAAATTCATTAGAAATCCGTTCGCTTCGGAAGGAAATATGTATCGCACTGGGGATTTGGCTCGTCGCCTTCCTAATGGAGACATTGAGTACATTGGACGCATTGACCATCAAGTTAAAATACGGGGCTATCGTATTGAGCTTGGTGAGATTGAGGCCAAGCTGCTGGACATTCCACTTGTCGAGGAAGCTCTCGTTGTTGCGTGGGCAGATGCTCATGGGCAGAAATCGCTGTGTGCTTACTTCGTAGCTGATCGCGAAATGTCTGTCAGCGAGCTGAGAGACGAACTGTCTGCCGGACTGCCTGCATATATGATTCCGTCTTACTTCGTCCAACTGGACGTGATGCCTTTGACACCGAATGGCAAGCTGGATCGTAAGGCACTGCCTGAACCGAACTCGGGTGTAAAGGCGGGTGCAGACTTTACCGCTCCGCGGACGGATGTGGAGAACATTTTGGCTTCGATCTGGCAAGGTGTACTCGGCGTGCCGCTTGTCGGCATACATGATAATTTCTTTGAGCTTGGAGGCGACTCGATCAAATCCATTCAAGTCTCATCAAGGCTTCTCCAAGCAGGCTATAAGCTTGAAATGAAGGATTTGTTCGGCTATCCGACAATTGCAGAGCTGGCACAGCGCGTTAGCGCGGTTAGCCGAATTGCGGACCAAGGCGAGGTACACGGAGCGGTAAGACTAGGACCTGCTCAGCGCAGATTTTTCGATGAGCAGTCGATGGACCTGCACCACTTTAATCAGTCAGTCATGTTGTACCGACGGGAGGGCTTCAACACCGATGCGCTCACCAAGGTTGTTCGGAAAATTGCAGAACATCATGATGCGCTGCGACTGGTATTCCGCCAAGGAGAGCAAGGATTTGAAGCCTGGAACCGCAGTTTAGGTGAGGGTGAGCTTTATAGCCTCGAGATCCATGATCTACGGGATGAAATAGACCCAGCTTCGGCAATAGAAGCAGGTGCGGAAGCCATTCAGCGCAGCATCTCTCTGGAGGATGGACCTCTCTTTAGACTGGGTCTGTTCCGCTGTACGGACGGCGAACATCTGTTAATCGCTATTCATCATCTGGCTGTTGATGGCGTATCCTGGCGTATTCTCTTTGAGGACCTGCAGGAAGGCTACGAGCAGGCGGTGCGCGGAGAAGCTGTCAAGCTTCCGCAGAAGACGGATTCGTACCATGCATGGGTTGAGGGAATTACACAATATGCGAACAGCCCGGCGGCTGAACAAGAACGCAGCTATTGGGTAGATATAGAAGGAGATGGCTTCGCCCCTCTTCCAAAAAATAACGTAGACGACATTCTTCTCATCAAAGACAGCGAGGCTGTTACGGTGAAGTGGTCGCCAGAAGAGACAGAGCAGTTCCTGAAAGAAGCGAACCGCACTTACAACACGGAAGTTAACGATCTGCTCCTGACGGCCCTCGGTATAGCTGTTCACGAGTGGACGGGAATCGAACGTGTAGGCATCCTTCTGGAAGGGCATGGACGGGAGCCTATTGTACCGGAATTGGATATCACCCGCACAATAGGCTGGTTTACAAGTCAATACCCTGTCGCCCTTGAGATGGGAGGGGAATTGGAGATCGGCGCCAGAATCAAGCACGTCAAGGAAGGCTTGCGTCGTATCCCGAACAAAGGTGTCGGATATGGTATTTTGAAATATTTAAGCGACGGTTCCGATGTCTCCTCCTTCTCGGCTGAACCGGAGATTACCTTCAACTACTTGGGACAGTTCGACCAGGATCTTGCAGGAGGGATGATGGAAGTATCGCCTTACTCAGTAGGACCTGAGGTCAGTGAGCAGATGGTGCAGCATCAGGCATTGAACATTAATGGACTGATTGCCGAAGGACGGCTTCAACTTTCGGTCAGCTATAACCGTCATCAGTTCCACGGGGAGTCCGTGGCTAAGTTTGTTGGCATTCTGAAGAACCGTCTTAGCGAAGTTATTGGACATTGCGTAAGTAAGGAAAGAACAGAACTTACACCAAGCGATGTACTCCTCAAAGATATCAGCTTGGAAAAGATTGAGGAGTTAGAAGAGCAGACACGGCATATCGGCAGTATTGAAAATATGTATAAACTAACACCGATGCAAAAAGGAATGTTGTTCCACAGCTTGCTTGAGCCTCATTCAGAAGTCTACTTTGAGCAGGCCAAATTTGAAATTCAGGGAGCATTCTATCCTGAGGATTTCAAACGCAGCTTAAAATATCTGATGAAACGGCATGCCATATTGAGAACGAATTTCCATGCCGGGTGGGGCGATTTCCCTATTCAGATTGTGTTCAAAGAAAGAGCGTGTGACTTCGCATACGAGGATCTACACGAGCTGGAAGTCGATGAAATTCAAGCGCGTCTTGCAGCTTATACTGCTCAGGACAAAGCAAGAGGCTTTAATCTTGCTGAAGAAGCGTTGCTGCGTGTTGCTATTCTACGTACAGCAGAAGAGGCTTACCATTTGCTGTGGAGCTCTCATCACATCATTTTGGATGGCTGGTGTATGCCGCTTGTGCTCCAGGAAGTGTTTGAGACGTATGGGGTTCTGCGTGAGCAAAGGGAGCCTGAGCTTCCTGCAGCTGTATCGTACAGCCAGTATATTCAATGGTTGGAGAAGCAAGGCGAGGAAGAGGCATCCTCTTACTGGAGAAATTATCTGGAAGGCTACGAGCAGCAGACGAAGCTGCCGCAGGCGATAACACAGCCATCGGCAAAAGCAGAAGCCTACGTGTCGGAAAAGCTTGTTTTCACGTTAAACGCGGAACTGACCGAGCGGCTGGAACAAGTGGCCAAGCAGAACCAGGTAACGATGAACACGCTGATGCAAGCAGCCTGGGGAATCGTGTTGCAGCGCTACAATAGAAGCCAGGATGTCGTCTTCGGAAGTGTGGTATCAGGAAGACCTGCCGAGATTCCGGGTATCGAAAGCATGATTGGTCTCTTCATTAATACGGTCCCGGTTCGGGTTCAGGCAGAGGGAAGCGATTCGTTCTCCCATGTGATGAAAAGACAGCAGGAATTATATTTGGCAGGACATGCTTATGATTCTTATCCGCTCTATGAGATTCAAGCACAGAGCGAACAAAAGCAAGATTTGATTTCTCATATTATGGTATTTGAGAATTATCCGGTAGAAGAGCATCTGGAAGAGAAAATTGCCAGTGAAGAGGCTGAATACAAAATTACGGATGTTCAGATGTTTGAACAGACGAATTATGATTTTAACCTCATTGTGCTGCCAGGCCGTAATCTGGAGTTCTTGTACCGTTACAATGCCCGCGTCTATGATCGGGAGAGCGTGGAACGGATTCAAGGACATTTAATGAAGATTCTGAAAAGCGTATCTGTTCATCCTGCCATCCGCATTGATGAGCTGGAGCTGATTACGCCGGAAGAGAAATCGCAGATTATAGAGGTGTGGGGCGATACAGCAGCTCCTTATCCGCGTGAGAAGACCCTTCACCGTATATTTGAGGAAAAAGCGGCGCTTACACCGGATCGTACAGCACTTATTTACGGCGAAACGGAGCTAACCTACGGAGAGCTTCATCAGCAGGCGAACCGCCTCGCACGTACGTTGCGTGCCCAAGGGGTCAGACCGGACCAACCGGTCGGCATCATGGTTGAGCGCTCGCTTGAGATGATCATTGGCATCCATGCCATTCTAAAAGCGGGTGGGGCGTATGTACCGATTGATCCGGAATTCCCGGAAGATCGCATTCGCCACATGCTGGAGGATTCGGGAGCGAAGGTTCTGTTGACGAAGAACCATCTCAAAGATCGCTTTCCGTTTGCTGGTACGCTCCTGGCACTCGATGATCCGCAGGCGTATCATGCGGATGACTCGAGTCTGGAGCCAATCGCGGGGCCGGAGCATCTGGCGTATATCATTTACACGTCAGGTTCAACCGGCAAGCCGAAAGGTGTAATGATCGAGCACCGTTCCGCCGTTCATACGCTGAGCCAGTTGGAAGCTGAATATCCGATGTTGGCAGGTGACCGATTCCTGCTCAAAACGACATTCACCTTTGACTTCTCCGTGCCGGAACTGTTCTGCTGGTTCTTTGGGCAGGGAACCCTCGTGATCCTGCCGCAGGGCGCAGACAAAGACCCGTTGGCACTGCTGGAGGCCGTGAATACGAGCCGTATCACGCATCTCAATCTGGTGCCGTCGATGCTCAGTGTGCTCGTTCAATACTTGAAAGAAAGCGGCACCCAAGGATTCCTTACTCTGAAATACCTGTTTGCCTGCGGCGAGACGCTGCCTGCCAAACTTGTAGAAGAGTATTATAAAGTATCTCCTTACGCAGTACTGGAAAACATCTACGGTCCTACGGAAGCGGCCGTATATGCGACCCGATATACAACGAGCCCTGAGACTGCTGCTCTAACGCATGTACCTATCGGCAAACCGTACGCGAACGTGCAAGTCTGGATGATGGACAGTGCTTCTCAGGTATCACCTGTGGGTGTACCGGGAGAACTCTGCATTGCAGGCGAAGGGGTAGCGCGCGGGTACTTCAACCAACCGGACCTGACGGCAGAGAAGTTCATTCCTCACCCGTACAAACCGGGAGCACGGATTTACCGGACGGGCGATTTGGCTCGATGGCTACCAGACGGGAATATTGAGTATTTGGGGCGGATCGATCACCAGGTAAAAATCAGGGGTTACCGCATTGAACTGGGAGAAGTGGAAGCACAAATTCTGAAAGTGCCATCTGTGCAGGAAGCAGTTGTTCTTGCACTGGCTGATACAGCTGGAAGTACTCAGCTTTGCGCGTACTTTGTGGCTGAGGAGGGGCTTGCAGCGGGTGTGTTACGCGAGGCACTGGCCAGCGAACTGCCGAGCTACATGATTCCGACTGCTTTTGTACAGTTGGCACAAATGCCGCTGAATCCGAACGGCAAATTGGATCGTAAGGCGCTGCCTGCACCAGAAGCACTTCTGCGGAGCACAGCGGAGTATATCGCGCCGCGTACGCAGACAGAAGTAGAGCTCGCTCAGATTTGGTCCGAGGTGCTCGGCGTACAGGAAATCGGGATCAGGGATCATTTCTTCGAACTTGGGGGCCATTCCCTGAAGGTATTGGGCTTGATCCAAAGGATCTCGTCCGGTATGGGCGTACAGCTCCCACTCCAAGTCGTGTTTAATCTGCCGACTGTGGAAGAAATGGCGCATGAAATCTCCAAGTTGCAGGCAACAACTGCTGCTAATGAAGAGGAAATGGAAATTATCCGCTTCCCAGGGAAAGGAACACTCAAAGTGTTTTGCTTCCCTCCACGGGTAGGCCACTCTCTGGGGTACTATGAGATGGCCAAGGAGCTGGAAGGGCTTTGCGAGGTGTACGGGATGGAATTTATCGGCGATCGTTTCCAGGGCCAAGATATGCTGGATCGATACATCGATGCCATCGTGGATATTCAAGCAGAGGGTCCATATGTATTCCTGGGATACTCACTTGGAGGAAATCTCGCCTTCGAGGTAGCTAAAGCCATGGAAAGCCGAGGTCACCATGTTAGCGACCTTATTATGGTAGATGCTATGAGAAAGATGTCCAAGGATGAATCGACACCGGAGGAGCTTGAAGAGATTGTCGAGATGGTACTGGACAGCATTAGGGACCAGTACAAAGCATTCCTCGCCGATCCAGTGGACAGGGAGCGAGTCATGGACAAAATGTTGGTTTACTCCGTCTACCGCGATGAGCTTATTAACTCAGGTGAAGTTCATGCGAATATCCATGCTCTGATTGCAGAGGATGATAGTATTGGTCCGGATACATCATTAGATAAATTGTTATGGCAACAGGCGACACTTGGTCAATACAAAGAATACGAAGTCATCGGAACGCATGATGTGCTGCTTGATTCCGGTTATGTCGGGGAGAATGCTAAAGTGCTGAGACAGATACTTGGCAAGGTCGCAGAAGCATCATCTAAAAACAAGCCCATTTTGTCCTAAGATCAATCAACCATAATAAGTGTTGGGCAGCAAAGACGCCCGGGTTCCTTTATATAGGAGAAACCCGGGCGTCTTTTTGTGTTTTATGCAACCATCAACATATAATGCCCTTAATCATCTGTGTTTTTTAGGAACGGTTGGTTGAGGAGGACTGATAGTGGGAGATGAGCTCACGGATTACCTGAATGACAAGCTCTGGTTGATCATGGATAATCATATGCTCGCTCTTCTTGGCAACAATAAATTTGCTGTTTGTAGAGATGTTGAGCATCTCACGCTGCCCAATTTGCCAGCTTTGTTCGATCTGGTCATTTCCGCTCTTGCTAATACCGAACTGAGTCAAATCTTGCTGGATGCCCCGGGCAATCACACGCACAGGGAGATTCCCCAGATGCTGCCCACGTATGGCATCTTCGGTCGTGCTCGCCAGATCACCCTCCTCGGCAACAGATCGAAAGTATTTGGGGGAAGCGACAATATTCACAAAAGATTTTCTATCTTGATACTCGACACGACCCGTTAGCATAAAATTGGGGAACAGACGAAAAGCCCCCGACTTTTCTAGGAGAATGGATAGTAACGGCGAGGGATTGACCTTAGGTCGTTCCTTGGCATAGATCTTATTTGTCCGGCGAGCGTCATTCTCAGGCCTAGCATCCACCAAGACCAATCCTGCCACCTCGTCTCTGTACGTTTGTGCATACAGTCTTGAGTACATCCCCCCGAGGGAATGGCCTACAAGGATATAAGGAGCCTGGATGTCTGCATTCTTTAAGGCGACATGAAGCTCTCGAACGATGTTTTCCCCGGTTCGTGGAGTAGCAGCCTCCTCGCTCCATGCATAGCCTGCCCGGTCATAGGATACAACGGTGGCGAATGAAGACAGCTTTTGGGGAATATCTCTCCAGGACAGGCTGCTTTCCCCGCTCCCCGATTCAAGCAGTATCGTCGGAGAGCCGCTACCAAGTTTGTGAATATGAAGCCGATAGCCCCCGGCGTCGACCATTTCCCCCAGAGGAGGGTATTGCAATTTATCCTGTTTGGATGCGATCCACTCATACACAAATCCAGAGATAACGAATAGTAGTAAGCAAGAGATGATAAGAGACAGAATTTTCGTCCATGTTCGCCTTCGTCGCTTCATTTAAAATCTACTCCTCTATAATGTAATAATTAATCATCACCTAATGTCATATGAAACAAAATTGCTTTCGTGTGGTTTGTGGCTTGCTGAAGATTTCATGTAAACTATTAAAATGAAGTTCCGTAATATCCGCCTATTCTCTATTAGCGGTTGAGTGGTTATGGCGCTGGCGTTCTTTATCATTTTTACCCATCCTTTCTTTGTCAAATCATCAATATTAAAGAAAAAACAGAATATGCACTTGAGTTGTAATGAGTAACGCGATATTTCGAGGCCATTGCCTGGACTTCATTATTCTTGGATGACGGGCGATAGGTCCACTTGAATAAAGCACAGGGTACAGTTACAACTATAAAAATAGTAAAAACAATTTAATAAAAATAGGTTGCATTTAAAAACACAGAATGATATACTCTAATTCCGGCCAAGAAATACAATGATCGCGAGCGAATGTTACAAAAAAGATTTTAAAAAAATGCTTGCAAAGTTGGTTCGGACATGATATGATATAAGAGTTGATGAGGCGACGAGCTGATTCGACGAAAAAGAATGTTTGATCTTTGAAAACTGAACAACGAGTGAGTAAAATGATTTTGCTTGCAAAATCAAACAAGAGATATTTTATCTCGTCAGTTTCAAAATGAGCTTATCGCTCTTTCTATAAACCAGCTTCGGTTGGTCTTTAATGGAGAGTTTGATCCTGGCTCAGGACGAACGCTGGCGGCGTGCC
>NZ_JCBAIQ010000026.1:0-67792 GCF_059772165.1 Paenibacillus sp. TY11 | reverse complement strand
GATCTGGCCCCGCTCGCGCTGGAGTTGGCGGCCTGGGGCGTACGCGAGCCCGCCGAGCTGGCCTGGTTGGATGCCCCGCCTGAGGCCGCGTACCGCCAGGCCACAGGTCTGCTGCACCAGCTCGGCTGCCTGGATGAAGCAGCCGATGGCACTACAGGCGGAATCACCGCGCATGGGCGCGAGGTGTCCGCCCTGGGCACACACCCGCGCCTCGGGCACATGCTGCTGAGCGCTGTGGCCCTCGGTCTGGCCCCGACTGCCAGCCGTCTGGCTGCGCTGCTGCAAGAGCGTGACCCGTTCCGCGCTCATGGCGGAACGGATTTGCGCCCGCGACTGGATGCCCTGCGCGAGGCGGCCCATGCCCGCAGCACGCACAGCCTGCTGCGGGCAGCAGACGATACGGTGATTCGCCGTATCGTGCAGGAGAGCCGGCAGCTGCTAGCCACACTGCCGACAGTAGCCGCAGCGCAGGACGAGCCTGACGGCTCCGCGGCTTGCGGGCTGCTGTTGGCCTTTGCGTATCCGGATCGGATCGCGCAAGGCCGGGGAGATGGCCGCTTTTTGCTTAGCGGCGGCCGGGGGACGCGACTCCGACAAGTCGAGTGGATGTCGCGTTCACCCTATCTCGTCGCCGCTGAAGTGGACGACGAGGGGGCAGACGGTGCCATTCAGTTGGCGGCACCAATTGAACTGCAAGAGCTGATCGAGCATTGCAGTGAAATGCTGTTGGAACAAGCTAACGTATACTGGGATAGCTCAGCCTCAGCAGTGAGAGCCCGTAAAGTATTACAGCTGGGCTCGCTCGTTTTAAAAGAAACGTCCTATGAGCGACCTCCGGCAGAGGAAATAGCTGCCGCCTTGATGCAGGGTGTCCGTGAACGCGGTCTAAAGCTGCTATCATGGAACCGGCAAACCCTCCAGTTGCAGGCGCGTTTGATTTTTATGCACTTCTCGGCCCCCGAAGATTGGCCAGACAGCACAGAATCGGCGTTGCTGGATTCACTGGAATCGTGGCTGTTGCCTTTTGCCCTTGGAGCCAAAAATGTATCTGATCTGCAACGGCTGGACGGTGCTGCATTGCTGCTTGGCAGACTGGATTGGGAACAGCGGCAGCAGCTTGAGCAGGAAGCACCTACTCATATCCGTGTACCCAGTGGTTCCCGTATTCCTGTCGATTATTCAAATCCAGAGGCGCCCGCGCTGGCAGTACGACTACAAGAATTGTTCGGCATGAGGGATACGCCCCGTATTGGACGCGGACGTGTGCCAATTGTATTGCATTTGCTGTCGCCTGCCCAGCGACCTGTCCAAGTGACTTCCGACTTGTCCAGCTTCTGGCGCGAGGCTTATTTTGAAGTCAAAAAGGACCTGAAGGGCAGGTATCCCAAGCATTATTGGCCGGATGATCCACTGGAAGCCGTGGCGACCAACAGAGCAAAGCCAAAGCGTTAAATAGAAGCTGTTTTATGCTAATCGACTTTTTGAATTTTTGTAAAATCGTTTAAACGTCATAATAGCGGGGTAATGAAAAACGAACCACTCAACACCAAAATATTGGGAGGTAACTATCATGGCTAATAACTTAAACGATTATAACGAAAAGAAAATTGTCGGTGTTTTTGATACAGAACAGGAAGCGTCTCGTGCGATTGGACAATTGCAGAGCAAAGGAATTCCAAGCAGTGAGATTTCTGTGATCACACGTGACCGTGACGATCTAAGGGCGATTAATGAAGAGACAGGCACCAAAGCACCGGAGGGTGTGGCCACAGGTGCGGCTACCGGTGGGGTTGTAGGCGGTGTCGCTGGCTTGCTGGCAGGCATCGGGGCCTTGGCTATACCGGGTATCGGACCTATTTTGGCTGCTGGACCTATCGCCGCTACCCTTACCGGAGCAGCTGTCGGAGCGGGAGCAGGTGGCTTGGTCGGTGGACTGGTTGGGCTGGGCATTCCGGAAGATGACGCGCGTCAATACGAGACGTACGTCGATCAGGGCAAGATTTTAGTGCTGGTGGATTCCGCTGAGCATCACAGGGATGTTTATGATATTTTCCGCACCAACCGTTCGCTGAATGCGGATCATTACAGAACATATGATGATACGGTGGCAGATACGCGGACAGATGCGTACACAGATACTAGAAGGAACCTGTAAACACCACATGGCTAGTTGAGAAAGTGATATACAGAGGGCCTGTCTCTCTCCTTTGTATATAGGTGTTTCTACAGCAGCAGTCTCCCCGAGAGGGGAGACTGCTGCTTTTACATATGGTTAATCAGTGATAAACCTGAGATAAATGATGCTTTGCTTGCCGTTGGTACGTTTAACCTTCTATATATTTTTACAGAATTGTCGTTATAATAGATTTGAGGATTTTGAAAAATCCTGGATTTATAAATTGCTAGATGTAACAGGAGAGTGACATGAGTCAAAAAGAGAGAATTTCCGAAGTCGCTTTGCTGAGAGGCTTGGCTTTTGCAGCCGTTGTTCTTCAGCATTCCGTCGCACATTATGCGGTTGCGCAGGGGGCGCGCATCCAGGACGGGGTTTTGATGACACTTTTACTGCTGTGTTCCAAATTTGCAGTTCCTGTGTTTGTATTTATCACTGGAATGGTGTTATTTTACAATTATGATGGAGCCTTAAAGTACGGAACGTTTTTACGTAAAAGATTCATGGACATCATCGTTCCTTATATCATATGGTCCCTTTTATACGAATTGGGAAATCAGCTTGTCCAAAGTGGAGGATATATTCACCCGCTAGATTTTTTCCAGAAGCTTTTGAACGGGAAAAGTAGCTATCATCTGTGGTACATCGTTATGATTATCCAATGTTATGTGTTATTTCCCGTGTTTCGTTATGCTGTCCGTCGTTTGTCTGCGCTACTGCCGTCAAAATGGCGACCCGCTGCATTGGTTGGATTCGGCGCATTATATATTTTGCTCATGTTCGCAGTTGGACCTGTATACCAAGCGATGGATAAGCTCCAACTCCCGGTCATTACCTCTTGGTTTACCCTATACGCTGACCGGAATGTGATCTACTTTTTCTTTTATTTTGTGTTAGGAGCGGCAGCCGGGATGAACGTCAAGCGTTGGAATGCTTGGGTAACCAAAGCACAGATGATATACTGGCCGTTGTTTATCGTGATTACAGGCTACTTACTGTATGAGATGATCGGTCAGTTCCAGACGCCGCGAGGTACAGTTCTTTCCTTTAACTATTTGTCTCTGCTGCGTCCGGTCATGGCTGTATATTGCGTTGCGTCTATTTTTGTAGCTTATCGGGTAGCGACGTGGATTGCTCATAAGGGGGGACGTGCGGCGAGTATGCTGACGGCCATCGGAACGTTGTCCTATGGAGCGTATCTCATGCATGCCTTTATGCTGCGTGTGACCTACTATTTTGACGAGGCGTTGTTTGCAGACTGGAGCCACGTTCTTCGTACGCTGGCTTCATTCGTTCTCTGCATGGTCTTTTCCGTTGCTGGCACATGGCTGCTGGCACGTTTGTCTCTGGGCAAATGGATCGTGGGGCTTCGGGTTCGTCCTCGCCCGACTGGAGGTCCGCCAGCCTTACAAAAGCAAGCTTGATTTGATAACCCAATCACATATGTACACAAGGAGTATCCCGAAGCCAAGAAATAAGGCCAAGGGATACTTTTCTATCTACATTTGTTTAATAGTATACATACTGATAGACTGGATGTGCCTTTACCTGTAAGGTGAAGCCATATCATATGGGAGGGTCGCTAAATGAGTGGACCAGATACAAGAAGCGTTTTTCCGATGAAAAATATTAGAAGCCTGTGTTTTTTGAACAATGTAGTGGTTAATCCACATATCGAAATCGGGGATTATACCTATTATGACGATGGTGATAACCCTTTGGATTTTGAGAAAAACGTCCTTTATCATTTTGATTTTATAGGGGACAAACTAAAAATTGGTAAGTTTTGCGCGATTGCAGCCAAAGCCAAATTTATTATGAATGGTGCTAATCACAATACAAATGCGTTTACCACTTTTCCTTTTGGAGCGTTTGGCGGAGATTGGGAAGTCGGTTTACCCAATTTAAGTGGGGGCTACAAAGGGGACACTGTGGTTGGAAACGATGTTTGGATAGGCTACAATGCTACCCTTATGCCCGGAGTTCATATTGGTGATGGCGCGATCATTGCGTCAAATGCCGTGGTGACTAAAGATGTTCTGCCATATTCCATTGTAGGAGGAAATCCTGCAAAATTAATTCGCTATCGGTTTGATGAGGAAACTATAGCTATACTCAAAGCACTGAAATGGTGGAACTGGGATATTCAAAAAATAACAGAATATATTCCTGTTTTGACAAGTAACGATACGGAGGCCTTGAAAAAATTAATCCAATCTTCGTAATCTTATAACTCTATTTTTTTAATCTTTTATTATATTATTTCAATATATGAAAAATTCACAACAGAAAAGAATAAAATCACTTCTCACCACTACGCACACTACCATATAACGCCTCATTCTATATCTCTCGCCATCTTAAAACAGGTCACAAGAGACGGAGAATTCTCATAAGCTCTTATATCATTAAAGGAAATAGTGTATGGACGCAGAGTGGTTTATAATGGAAGATAAGGTGCATGAATAAGGTGTGGAGGAGGCTGTGAAATGGCGTTTATGATATCCCAGCGGGCTTTTATCAAAATTTATCTGATCACAATGGTGGAGAGGCATCGCGGTTATGGATATCAGATGCTCGAATCAATGAAGGATGAGTTTAGTGGTTTCGGATATGTTCCGCCTCAGAGCGAGGTCTACCGGGCGCTGCATGAGCTGGTGCAGGAAGGCGTTTTTTACCGTACCAAACGATTGAAAGGAACAGACCCGCGCGTGGATTTTCAGGAGATCGTACTCTATCACTTTACAGATGATGGGGAGGAGAAAGCCCGACTGTACAAGAAGCAGGTCAAAGCCGATTTGGACCGTTGCTTAGGTATGCTGCATAAAGCGGAACAAGACAACTATTCCTAACTACGAAAGGATGAGAATGATGGGTAGAAAGCTGAAATGGGGAATTTTAGGCACTGCGGAGATCGCCAAAATCGCTGTAATTCCGGCGATTCAGCAATCCGAACGCGGAGAAGTGCTTGGGATTGCTAGCCGTAATGCGGATAAAGCCGCTGAGGCCGCCCGGGAGTTCGATATTCCGAAAAGTTATGGAAGCTATGATGAACTGTTGGCTGATCCCGAAATCGGAGCGGTGTACATCCCGTTACCGAATCATCTGCATGAAGAGTGGACCATTCGGGCAGCGGAGGCTGGGAAGCACGTTTTGTGCGAAAAACCATCTTCTCTTAGCTCGGCCGGGACAAGCCGCATGATTGAAGCATGTGAAAGTGCAGGAGTGATCTTTGCAGAAGCTTTTATGTATCGCTATCATCCAAAACATCGAAGAATTAAGGAAATCATCAATAGTGGGGAAATTGGTGACATTCGCGGCATTCATTGCACGTTTACGTTTAACAATACCGATCAGGCAGATAATGTGCGCTTTAATAAAAGCATGGGCGGCGGCTCGTTATATGATGTGGGCGTCTATCCGATATCAGCGGCTCGTATGTATTTGGATCGGGAGCCGGAGGCAGTGACGGTACACGCCTTATTTTCCCCGGAGCATGACAATGTCGATATGATGGCATCCGGCTTGCTGGAATTTCCGGGTGGAGTAAACCTTACTTTCGATTGTGGCATGTGGGCAGCCAACCGTTCCAACATGGAGATTCTCGGTAGCAAGGGTACGATTGCGATGCCCAAAATGTTCGGTTGGGAAAGAACGTCTGTTGTACCGCAAATTTTTGTCCATGTCGGTTCGGTTACGCGCGAGGAACGTCTGAAAGGTTTTAATTCCTTTGAACTGCAAGCGGATGCTTTTGCCGAAGCGGTGCTTGATGGGGTCCCGTTGCCGTATGAACCAGAAGATGCGGTAAGCAATATGAAGGTGATCGACGCTTGTATTGAGTCAGCTCGCAGTCGGAAACGGATAGAAATTGGATAAGCGGGATAACCGTATTCCCGGAAGATATAAAAAAGCAGCCTGTCAAAAAGGACAAGCTGCTTTTTTTAGATGGACGAATACATAAGCATATAGCATCACATATTTTCATCATAATCTGTGACATCGCGCTTGGCGGCTGTTGCAGGTGAGTTCGATGTGCCGTATTTTTCCACTGCGTCCCATGCGCCCGCATCGTCAAATCGTCCTGCATTCCGTTGGCGAACCTCACCTACACCTTTGGGCGGCGGAGTCATGACGTGTTCCTCTATTGGGCGGTCATTAGATAATTCTCGATTTGGAGTATGCTCGACTGTATAGGCTGTATATGGAATGGCTTGCAACCGTTCAAAAGGAATTTCTTCCCCGCTCTCCACACATATTCCGTATGTTCCATCTTTCATCCGTTGAAGGGCTGCATTGACCTGCTCCAGCTCGTTTTCCAGCGAATCATTAATCGCCAGATCACGGGACCGTTCAAAGGTTTCTGTCCCTATATCTGCGGGGTGGTTATCATAGGATGAGAGCTCGCCTGTGGAATCCGTTAGTGTTTCTCCCAATTGAGCGTTTTCCTGACCGTTTTGTTTAAAATGTTTTTCTAAATCCTTTTTCTGCTCTAGCAACATATGTTTCAGCTCTGCAAGCTGCGAATCGTTCAAATGGCTCATGATTATCTCTCCCCTTCGTGGTCTGGATAAGTTGCACGTATGCTCTTTTATACCCGCTCATAGGGCTAGGCAATCAGTAGAGGCTTTTATTCCCAGCCTAGAATGTGATATAAAAAGAATAGTGTGTTAAGGAGGGAATAACCGATGGATGAACATATGAAGCGTCGTCTGGATAAGCAAAAGCAGTTGTTTAAACAACTGGGCATTCAGCTGGACGCGCTCTCCATTCATGAGAAACAGTTTAAAAATAAAATGCGCGGCTATGATCCGGACGAGGTGGATGCCTTTCTGGATGAAGTGATCAAGGATTATGAACGCTTTTATGCGAATATAGCCGATCTGATGGACAAGTGGCAGGAGCAGCAGGCAACCATACGTGATTTGAAAAATGCACCCAAGCCTGCCGCCGACCTTAATGCACTTGACCGTCGTCAACTGGAGGATATCGTTAAGCAGTTGGAATATAGTGTACGCCAATTAAAAGTGCGAGTACGTCCTGAAAATGACTATTTTCCGGAGTAAGGTGCAGTAAGCGCTGTGTCGGTGCCTCTATTGTGGTATGATGGAAACATGCATATTACCCAACATTTAATGAGGCACACATATAAAGGTGGTTAACATGAGTACCCATTTTTCCGTTAGTATCCATTGTCTGCTTCTTCTGGCTGAAGGGGCACCGGAGCGAATGACATCGTCACTTATTGCTTCCAGCATCAATACAAACCCGGTGGTTGTGAGAAGAATTATGAGCCGACTCAAGCAAGCTGGTTTGGTTGATTCATCGCCAGGAGCACGCGGCTTCCGTCTGAGCATGTCCAGTTCAAACATAAATCTTAAAATGATCTATGAAGCGACCAAGGATGAAGGTCCGCTGTTCGCTATCCATACCGACAGCAATCATAATTGCGAGGTAGGCAGGAACATAGACGCTTTGTTGGACGGTTTATATATCGTGGCAGAGCAGAAAATACAGGCTTTTTTTGAAACCGTTACGCTACGGGATCTGGAGCAGGCGCTCCAGCAGCGGGTTGGGCAACAGAGTCCATCCGTCTAAAGACGCCGGTAAGGAGAATTTATATGAAAATCATCGTACTTTCAGACACTCATATGCCGCATAGAAGCAAAATGCTTCCTAGTCGGCTTGTACAGGAGTTAAAAGGCAGTAACCTCATTCTCCATGCCGGAGACTGGACGGACTGGTTCGTATATGAACGCCTAGCTGAATTTGCGCCTGTGCAAGGAATTGCCGGAAACAATGATGGAGTGGACATCGTGGAGCGTCTAGGCTATCAGCGAATCGTAGAAGTCGAAGGCAAGCGGATCGGTATGGTTCACGGCCATGGCTGGCGAGGCTCGACAGAAAATATCGCGCTGAATACGTTTAAGGGAGAAACGCTGGATTGCCTGATTTATGGACATTCGCATATTCCGATAGTCAAAAAGATAGACGATCTGCTTGTCCTTAATCCGGGGTCTCCGACGGACAAACGCGGCGAAGACGAATATTCATTTATCGTACTGACGATTGAAGCCGGACAGATGGAAGCACAGCTTGTTCTTTATCCAGATAAACATTGATTTAAAACCAACAACTGTTGATTAAAGGGGAAGCTATGGCTATTTTTGAATTAGAACCGATGAAGCACCATGTGTTGATCTGCAATGGTGGCACGTGTATGCGGCATGAGGGTGAAGAAGTTACACAGGCAATTCGGGATGAAATTCGTGAACAAAATGTAGAAGCGTATATTCACACGACCAGAACTCGCTGTAATGGCCGTTGTCATGATGCTGCGGTTGTGATCGTATATCCTCAAGGGGACTGGTATGGTCAAATGACCCCCGCCTCGGGCACTCAACTGGTGAAGAAGCTCGTAATGGGAGAAAAGCTGGAACCTCATCTTTTTCATGAGTGCACCGGTAAATCCAGCTCGGAATAATCCAGTCAACCATCTATAAGAACATGAGTAGAGAAAATCTTTGCGGAGATTTTCTCTTTTTTGCGTTTAATCCCCGACCTGAAAGGTAAAAGTATACTGTGGACACCAATCCGATAGGGAGGGAAGTAAAATGGCCCCATTTGAAGATAACCTGCACCATCAGAATGAGCAGAAAGGACAGACGGGGAAAGGGACAACGGAGTCTAAACATCAGGAGCAACCGATAAATCGAGATCATGCAGAGCAGTATCCGACAGAGCAGGAAAGCTTGTTCGACCGTTTTGAAATTGAGCAAACGGTAGACGCCATTCCCGTAGAGGATTTGAAGATGGAAAAGCAGGAGGAGAGAGACAAGGACGCAACCAAGCACACCTCTTCCAGTGAGAAAAAATACAGGGACGGCGTATAATCCTCAAGCAACTGGTAATATTTAAAAAGAAATCTCTTGACTTTAAGATAAGTATAATATATATTAAGTTACGAAAAGTAATTAATTTTTCTCAGGAGGTAACAAAAATGTCTAAAGACTTCTTCACAGCTCTGAAAGAAAGACGCTCCTATTATGGTATTAGCAAAGAACAAGTAATTTCTGATCAACGGATTCAAGAGATTGTAGAGGAAGCTGTTAAGTACACACCTACCTCTTTCAACTCCCAAACTTCACGCGCTGTGGTGTTGCTCGGAGAGCACCATGACAAACTGTGGAATATTACAGAAGATATTTTGCGCGAAGTGGTAGGCAATGAGGAGCAATTTAAATCTACTGCTGAGAAAATGAACGGGTTCCGCAGTGGCTACGGAACGGTCTTGTTTTTTGAAGACAATAACGTGGTAGCTGGTCTGCAACAACAATTTGAAGCATATGCAGACAATTTCCCAATCTGGTCCAACCAATCTAATGGTATGCTGCAATTGGTTGTATGGACGGCTCTGGAACAAGAAGGACTGGGCGCATCCCTTCAGCATTACAACCCTTTGATCGACGAAAAAGTGAAAAACGAATGGAATATTCCTGAGCATTGGAAACTGATTGCTGAAATGCCATTCGGTAAACCGACATTCCAACCAGGTGAAAAAGAATTCCAACCTGTTGAAGAACGCGTAAAAACATTTAAATAATTTTCACGATATAAGGACGATTCAGGTTCGGCCTGAGTAGAGCACTGTGGGTATCCACAGTGCTCTTTGTCATTCCATTTTTTAGACATGTAACCTATTGATATACACGGGTATAGGGGTTAATTCATCCGTAAGTGGGTGATATTATGTTTAAAATTGGTTGAGAAGTTTACATAGGTGTTATTGCGGTTTTACGCAGATGTCTAGGATAGCACGTATTCGAAGGAGGAAAAGATATGAACTATGATTGCATTATTGTTGGTGGGGGAATTGCCGGATTGCAAGCAGCGATTCAATTGGGAAGATACAGTAGTCATCGGGTTCTGGTCATAGATTCGGGCTATGGTCGATCTACGCTGTGCCACCAGTATCATAATATTTTGGGCTTTCCTGACGGAATTTCTGGTGAAGAGCTGCGACGGCTTGGACGTAATGAAGCCACGAAACTAGGTTCTGAATTTGTTGAAGGGAAGGCGGTAAAAGCCACCAAAAGAGATGAGCTTTTTGACATTCAAGTAGAGGCAGGATCCGTGTATTCGTCAAAGACGCTCTTGTTGGCCACAGGGCTAACTGACCGTTTTCCGAAGCTGGAAGGGCTACAAGCCTGCTTAGGCAATAGTGTGTATGTTTGCCCGGACTGTGACGGTTATGAGGTTCAGGATCGCAGCACAGTCGTCATGGGGGCGGGCAAAGCAGGAGCTTACATGGCCCTGATCTTGTCAGCACGTACCGATCATCTTGTTTATGTCAATCATGAACGTTCAGAGGTGCCGGACGAGCTGATCGTGAAGCTGCGGGAAAAAGGGATTGACTATAAGGAAGCAGCCATTTCTGAGATTATAACGGGAAATCCGGGATGTTTTGAAGGAGTGCGGCTGGCTGATGGACATGTGGTTCGGGCGGAGCGGGGCTTTTTAGCTTTTGGTAGCAATCATGTTCATTCAGAGCTGGCAGAGCAACTGGGCGTACATTTGTTGCATAACAAGCATATTGAGACTCACCCCCGCAGCAAAATGACAAATGTGGAAAATGTATGGGTAGCCGGAGATTTAGGAGCCCATGCCGAGCAAGCGACTGTCGCAATGGGGGAAGGAGCTATGTCAGCGATCTGGATACACAAGGTATTATCTGGTAAAGAAACAAAAGTACCGCAGCTCTGAGAGCTGCGGTTTAGAACGGTGAGCGTGTACTCGTTTGAAGATGAAGCTCGAAGCGTTTCAATTGATCGCTCATGCCGTACTTACGTAAAATTTCCGTTTGTTTGTTGCCGATAAGATCAAAATGAGGATAGGGCTGACGCTGATGAATATATTGGGGGTCCAATCCGTTATTTTTGCACCATAAGCGCAGCTTGTCCAAATCAGAACAGCCTACCTTGGTGACGGTTGTAATGCCTGGAAAGCGATCATCCAGCCAGTAATGCGTCAGAAAAGCAATTTCACCACGACTGACCTCTCTTTTCCAGGTCATAAGCTCCTGCCGGGTAATACCAAATGCCATCGGTCTCATCCTTTCTCGGCTCATTCTGAAATCATGAGCTGTTGTGTGGTCGTCCCACTATTTTTGTATTATAGCTTGTATTATGATCCACATGGGGTAACACAATAACAGGAGACCGTGTGTGACGATCTCCTGTTAGCGGTTAAAGCCATCTCTCGGCCCAGCTCTCCACACCATTCAATGCATCACCTAGCTCTTTACCCTTGCGTGTCAGCGAATACTCGGTACGCACAGGCCGCTCTGTGATGACATTGCGAAGGATCAGGCCGGAAAGCTCTAGTTCCTTTATGCGTTCGTTCAGCATGCGCTTGCTAAGATCAGGTATGGAGACGTGAATTTCACTAAATCGTTTGGGATGTTCCATCAAAGTATGAATGATGAGAGCGGTCCATTTTTTGCTGATGATCTGAAAGGACTGTTCCACCTTACCGCACAAAAGCTTAGGCTGCCTGTCGTCGCTCATCTGAATCCCCTCAATTTCATTGTTGTTTTAAACAGTATACTAAAAGTAACTCTGTATACCAATAGTAACTATATCGCTTTGTATCAACCGTGACATTTTTAACAGTTTTTTCTCTTTCCTTTCGTCAATCATACCACAGAAAACGTTATCATTACAGGATATATCGAATGTTCACGATTTCGCTAAAATTTGATTGACTTGCCCCTTATTTTGGGTGTATTATGGGTTACGTTAATTCCTCAGGTAACTTTTAATAACCTCATCTTTTATAATGGGAAGAAGGAATATTTCATGGATTCAATGACATTTATCTTATTTGGAGCGACAGGGGATTTGGCTAAACGCAAAATTTACCCTGCCTTGTATAATTTGTTTGTAGAAGGTAAAATTCCGGCTTCCTTCTCTGTAATTGGGATGGGGCGTCGTGAAGTGGCTGACGAGCAGTTTCAAAGTAATGTAGAGCAATCCATTAAGGATTTTTCCAGACACGTGAATGATGACCGTGCACAGATGGATCAATTCCTAAGTGCTTTCCGTTACAGCGCATTGAACGTCAATCACCCGGAAGATTATAAAAAGCTGCTACAGCTTGCTGAGCAACGTGAAAATGACTTGGGAATTCCGGGGAACCGCATGTTTTACTTATCGGTGGCACCGGAATTTTTTGATGTGATTGCCCTCAATATTCGGGAAAGTGGTTTAGCCGAAACTAAGGGTTGGAAACGGCTCATTATCGAAAAACCGTTTGGACATGATCTGGAATCAGCACGTGAGCTGAATGATCGCTTGAGCAGAACATTTGCTGAGGATGAGATTTATCGTATTGACCATTACTTAGGTAAGCCAATGGTGCAAAACCTGGAAGCCTTAAAATTTGCTAATCCATTGCTTCAAGGGGTATGGAACAATCAGTACATCGCCAATGTACAAATTACCGCTTCCGAGACCGTAGGGGTCGAGGAGCGAGCAGGATACTACGATCATTCCGGCGCTATTCGTGACATGGTACAAAATCACATGCTGCAGGTGTTGATGATGACCGCTATGAACAAGCCGGGACATGTCACGGCTGATCAGGTGCGTGACGAAAAAAGTAAGGTTATGGACGCGCTTCGTGCGCTGGATCCTTCCGACATTGCTTCCAACGTGGTTAGAGGACAATATACCAACGGTGAGATCAACGGAAAAGCAGTCCCTTCCTATAAAGAAGAGCCGGATATCGGGCCTGATTCGCAAAATGATACTTTCATTTCAGCTCGCCTATGGATTGACAATGAGCAATGGTCTGGTGTGCCGTTCTATATTCGTACCGGCAAACGCATGAAAGAAAAATCCACTCGTATTGTCGTAGAATTCAAAAAGGACAGCACAGATCCTTATGCCGCTCAAGGGCAGCCATCCGACCCGAACTTGCTTATCATTCATGTAAACCCGGATGAAAAGGTAACGCTGCGTCTGAATAGTAGAGACCCGCTGAACAATGGTCAACTGGAGACAGTTCTGATGAATTATAATTCCGAGGCCAAAGATGTACCAGAGGCCTATGAACGCCTCATCTTTGATGCGCTGCGCGGCGATTCCACCTTTTTTGCGCATTGGAACGAAGTTGAGCTTTCATGGGTATGGGTTCAACCTGTACTGGAAGCTTTTGCTCGGGGTGAAGTTCCACTTCACACCTATGCGGCTGGCTCCTATGGTCCAGAAGCTTCGGACAAATTGTTGGAGGAACAAGGCTTTACATGGTGGCTGGACCAAAAGTCCGAAAGCTCTGAAAAAGCAGTCGTTCGTTCTTAACATCAACAAGAAAGTGTACACAAAATATATTTTTGCTACGGCAGGAGGCCTTTACAATGCAAGTAGGATTAATTGGTTTAGGAAAAATGGGCTTGAATCTCGGAAAAAACTTGATCGATCATAAGCATGAAGTTGTCGCTTATGACGTCAATGCAGCCGCAATCCAAGAAATGAAGGATTATGGAGCTACAGGTGCTTCTACATTAGAAGAGCTTGTGCAGGCTACTCAATCCCCTAGAGTGCTGTGGATTATGGTTCCTCACCAAATTGTTGATTCTGTGCTGGATCAGCTTCAACCGATGTTGTCCAAAGGGGACATCATTATTGAAGGTGGCAATTCTCATTACAAAGAGTCCATTGCTCGTCATGCCCGTCTGAAAGAATATGGTATCAGCTTCATGGATGCAGGAACTTCCGGCGGGATGGAAGGTGCACGCAATGGCGCTTGTTACATGATCGGTGGCGATCCTGAAGCATGGGCGATTGTTGAGCCTGTTTTCCGCGATACAGCAGTAGAAAATGGTTATCTATATGCAGGTAAATCCGGTAGCGGACATTTTCTCAAAATGGTTCACAACGGTGTGGAATACGGCATGATGGCCTCCATTGGTGAAGGATTTGAAGTGCTGGAAAAAAGCAGCTTTGACTTTGATTATGAGCAAGTAGCTCGTGTTTGGAACAATGGTTCCGTTATTCGCTCTTGGCTGATGGGCTTGACTGAACGTGCATTTTCCAAAGATGCGAATCTGGATGAAATCCGTGGGGTTATGCACTCTTCTGGCGAAGGAAAATGGACGGTTGAGGAAGCACTGGACATTCAGGCGGCAACTCCAGTCATTGCTTTGTCCCTGCTGATGCGCTACCGTTCTCTTGATGCGGATACGTTCAACGGGAAAGTAGTTGCTGCGTTGCGCAATGAATTTGGCGGTCACGCGGTAGAAAAGAAGTAATAACGATATAAGCTAGTATCTATCCCCGTAGCTTCACAACTGCGGGGATATTGCTATATGTTTTGCTATGGTTTTTTTGCTTTATGCATATTTTTCCTTGTATATCCGCACAATAGGTGAAAAAAGCGGAAGGATGAATTGCATATGTGCAAAAGGTTTTCGTTATCGGCTGATTTGGATGAGGTAAGGGATCATTTTGGTATACAACGGGTGATGTATTATTATAAAACACGCTATAACATGAGTCCCACCCAGCATGTCCCAATTGTGCTGCATCAGGATGGAGAACGGGTGCTTGATGAATTTCGCTGGGGATTTATCCCCTACTGGGGCAAGGATTGTGTCAATGCAGACTTGAATACGGTTCGGGTAAATCCGAGTTATCGCAAGATGGCGGAAACCCGGCGCTGTATCATTCCTTGCAATGGATTTTATTATTGGAGAAAATTGGGTAAACGCATGTGTGCTGTACGAGTGGTACTGCCGGCACAGAGAATGTTTGCGGTCGCGGGGCTATATGAAGTATGGCAGGATAGTCGAAAGGAGCCGTTACGCACCTGTACGATGATGACGGTTCAGGCCAATGCGGATATACGTGAATTTGACAGCCGTATGCCGGCTATTCTGGAAGCTGACCATATAGATGCATGGCTGAATCCGTCTGTCCAGAACGTAGATGAGCTGCTGCCGATGCTGCGCACGTATGAGCAAGGCGACATGAGCATTTATCCGGTGACCCCGCTGGTGGCCAATGATGAACATGATAACCGTGAATGCATTCAGGAAATGGATTTGCAGTGGTCCTGGATTAAACCTTAAACATATGGAGATTTTTATCCATTATTGATCATAAGCCTCCCGCCACCTGCATAGGTATGTATTGGGGAACAAGCGTCATGATCCGGGGAGAGGGGAAACGGCCGAAGGAGTATCTCATATGGGATGGAGGCGATTGGAATGAGTAATGATACACTCATCCAGCTGCTGGTGCTCATGGTGACGATCATCGGTCTGGTCCAAAACCGGTAAGTGTCAAGTTCCAGAAGGCGGGAGAATTGCCGTAGGCAATCTTCCGCTTTTTTCTGCGTTAAAAAGCTCGCGGATTAAGGAAGCTTGAGGTACAATAGATGCTAGGCTACAGGTGACAAGACACCTGAATATACGTCTACATACGATGCATTTTTAAGGGAGAGCGAATCATGAGTGAATTAACTTCATTACCACCAGCCAAAAAAAGAAAATTGCTGTTTAGCGCAGGGCTCAGTTGGCTGTTTGATGCTATGGATGTGGGGCTGCTTTCATTTATAGTCGCAGCGTTGGCTAAGGATTGGCATCTGGGATCAGAGCAGATTGGTCTGCTGACTGCGATGAATTCGATAGGAATGGTATTCGGGGCCGCTTTGGCGGGAATTTTGGCGGATCGCTACGGCAGACGCGCCATATTAGTGTGGACACTGTTGATCTTTTCTATTGCCAGTGGTTTATCAGCTTTGGCAACAGGTCTCGGTATGCTGCTCGTGCTGCGGTTTATTGCAGGTGCAGGTTTGGGTGGGGAATTGCCTGTTGCTTCGACGCTGGTATCAGAATCAGTGCCTGTGAAAGAACGCGGGAGAGCAGTTGTGTTGCTGGAAAGCTTCTGGGCGGCAGGCTGGATTCTTTCAGCTCTTATTGCCTATTTTGTTATTCCGAAGTATGGTTGGCAGATGGCTTTTATTCTCGGCGCAGTACCTGCGCTGTACGCTCTTTATTTGCGCAGAGCTATTGAGGATTCTCCGCGATACAAGCAGCAAAGCGTTAAACTTCCGTTGCGTGCACGATTGGCTTCTATTTGGTCGGGACCCAATCGCAAGTCTACGCTAATGCTGTGGATTTTATGGTTTACGGTTGTATTTTCATACTACGGCATGTTCTTGTGGTTACCGAGCATTATGTTTATGAAGGGGTTTGAACTGGTTAAAAGCTTTGAGTATGTCCTGATCATGACGCTTGCGCAACTACCAGGTTACTTTACCGCCGCTTATTTGATTGAAAAGCTGGGCCGCAAATTCGTGCTGGTCATTTACTTGCTGCTGACGGCAGTGTCAGCCATTTGGTTTGGCACCTCGGAAACGGCAGGAATGCTGCTGGCTGCTGGTATCTGCTTGTCCTTTTTTAATCTCGGTGCATGGGGAGCCATGTACGCCTATACCCCGGAATTGTATCCGACAGCCGTACGCTCTACCGGTGTGGGTATGGCGGCTGCGTTTGGTCGTATTGGAGGCGTTATCGGGCCTTTTGCGGTCGGTATACTCGTAGGACAGGGTGTAGCATTACCATCCATCTTTGCAATTTTCTTCGTAGCTATCCTGATCGGAGCAGTGGCTGTGTGGTTGCTGGGTACGGAAACCAAAAATCAGGAGATTGACTAACCTTTACATTCACCTGTGTAAAGATTCATAATACAAGAGAGAGGAGTGACCTGAAATGGAGCATACCTTTCTGCTCAAGGCAGACTGGAACGGGGGGCGCAACAGCCACGGTCGTATTGAGGCTGGGCAGTTGCGGACTGCGATTTCGATCCCGGCTGAAATGGGGGGCCCCGGTGTGGGCACCAATCCGGATGAAATGCTGCTCGGTGCTGCTGCTACCTGCTATTTGATTACCTTGGCGGCGATGATGGAGCGTGCCAGTCTCCCGGTGGCATCACTGGCGCTGGAATCCGAAGGGATTGTCGATGTAACGAACAATATTTTTACATATCGCCGAATTGTGCATCGTCCGCGGGTTCAATTGGCCGCCGATGCGACAGAATCGCAGATCGAACAAGCATTGCGACTGACAGAGCAGGCAGAAACCTCATGCATGATCTCGCGTGCCGTAGCGGGAAATGTGGCTTTGTCTACAGAGCCCATGGTGGAGCGCGCCTCTTAAAGCGATATTTGTAACAGGAGCAATCATTCCAATTGCCCATCATTTTTTTAATTCAAGGAGGACACAACCATGGCAGCACAACAAAAATTGCTCGTATTCGCAGGCTCTTACGCCGAATTGGAAGGTAACGGAGTTTATTCGTACACTTTTAATGAACAGACAGGAGCACTTACATTACAGGATGAGTTCTCCGGCTTGAAAAATCCTACATTCTTGAATGTAGACGTCAAAAACCAGAAGCTGTACTCCATTGGAGAGACGACTTCTGCTTCAGGAGCGAAGGTAGGCGAAGCCGCTGCTTTTGAAATTGACCCGGTCAAAGGAACATTTACATTGCTGAATCGCGCGGAAAACGTTGGGGCAACAACTTGCCACATTCAGCGTGATCCATCTGATCGTTACCTTATTGTAGTCAGCTACCACGGAGGTATGGTGGGGCTGGTGTCTCTGACTGAGGACGGACGTATCGGTGAGTTGCTGGATGTTAAACAGCACGAGGGCAAAGGAGCGCATCCTGAACGTCAGGATCGTCCACATCCACATTCCAGTTTCTTTAGTCCGGACGGTCGCTTCCTGTTCGTACAAGATCTCGGTCTGGATCTGATCCGTGTTTACACCATTGATGGCAGCAAAGGACAATTGGTGCTTCATGGTGAAACGAAAACCCATGCAGGTGCAGGTCCACGTCATTTGACGTTCCACCCGAACGGCAAATTTGCTTTTGTTATTAATGAAGTGGATTCTTCCATTACTTCTTTTGCATTCGATGCAGAGGCTGGCAAGCTCACTGAGCTTGAGAGCGTACCGACATTGCCGTCTGACTTTACAGGCGAAAATACAACTGCTGAAATTGCGATTTCACAGGATGGTGCTTATCTGTACGGTTCCAACCGTGGGCATGACAGCATCGTGGTATACGCTGTAGACGCTGCGACAGGCAAGCTGAGTCTGGTCGAGCATGTATCTGCTGAAGGCGAGCATCCGCGCCATTTTGCTTTGACTCCAAATGGTGACCATATGCTCGTGGCCAACCGCGATACCAACAACATTGTTACGTTCAAAGTGGACAAGGCAAGCGGTCGCTTGACTTACACTGGGCAACAAGTAACCGTGTCCAAGCCAGTATGCGTACAACCTTTCTACTTTACCGTGTAAAAGGGTGTTACATCTATATAATGCGGAGTGATTAAGTGACAGTGATGCGGTTAAAGGCCGCTACGAGGACGGATCATTCTTCCGATCGCTGTTGCCCCCGGATTTCTTTATTATTTTTTCAAGGGTAGAAAATCCGGGAACAAAGGCGAACGCTAACGCTTCTTCAGAACGATTCCGTCCTCTCCGCTGCTTTGGTGCTTTTGGCAACTTTTAAGGTTACTTAGATTAATCAAATATAAAAAAAATCTTGAGAATTACGACCGTAGGTTTTAAACCTGCGGGCGTTTTTCTTTTTATGACCTCTTTATTTTTAAAGAAGTCATTACCTACGAAAATAATATAAAATTTTAAGGTTACAAATAAGATACGAATAATATCGGTAGGAAAAGGGTACATATGTTATAAGCAGAACAATGATCCCTAATGCAAGTCTAGGACAAGCATTGCAAATTCAATATAAGGATTAGAAGATTTCTTAAATGGAAGTTTAATTTAAGGCTCAGTATAGAGATCAAGCCTCTAACTTCACAAGGATGGTAGAGATGAACTGAGTAACGAAGCGGGCAGATGGATTTCGGAGAAGCGGTAGCGTTCGCTTTTGGAACCTGATTTTAACCATTTAAATATAATTCAAAAAATCAGGTTCCAACAGCGATCGGAGAAACCATCTGTTGGCGTAGTGGGCCACATATATATCGACAGCATTGTTTTTCACAGACAGGTAGCAATTACACGAGGAGGAAACGATATGAAAATTATCATTACGCAAAAGGAAGCCGTCGATAAAGGAATCTGGACAGAGATTATGGGAATGTTTGCTGTAACCAAAGAGGACGAGGTATGGCAAAATGAAGAGTTTATTCTCACCGAGGAGCAGGCACGCCAGGTCGGTTTGATAAAATGATGAGGAGTAAGCAGGACTTGTCATCAAGTTTTAAGACCAAGTCTTAAAAAATCGTAACTTCTTTTTTATGTATCTGATACACTTTTTAACCGTACAACGTTTATGATAAGTACATAAGGGTAATGAAGCTTACAGACACCGTATACATACCCAAACGGTAAGGAGAGATCAGACATGATGAAACTAGCTTCGAAATGGACCGTATTGGCTTTAATGATGATGCTGATTACGACGACAGGGGCAACAGCGCAAGGCTACACACCCGTAGCACCTGCTGAAAATCAGGATACCGTATATATAAATCAAATGGAGATTCGTAACGGACAAATTTATTTGTCGGCAGACCCGATTGAATGGTATGAAGGCGCGGCAGCTGACAAAGCATTTTTGGAGCATGAAGGAAATACAGGATTGGATGGAGCTCCGGATGGCTACTACATCGTAAACAATTCCGTGCAAAATGACGTGTATCAGGTTGCACCAGATGCTTCGGTAGAGGTGCAGATTTATGACCACACGGGTAACATAGAAGATACAGACGTACAATGGAACGAATCGATTCCTCTGGCACAGTTTGAGAAAGATTTTGCTAAAAAGGATGTTTTGGACCTCAGCCAATTTCCATACCATGTTACGCTTCGTGACGGTAAAATTGTAAAAATCGTGCAGCAGTTCATTCCTTAAAATAGGAATAAGCTCATCACAGACACGTGCTTTCACTTGATTACAGATCAGGGAAGCACGTGTTTTTTTATACTTTGCAACAAAAAAAGAGGATATCCATCCCATATAGGGTGCGGATATCCTCTTCTCTTCATATATATGATTAGAACGATTTTGCTGTGTCTACTGCACGTTGTACGGCAGAAGCAACGATTTCTTGTGCTTGATCTGGAGATTGGTTATGTCCTTCCAGTACAACTTTCACGATGTCTTTCACTCCGAAGAAGGATAAGATGTTGCTCATGTAGTTCAAAGACATTTCAGCAGCAGCAGCTGGTCCTTCGGAATAAACGCCGCCTCTTGCATTCAACAGGGCTACTTTAGTTTCAGTTACGAGACCAACAGGACCTTCAGCAGTGTATTTGAATGTTTTACCAGCTTGGTTCAGGTAGTCAATGTATGTGTGCAGTACAGCAGGAATCGTCATGTTCCAGAGCGGGAAAGCAAATACGACTTTGTCTGCTGCCAGGAATTGATCCAGGTAGCCATTAGCAATGTTGGCCAGGCGAGCTTCTTCTGCGTTGAGCTCCATGCCTCTAGCGGATTTGAACGTGCCGTTGATCATGTTGGCGTTCAAATAAGGAAGCTCGACGGAGAACAGGTCCAGCTCAGTGATTTCATCAGATGGGTGGGAAGACTTGTAGCTTTCCACGAAGGCGTTATACAATTTAACAGTTGCAGATTCTTCAGCTGTACGATCATTAGCTTTGACAAATAATACTTTAGACATGATTTATTTCCCCCTAAGTAAGTTGAATAAGTAAGTTAAGTTAGTAAGTTACCTCGTAATATTACAATATAAAGATAATATCTGTCAACACTTCTATATTAAATTTATTTTGAAAAGCTGCTTTATTTTTTACACTGTAAAATTTGCGTGTTTCTTTTGCAAAATATCAGTTTTGCGGTAAAATTTAAATGTGAGTCTAATGAAGAGAATGATTTGAATAGGCGAAGAATGAAATTAACATCTTGCCAGCAAGATATGACCACAACAGTTGAACGAAAAAAGGTGAGTAGCTTGAAGATAGGTTTTTTTGATTCAGGATTGGGTGGAATTACAGTATTGTCCGAGGCACTAAGACGTTTGCCAAACGAAAATTATGTATACATGGCGGATACGCTTCATGTTCCTTATGGGACGAAAACACCTGAAGAGGTGCTCAGTTATGTCAAGGCTTCGGTACAAACGATCCTAAAAGAGGATGTTAAGGCATTGGTGATTGCCTGCAATACGGCTACAAGTATCGCGGTTGCGGAGCTAAGGAACGAATATCCTATTCCGATTATTGGCATGGAGCCGGCAGTGAAGCCAGCGGTCGAGATGAACCGGGCCAATGGTAAAAGAGTACTGGTGTTAGCCACACCATTGACGTTAAAACAATCCGGTTATGCAGCGCTGGTATCCAGAGTTGACGACCATGGGAGCGTGGATTCACTACCTTTGCCGGAGCTAGTACATTATTGCGAGCAGTTGAATTTTGACCGGGCAGAAATGTTCGAATATTTTAACCGTAAGTTGTCTTCATTCAATCTCGACATATATGGTACGGTCGTATTGGGATGTACTCATTATCCTTTTTATAAGGAAATTCTGAGAGAACTGCTGCCTTCTCATATTCAACTAATCGACGGGAGTCAGGGAACGGTCAGACGGTTAAAACAGGTGCTGTCTGAGCGTGATTTGCTGGAACCTTCGCTAAAAGCCCGTCCATCACAGGAGGGGCACATTACATTTCTGTGTTCCAGTCAGGATGAGGCTTATGTGCATAAGATGGAGCGGGCGCTTGAAATCTATGCGGAGCATGAAAAGATATATTTTTAAAGGAAGAGCGGCTGGCGAACGGATTTGGTTATTTTGGCTATAATGAAAAATTCAAAGCGCCAGCCGCATCATGGATCGGATACATCGAGGGAGGTTTTAAATGGACATTCAACTGATCCTGAATGAGCTTTATGCAGAAGGCGTACTTGAAAGTCATATGCAAAATCTCAAACCGCTTACCGGCGGAACTTCGAGTGAAGTGGTTGTTGTCATGGACGGAATCAGTCCACGATATGTGATCAAGCAAAATGATCCCACGATTGTAAAAGCCGAGGCGGAATTTTTACATACCTATGTACAGATTGAGAAACTATCGCGTTTGGTTTATGTAGACCCCTTGCATCGTTATTTGGTATACACGTTCAAGCCAGGGCTCACTAGGCAATATTGTGAAAGGAACAAAGGCGACTTGCTGCTCAGTCTGGCGATTGAGGTCATTGCACACTACAAACCTCTTGGAGAGGAACGCCATTATGGTTATCCGGATCATCCGTTTGTGGAATGGAGAGATTTTCTGCTGCATAGAACGAAGGAGTCCGGAAACATCATACAAGACGTTTTACCCCAAGAGGATCATCGTTTCGTTCATGCACTTATGGCCGGATTGCCGCAAAAGAATATTAAATATTTGCTTCATGGTGACTTCGGAGTACATAATTTTGTGTTTGCCGAAAATGGGACGTTGACAGGCATTATTGATCCTGATCCGGTGGTGGGGGAGCCTCTATATGATCTGATATATGCCTTTTGCTCTTCACCGGATAGGCTGACGGTCGATCCCATTTTGTCTGCGGTAGAGAAGCTGGGGCCGGAGATGACGGGGGAATATGAGCTGAACAGGGAAGTGTTACAGGGATTATACTTTCGTATGGCTACCTGCATTCGCCATCATCCTAAAGATCTCGATAAATATACAGAAGCGTGGACCTATTGGCTAAACAGGGTTCGCTGAAAGGAATAGGGAATATGAGCATACAGGGGTGGAATCATATTTGCTTTTCGGTGTCCGATCTGGAGAAGTCGATACATTTTTATCAATATGTACTAGATGGAAAGCTGCTCGTCAAAGGGCGTAAGCTGGCTTATCTGGACTGTCTGGGAATGTGGTTGGCTCTCAATGTGGAAGAGGATATCCCAAGAAATGAAATTCATCATTCCTATACGCATATTGCATTTTCGGTAGCGGAAGAGGATTTTGAGAATATGCTTAACAAGCTAAGAACTTTCAATGTCACAATTTTGCCCGGGCGAGAACGGAATGAACAGGACAAAAGGTCGATCTATTTTACAGATCCGGATGGACATAAGTTTGAGTTCCACACAGGACAATTGGAAGATCGCCTGAAATATTATAAAAATGAGAAGAAGCATATGACTTTTTATGAATGAGTAAGCGTTATCAAGAATGATGTGTGAGCAAATATTGGGTTTACATACGGGAGGAATACAGAAGTATGTCAATGTCGCAAGAAAGCGGCTCTAAGCAAGCACAAGCCGTTAAAACGATGACGGTTTTTGCGATTACTTGGCCGATCTTTATAGAAATGTTGTTTCACATTTTGATGGGTAGCGTGGATACGTTCATGCTAAGCCATGTTTCAGACGAGGTTGTATCGGCTGTAGGTGTTTCAAGACAGTTGATTGAATTTACGATCATACTCTTCAATCTGCTTGGTCTTGGAGTAGGTGTTATCATTGCTCAGCTATTGGGTGCGCAAAAGCATGTGGACGCAAGCCGTGTTACGGCTTCGGCACTAACCTTCAATCTGATATTTGGTTTGGCGCTGAGTTTGATGTTTATTGTGAGTCGGGATTTTTTGCTATCCTTTTACCATATTACCCCGACGATTAAGGAAAATGCGGAGATCTATATGATGCTAGCAGGGGGTTCGCTGTTTTTGGAAGCGCTCATGCTAACCGCAGGTCCGGTTATTCGCTCGCATGGTTTTACCAAAGATACGATGATCGTGGGCATTGGTATGAATATATTGCATATTGTGGGGAATGCGCTGCTCATTTATGGCTGGTTTGGTCTGCCGCAGATGGGAGTGGCGGGAGCAGCGATTTCAACGGTTATTAGCCGCGCTGTAGCATGTGTCTGGATTTTTACACTGTTGTACAAACGTGTAAGTGCGCCGATTCGCATCCGCTATTATGTACAGCTTCAATGGAGTAAGCTGGTGGCGATCCTGAAGATTGGTATTCCTGCCGGGCTGGAATGGTTATCTTATCAACTTAGTCAAATGATGGTGACCCGGTTTGTCAGCTTTATGGGGACAACGGCGATCGCAACTCATTTTTATACGAATACGATTGTATACTTTTTTATGGTATTTGGAATGGCCGTAGGTGAGGGGACGGAAATTATTGTTGCACGCCTGATTGGAGCAGGAGACAAGGAAAAGGCGTATCATCAACTTTTACGGAGCCTGAAATGGTCTTTGGTCATTACGATTGCGGTGATCGTGGTAGTATCCTTTTTCCGATATGAAGTGATGGCGATCTTTACAGATGAGCCGGCGATCATACAATTAGGGGCAGCGATTTTGCTGTTCTGTATAATGCTGGAGCCGGGCCGTGTGTTCAATCACGTTGTCATTAACTCCTTGCGAGCAGCGGGAGATGTTCAGTTCCCGTTAATGATGGCCATTATTTCAATGTGGGGGATTAAAATCCCGTTAGCGTATGTGCTGGGCATTCATCTGGGATATGGTGTGCTTGGTGTGTGGATTGCACATGCCTGCGATGAGTGGGTCCGAGGCATTTTTCACTATTTACGCTGGAAAGGTCGGAAATGGCAGCACAAGTCGCTGTTATCTAAGGCTGAGCTTCAGGCGGAATCAGCGTAAGGCCGAAAGGGATTCTAGAACAGACATTTTCCAAGCGAATTGGAGGATGTCTGTTTTTTTACAAAAATAAGCAAAATGGGGATGTTAAAACTTTTCAAAAATTGCTAGAATATAGTAACCTCGAATGAAGTAGAGGTTTTCAAAGTTTCAAAGACGGATGGTTTCCGATTGAATCCAGAAGGAGGGAATAGGATGGAACGTAAAGTGCATATCATTCCTTACCAAGTGATCAAGCAGGAGCAACAAGTGAATGAAATACCGCGGGGTGTAGAGCTGATTCAGGCTCCTGCGGTATGGAACCAGACTCGTGGCCGAGGAGTGAAGGTGGCAGTGCTGGACACAGGCTGTGATTCGGACCATCCTGATTTGAAGGCGCGCATTATTGGCGGCCGTAATTTCACGGATGATGATGAAGGTGATCCGGAAATTTTCAAGGATTACAACGGTCACGGTACACATGTGGCAGGAACCATCGCGGCAGCGGAAAATGAGGATGGTGTCGTGGGTGTCGCCCCAGAGGCGGATCTGCTCATCATCAAAGTGCTAAACAAGCAGGGCTCCGGTCAATATGACTGGATTATTCAAGGTATCAATTATGCGATTGAGCAGAAGGCAGATATCATCTCGATGTCGCTTGGCGGTCCTGAGGATGTGCCTGAGCTTCATGAAGCAGTAAAAAAGGCTGTAGCCAGCCAAATCTTGGTCATCTGTGCAGCTGGAAATGAGGGAGACGGTGACGACAGAACGGACGAGCTCGGCTACCCTGGCTGCTATAATGAAGTGATCAGCGTAGGTGCTATCAACTTTGACAGACACGCCTCAGAATTTAGCAACTCAAATAATGAGGTGGATTTGGTTGCACCGGGAGAAGATATTTTGTCCACCGTTCCGGGCGGCAAATATGCGACCTTTAGCGGAACATCGATGGCTACTCCGCATGTAGCAGGTGCATTGGCGCTGATTAAGCAGCTGGCGAATGCGAGCTTTGAGCGTGATCTCACCGAACCGGAATTGTACGCACAGCTCATCAAACGCACGATTCCACTCGGCAATTCTCCTAAGCTGGAGGGCAACGGTCTACTGTACTTGACGGCAGTGGAGGAGCTCTCTCGTATTTTCGACGCACAACGTGTAGCGGGAATACTGAGTACAGGATCATTGAAGGTTAAATAAACCGTAACTGCGGATATATAGCGGCTCTCCTGAGGGGGATATCAAAAAAAGATCGCAGCCGGAGAGCATGCATGAAGCATCTCTTCCGAACTGCGATCTTTGGTTTCCATATGAGGTATAATCTCATTCATAAACGAAAGTTTATAGTATCTTGTTGAATTATACGCTGTGATTACTGCGCACCTTCAGTAACGGCGATTTCTTTCTCCAGGTTTTCTCTGGAAAGGTTGGCTTTCAGGTAATCCGGTGTATCGGGTAGGACCAGGTGCAGATTGGATTTTTGACAAATGCGGATGGTACACTTGTCGACAATTAAATCAAAGACATGACCGCCTCCGGTGCGTTCATCGTTAATAAAATGCAGATGAAATCCGGCTACCCCAATGCCTTGAGCATAGGCAGGTGTCCAAAAACCTGTAATCACGCCGGAAGCCTCATTAAAAGTAAAGGTAGGCTGTGACTTGGTCGCTTCGATAAAAGGTCTGTATGGTTTCACTTGGTGAGGCACGGTCCGTGTCTTTACTTCACGAAAAGTGCCATCTATACGGAAGGCATAGAACAAATTGCGGCTTGGAAACTGCTTTAGCAGCAAGGCTTCCAGTTCCTCACGGCCCATGGGCCGATCAATGGTATATGTGATATCTTCCCGAAAAAAGGTGACTGTGGAAAACGGAGTAGTCTCTTCCGGTTTTACGCGATGGGCCGTACCGTTTGGAAGCAAATGATAAAATTCACCATCGAACGCGATCATTTCGCCATTGAGTTGATCAAAGGTACCTAGCCCGAAATCCCCGTGCTTTTGCAGTTCCTCGAAGGCAACGACTCCGTCATAAAGACCATCTAATAAAGCAAGCATGGTGGACGTTTGATAAATATCATGATCAGTTTCTTGCTTGGTTTCCAATTGTGCAACGGTCATGGTAATACACTTCCTTTTGTAATTGTATGCATTTATTTTCTTTCTTTTTCAATAATAAACGTAAAATTTCAGTAAATAACATGAATAACTCAAAAAAGACATAAAAAACGCTTTACTCTATAATTGTCACGAAGTCGTCACGAGTGAGCCATGGTTAAGGCTAGTTTAATTGGTTAGGCAGAAGTTTACGCCCCAACTGGATGTTATCCTGATAATCAATCGGGATATCGACGACCACAGGACCATCGGTATGAAGTGCCTGCTGCAATACGCTTTCCAGTTCATCAGGACAGTGCACACGTAATCCGGTGGCCCCAAAGCTTTCAGCATATTTTACAACATCGACATCTCCAAATTTTACGCCGGACGTTCTGCCGTATTTAACCTGTTGTTGAAAAGCGACCATGTCATAGGAACCATCTCTCCATACGATGTGCACAAGCGGAGAGTTAAGACGTACGGCGGTTTCGAGCTCCATGGATGAAAAAAGAAATCCTCCGTCTCCGGAAATAGAAACAACTTTTTGACCAGGGTTAACGAGTGTGGCAGCAATCCCCCAAGGCAGTGCTACGCCTAACGTCTGCATTCCGTTACTGAATAGAAGGCGACGAGGCTCATACGAACGGAAATATCGTGCCATCCAAATGTAGTGTGAACCGACATCACAGGTGACTGTGACGTTATCGTCAATCAGGCTGCGCAGTGTACGAATGAATTGTAATGGATGAGTCAGATAGTCATGCTTGCGTGCAGGGACAGCCGCTTGCTCGTTCAGATCATGGCGAAGACGATTTAATTGGTCGCAGGAGGCTCTAGATAGCTTTAAGGTAGGCAATTCTTCTGCAAGGCTACTCACAATCAGGGCTATATTCCCGATAAGCTCGTAATCCGGTTGGTAATCATGATCAATATCTGCTTGATGATCATCCAGATGGATGAGTGTTCGGTTTGCAGGAACGTTCCAGTTTTTTGGATCGTATTCAATAGGATCATAGCCAATCGTCAGTACCAGATCTGCGGCTCCAAGAAGCATGTCACCCGGCTGATTATGGAACAGACCGACTCTTCCAAAATAGTGGCTTTCCAGCTCACGGGAAATGGCTCCGGCGGCCTGAAAGGTTTCGACTACAGGCAAATCCGTATTTCGAATCAGTTCACGGATGGCTGCTGTGGCTTCGGGCGTACTGGCTTTCATACCGAGGAGAAGTACGGGCAGTTTGGCTTTTCTGATTTGGCCTGCGACTTGTTTGATGAGCCCGGCTGGTGCGATTCCAAGCTGTGGAAGAGAAAGCTTCTCAATGGCTGTTACTTCGGATGACGAAGTCAACACGTCCTGCGGCAGACTGACAAACGTGGCTCCAGGCTGGGCTGAGGTCGCAATCCGAAATGCGTTAGTAATAGCTTCCGGTACATTATCAGGATGTTCTACTTCTACACTATATTTAGTGATCGGCTCGAATAAACCGGCATTATCCATGGATTGATGCGTGCGTTTCAGGCGTTCGGATCTTGGGACTGCACCTGCAAGAGCGACGACGGGATCACTCTCTGCATTAGCAGTGACAAGTCCTGTCGCCAAATTGGATGCACCGGGACCAGAGGTGACAAGACATACGCCTGGCTTCCCAGTTAATCGACCGACTGCAGCAGCCATAAAGGCGGCATTTTGTTCATGACGGCATATGATCAATTCTGGACCCCGATCTTGAAGAACATCAAAAACAGAATCAATCTTGGCACCTGGAATGCCAAAAATGTGCGTCACCCCTTGTTTGATCAAACAATCGACAACAAGGTCTGCTCCTTTCGTATCGGTCTTTATTTGGACAGCTTGAACTTTGGTACTCAATGCTACCACCTCTTCTTTTCATCTTTGAAATAAATAAATGAAATACTTTCAATGTAAAACAATGGATGTATATTACAATTATAATGCAATAACTGGTATTTTCAAGAAAGAAATTTTCTGAAAAAGAGCAAAAATATATAAAACGTTTTCAAAGTTTGGTTTATCGGGGAAAATAAAAAATGCAGAGATTTGGAAAGAGTTGCTATTGCAATGGCAGATGTATTTGGCGGATTCATTGATACGGTCATTGTGGGAATGTTCCTGGCGGACGTGAAGGAAAAGGTGGCTATCGCATTGAGTCGTCTGGAAATTGCCTTTGATGTTGGCTGGTACTGACCATAGACGAAATGCAAAACAGATCAGCCTCAAATGGTGACACGCTGTTTTTTTGTCCTCTGACATGATAAAAATCACTTTCCTCCACAAAGGATAGCGGTTACAATATAATTGTTGTTAACGTAAACATTAAATTTAAGGTGAAGTAATCCAGCGTGATATGATGTACAGGTATCGTATTATAGCTTTAGTAACTTGCATAATCACGATACTTGCTATGTAATGGAGAATGCTATTGTTGAAAAACAAGTAGAGTTCGATCATTTTTGTTAACGTTAACATTTTCTTTAGGAAACACGATTATAGAAGGGATGAGAGAGTAATGACTAAAGCGTTTTTAGACGAAAACTTTTTGTTGAGCAATCCAACGGCTGAAATTCTGTATCATCAGTATGCCAAGGATATGCCGATTATTGACTATCATTGTCACTTAAGTCCACAAGAAATTTATGAAAATAAAGCGTTCAAGAATATTACGGAAGCTTGGTTGTACGGAGATCATTACAAGTGGAGACTTATGCGGGCCAATGGGGTTGAGGAACGCCTGATTACGGGAGATGGCGAAGATTATGACAAGTTTTTGGCTTGGGCCAAAACCGTACCTACACTGATCGGTAACCCGCTGTACCATTGGACACATTTGGAGCTTCAACGCTTTTTTGGTGTCCATGAACTGCTGAATGAACAGAACGCACCTGTGATCTGGGAAAAGGTAAACCAAAAGCTGCAGGGAAAGGGCTTTGGCGCACGTGATCTGATTGTGAACTCGAAGGTCACTGTGGTGTGCACCACGGATGATCCGACGGACCATCTCGAATACCACAAGCAAATCAGCAAGCTGAGCGATTTCCCAGTGGCTGTGCTGCCAAGCTTCCGTCCTGACAAAGCTTTGGAAATCAACCGTGAAACCTTCCAGCCTTGGGTAGCTCGATTGGGTGAAGTCAGCGGATTGGATGTTTCTGGACTTGAAGGATTTTTGAATGCGCTGGCGAGCCGGGTGCGCCATTTCCATGCTGCCGGAGGCCGGGTATCTGATCATGCGCTGGATACTGTAGTCTATGAAGAAACGACACGGGAGGAAGCGGCAGCCATATTCAGCAAGGCGTTGGAGGAAGGCCATGTAACTCCTTTGGAGGAGGCGAAATATAAATCGTACGTACTGGTATTCCTGGGTAAACAGTATGCAGAGCATGGCTGGGCTATGCAGTACCACATTCACGCGCTGCGTAATAATAACACTGCTATGTTCCGTCGTTTGGGACCGGATACAGGCTACGATGCCGTGAATGATGGCTCCATCGCCCGTCCACTGGCGGCATTGCTGGACGCACAGGAGCTGGCAGGAGGATTACCGAGAACGATTTTGTATTCGTTGAATTCGGTTGATTATCCAGTACTGGCAAGTCTCGCGGGTTGCTTCCAATCCGGTGGAACTGTGGGGAAAATTCAGTTTGGTACCGCATGGTGGTATAACGACCATATCGAAGGCATGCAGGAGCAGATGAAGCTGCTGGCTAACTACGGGGTGCTGTCCCGCTTTATTGGTATGCTGACGGATTCCCGCAGCTTCCTGTCCTACACGCGCCATGAATATTTCCGCCGTATACTCTGTGACTTAATCGGGACGTGGGTTCAGGAGGGCAAGGCGCCTGAGGATCTGGAACTGCTCGGAGCAATGGTACAAAATATTTGCTACAATAACGCCGAGCAATATTTTAATTTCCCAACGGTTGTTCATAGTAAGTGACGCTACTGTCTAAGGTGAAAACTCACTAACTTCATAAAAAAGGAGCTCTTGCCAGGAGCTTGCTTCAAACTCCCGGTAAGAGCAATTGAAAACAAAATAGTTATCAACTAGGTATGTAAAAATAATTACAAGTATAGAGGAGTGTGTAGGTATGGGAGTGCCTATCGTGCAGGAGAGCGTCCAAACTGACAACAAGACAGGTGAGCATATTAGCCTGAAAGAAAAGATTTCGTATGGTATGGGAGACTTTGGAAACGGATTCATGTTTGATTTGGGGCAGTTGTATTTGCTGAAATTTTTTACGGATGTAGCAGGGGTTTCAGCAGGAGCAGCCGCAGGCATTTTCTTGGTCAGCAAGCTGTTTGCCGCCGTCTGTGATCCCATTGTCGGGTCCTTTGTTGATTATCGCAAACATATCGGTACACGTGGAAAATTTAGACCTTTTCTTATCGTTGGAAGCGTTATCCTTGCAATTCTTACGGTTCTAACCTTTATTTCGCCGAATATTTCACCCACAGGCAAACTCATTTACGCCTATGCGTCCTATATGATCTGGGGGATCGGCTACTCTATTGTAAACATTCCATACGGCTCGTTGGGTGCCGCCATTACGCAGGATACTCATCAGCGTGCCTCATTGTCATCTTTCCGTCAGGCGGGATCACTGGGCGCATTATTCGTAACCAGTGTCATTGTAATGCCGCTTATTTTACTGTTTCCTAACCATCATGTTGGATATCCAGTCGTGATGGGGATCATGTCACTCATTGGTGTGATCGCTTTCATCGTATGCTATCGAGGAACGAAAGAACGCATTATTAGTCAGTCCGAGCCAAAGGAGAAGCTTTCGATAGGCGTTATCGTACACACTTTTACGAATAACAAGCCTTTGCTGGTACTCGTTTTGATGACGATTTTCACCATATCCGCGTATAATATCAAGTCCGCACTGCTGATCTATTTTGCCGAATATAATTTGGGGCATGTAGAATTAATGGCTTATATGAATTTTATTATTATCGGTTCGTCGTTGCTGGGTGTGTTGTTCCTGCCCAAGCTGGTACGGCGCTTCGGTAAACGAAAAACAGCCATACTGGGGATGCTGGTTAGTGTCATTGCCGACTCCATTAACTTTTTTATGCCTTCAAATGTTTATATTTTCACAATCCTGGCCAGTATTTCATTCATTGGTATTAGTATTCCTAACGGGGTTACCTGGGCCTTTGTGTCCGATATCATTGACTATGGAGAATGGTCATCCGGGGAGCGTAAGGAAGGGATTACCTACTCGCTATTTAACTTTTCACGCAAGTTGGCTCAATCCTTGTCTGGCTTTCTATCGGGTATTGGACTAGCGCTCGTCGGGTATGTTCCGAATGTGGTTCAGTCCTCTGGAACGCTGCTTGGGATCAAGGCATTGCTTTGTCTCTATCCGGCTGTTGCCCTGGTTTTGGCCATGCTGGTCATCGGTAAAATGTACAAGCTGACTGACAGCAAACATGCAGAAATGGTTCAAGAATTACAGCGTCGACATGCGGACAACCGCGTATAATTTGTGAAAGTCTTCTTTTCCGGGCGGCTCCTGTGGTATGGTGGGTATATAATTTTTTAGAGCCTCACTAAGGAAAGGATACGTATATGGCAGCTACCATTAAAGACATTGCCAAATTGGCTAATGTTTCCCATACAACCGTCTCCCGGGCGCTCAATAACAGCCCGCTGATTAAAGAAGATACTAAACGCAAAATTATGGAGTTGGCAGAGCAACTCAATTACATTCCAAATTTTAATGCTAAAAGCCTAGTGCTCCAGCGCTCGCATACGATTGGCCTGTTTTTCACCAGTATTTCAGAAGGCACCAGCTCCAGTTTTTTTGCGGATACCATCCGTGGAGTTAATCATGTCATCGGTGTGGATTACAATCTGTTTGTGCGAGGAATTGACGATTACGCCGATTTTTCGGCTATTCACCGTAAGCGTTTTGATGGCATCATTCTGATGAGCCAGAGCGAAGCGGACAACCCTTTTATTTATCATGTGCTCGGTCAAGGCATTCCGCTTGTTGTACTGAACCGGCAGGTATCCGGGGCTGGTATTGTAAATGTGATTTCTAATGATAAGGAAGGGTCTTATGCAGCGGTTTCCTTTCTCATTGAAAGCGGGCATGAACGCATCGCGATCATCGAAGGGGTAGAAGGCTTCAAGTCTACCCAGCAACGACGAGAGGGTTTCATGAATGCCTTGATTGATAGTGGTAAGCCGATCCGACATGAATATATCGTGCAAGGTCATTATGATACTGAAAGCGGAAGCCAGGCAATGAAGCAACTGCTTTCCTTGCAGGAGCCGCCGACAGCGGTATTTTGCTCTAACGATGATATGGCTATTGGGGCGATGAATGCGGTATTTGAAAACGGCTTGAAGGTACCAGAAGATGTCTCTGTCATTGGTTTTGACGATATCGGTTTCTCGATGTATACGACTCCGCCGTTAACGACGGTCAAAAGACCGATTGAGCAGATTAGCGAGCGCGGAGCCGCTTGCATTCTGGAACGAATCCAGTCACCGTCCAATGAGGGCGAGCTTATATTTATGGAGACCGCGCTCATGAAGCGGAAATCGACGGCTGTTAGACAACGCTGAGTTTTGTTTTATAAACAGACAGGCCAAAAAGGGCAGGAACAGTGCATCTAGCATGGTTCCTGCCCCTTTTTGGTTGAAATGCGCTCTGCTTTGTCTGTATTTAACGAAAGAGATTGGTTTTAGCCAGTTCTACAATCTCGTCACCGCGTCCGTTCAGCATCGCTTTCATCATCCACAGTGTAAATCCTTCTGCTTGTTTAAGATTAATTTTAGGTGGCATGGATAGCTCCTGACGGTTCACCACTACATCTACCACAACAGGGCCATCATGAGCCAATGCTTGCTGAATGGCATCCTCCAGCATTGTCGGATCTTCGACCCGGATGCCCTTAAGTCCCATGGCTTGCGCTACAGCACCAAAATCAGGATTCACGAGTTCAGTGCCGTTTTCGAGGAACCCGGCCGCTTTCATTTCCAGCTCGACAAAACCGAGAGCGCCATTATTGAAAACAATGACTTTGACAGGCAACTGATGCTGCTTCAGGGTGAGCAGGTCGCCCATCAGCATCGTGAGTCCGCCATCGCCTGAGAGGGCAATCACTTGTCGGTCAGGCTCAGTGGCCTGCGCTCCGATCGCCTGCGGCAGTGCATTTGCCATCGTACCATGATTGAACGAGCCGAGAAGCCGACGCTGACCGTTCATCTGCAAATAACGTGCCGCCCATACAGTGGGAGTACCGACATCACAGGTGAAAATAGCATTTTCCTGAGCGGCAGCACTGATGACCTTGGCGAGATATTGCGGATGAATTGGCGTATGGCCTGGTTTACCAACCGCCAGATCGTCCAGCTCCTGACGTACCTTGGCATAGTGGGAGACGGTTTTTTCCAGATGCTTGGAATCATGCTTCGACGTTAAATGAGGAAGCAGCATTTCCAACGTGGCTTTTACATCTCCGCATAAACCATATGTCAACGGAGTACGTCTGCCGAGATGGGCCGGCTCTATATCTACCTGTAGGACAATCGCATCTTCAGGATAAAATTGTCTGTAAGGAAAGTCTGTTCCGAGCATCAGCAGGACATCACAATCCATCATCGCATGGTACCCGGAAGAATACCCGATCAGTCCCGTCAATCCAGCATAATAAGGGTTGTCATACTCCAGATATTCCTTGCCTCGCAGAGCGGATACCATGGGGGATTTTAACTTGTCGCATAGCTGCATGAGCAATTCATGAGATTGTGCACAGCCGGCGCCGCATAGTAACGTAATTCGTTTGCCTTTATTCAAATATTCGGCCAGTCGGGAAATCTCGGAAGCTGACGGATGCATTACAGGTGCAGTGGGATGGTAGACATGTTCAGGGACGGGTACCTTTTCCGCCTCCAAAGCTGCTACATCTCCGGGAAGAACAATGACGGATACACCTGAACGTGAAATTGCCTGTTGAATGGCCATGGTCACCGTTCTGGGAATTTGTCGCGGTGTCGTAATAACCTCACAGAAGTGACTGCATTCTCCGAAAAGATGCTCAGGATGGGTAGCTTGAAAATATTCACTTCCGATTTCGTCGCTTGGAATATGAGCGGCAATAGCCAGTACAGGCACCCGATTGCGGTGGCAATCATATAAACCATTAATCAGATGTAAATTTCCGGGACCACTGCTTCCAGCACATACAGCAATGCTGCCACTAAGGTCAGCATCTGCTCCAGCTGCAAAGGCAGCCACTTCTTCATGCCTTACATGAATCCACTCGATTTGACCGTTGCTGCGAATGGAATCAACCATATTATTTAGAGAATCTCCAACAATGCCATAAATCCGCTTGACCCCTGCATTGACCAAAACTTGTACAATAGCATCTGCGATTGTCTTCATAGATGTTCCTCCTGCCTAGTAAGTAGTGTTATCCTGCCCGTGCTTTCTTGCGTCTATTCTTCTGAAATGTATATAAGAACAAGGTCTCGGGATAGGGTGATAGTTAGCCTTAACCGTCTTAGATCAGGTGCGAAACAACAGAAAAAGGACGATATACTTGCAGATTTTTATATAAACGCATATGTTAACGTGTTCATATTATTGTCATTATTATTTTTTTAAACTAAAAATGTTGATAAAACTATTTTGTTAACGTGTGCATTGTGATAAAATAACGATGAAATCATTATGGTAATTGTGGGAGGTTACTCCGGATGAAACAAGTAGATGAATTAGACCAATTAAACAGAAAAAGCTTTATCGTTAATGAACCACATCCCGAGAGGGTGCTGCAATTCGGGGAAGGGAACTTCCTGCGTGCTTTTGTAGACTGGCAATTTGACAAAATGAATAAGCTGGCAGAATGGAATACGGGAGTTGTGATTGTACAACCGCAGCCAGGAGGCCTCGTGGAGAAGCTTAACGAGCAGGATGGCCTGTATACGGTTATTCTTGAAGGGATTAAGGATGGGAAGGCCATGAAGGAGCATACCGTTGTGGAGTGCGTCACTCGTGGGATTAATCCGTACGGTTCGGACTTTTTGGAGTATGAAACATTATCCCAAAAGCCGGAACTGCGTTTTGTCGTGTCAAACACGACGGAAGCGGGAATCGCTTATGCCCCAGAGGATCAGCTAGAAGATCGTCCGCAAAAGAGCTTTCCAGGCAAACTGGCCGCCTTTCTGTACAAGCGCTTTCAATTTTTCAGGGGCGATCCGAGCAAGGGACTGGTGATCATTCCGTGCGAGCTCATCGACCGTAATGGAGACGCTCTCAAGGAAATCGTACTGAAATATGCGGACCAATGGAAGCTTGGGGCTGAGTTTATTGCATGGTTGGAGGAATCGAATACGTTCTGCAACAGTTTGGTCGATCGGATTGTACCTGGTTATCCCAAAGACCGGATTCATGAAATTCAATCAGAATTGGGTTACAAGGACGATTTGGTTGTTGTGGGCGAACAGTATCATTTATGGGTTATTGAAGGGCCACAGTGGCTTAAAGAAGAATTACCTGCTCATTTGGCCGGATTGAATGTACTGATTGTCGACGATATGGCGCCATACCGTACACGGAAAGTACGCATTTTGAATGGAGCACATACGGCGCTTACACCTGTAGCTTATTTATATGGCCTGGACACGGTGGGGCAGGCGGTCGAGCATGATATTATGGGAAACTTTATCCAGTCGCTGATTCGAGAAGAAATTATTCCGACGTTGGACTCGCCAGAGGGTGATTTGAATGTATATGCCGACGATGTTATTGAACGATTCCGTAATCCATATGTAAGTCATTATGTCATGAGTATTGCGTTGAATTCGGTGTCTAAGTTCAAGACACGGAATTTGCCATCTTTGCTCCAGTATGTGGCACAACGTAAGGCGCTGCCTGTCAAAATCGTATTTTCACTGGCGTCCTTGCTCGTATTTTACCGGGGTGACAGAAATGGCGAGTCGATTGTGTTGGCAGACGAAGCTGAAGTGTTGGGTACGTTTGGTGAACTGTGGAGTCGATATGACGGTACTCTCGCCGGGGCGAAGCAATTGACTGCGCTGGTACTTGGCCGGCAGACATGGTGGGGTCAAGACCTGAACCAGATCGAAGGGCTGGCTGAACAAACGGCACAGCACGTGTATGAAATTACAAGCAGAGGAATGAAGGAGACGCTCGATTCTCTAACCGGGAACAGCGTGCCCAGAGCATAAGCAAGGAGGAGACCGGAATGCTGGAATTCATTCAAATTCATGATCAAGATAACGTGGCTGTCGCTTTGCGTGATTACAAGCAGGGAGAGACGCTGGCATGGGGAGCACAAGAAGAACAACGCGTGGAGCTAGCCGAGGATGTAGCGCGAGGGCACAAAATCGCGTTGCAGGACATACCTGAAGGTGGGCATGTCCTGAAATACGGATATCCCATCGGTCATGCTATTCAGCCCATACAGGCAGGTCAGCATGTGCATACGCATAATACGAAGACGAATCTGACAGGCGTGGAGGAGTACACTTACAAGCCTAAGCCAGCTCCTCATTTATATGAGCAGGAGAATCGTACGTTTCAAGGTTTTCGGAGAAAGGACGGTCGTGTGGGGATTCGCAATGAGTTGTGGATTGTGCCAACGGTCGGTTGTGTGAACGGGATTGCTGAACTCATTTTAAACCGTTTCAAGCAGGAAGCGGGAGATATTTCGCCTTTTGAAAATGCACTTGTGCTCAAGCATAACTATGGTTGTTCTCAATTGGGCGACGATCATGCACATACGCGCACGATTTTGATCGATGCGGTGAAACACGCGAATGCGGGTGGCGTGCTTGTACTTGGTTTGGGTTGTGAGAACAATGAAATGAAGGAATTTAAGGAAGCCATCGGGGAATATGATTCGGAGCGGGTGAAGTTTTTGCTTTCCCAGGAAGTATCGGATGAAGTGGAGGAAGGGGTAAGGTTGCTCCATGAAATTTTTGCGGCTGTGCAACAAGATCGACGGGAACCTGTACCTTTGTCTGAGCTAAACATCGGCTTGAAATGCGGTGGATCCGATGGCCTATCGGGTATTACTGCCAATCCACTGCTCGGACGACTGTCGGATTATATGGCAGCGCAGGGTGGAACGACGGTATTGACTGAGGTGCCTGAAATGTTTGGCGCGGAGACGATTTTAATGGAGCGCGCTGCCAATGAGCAAGTATTTGGTAAGATCGTGCATCTGATTAACGATTTCAAGCAATATTTTCTGGATTACAAGCAGCCAGTATACGAAAATCCGTCACCGGGCAATAAGGCAGGGGGCATCACGACACTGGAGGATAAATCACTGGGCTGTACGCAAAAATCCGGTTCTTCCACGGTCACCGATGTCATTCAGTACGGGGAGCGTCTCAAGACCAAGGGACTTAACCTGCTCAGCGCGCCGGGGAACGATCTGGTTGCTTCTTCAGCTCTCGCCGCAGCGGGCTGCCAGCTCGTCATTTTCACAACTGGACGCGGCACGCCTTTTGGCTCCTTCGTTCCGACGATGAAGGTGTCGACTAACTCGCCGCTCTATAAGGCTAAACCTCATTGGATCGACTATAACGCCGGTTCACTGGTGGAGGATGTCAGTATGGAAGATGCGCTCCGCAACTTTGTCGATTATATTGTTGATGTAGCCAGCGGAACCTGGGTGAACAATGAGAAAAACAATTTCAGGGAGCTCGCTATTTTTAAAAACGGTGTTACGTTGTAAAGGGTTGTAACCTAAGGGAGGCGGAAGGATTCCGCTTCCTTTTTTGTATTTGTATGCTTCTAAATAGGCATGTTATCTGAAAAAAATAAAAGGTACGCACCTCAAAGTGGACGTGAATGAGCAGAATGAGAAAGCGTATGCTTTCTACAGACATTACATTACGGCTTTGTACAAACGGCGCGGTCTGCACTGGATGGATCAGGTCGGGCATTTCCTTTGCATCACATGGAAATGAACAAGTGAACGATCTACTTTCATCGGTATTTTAAAAACTGGAATATATTATCATAATGCACTTGTCACATGCTTGAATTTATGATATAACTTAATTACGTAATAAATACGTAATTAAGTTATTATTAGATAGAATTTAGATCATACTTTTGTTTGGTGAATATAAAAAGTCGGACAAGGAGGCGGGAATAGTGGATGATCTTGTTCACTCCGACATCACAGATCTAGACACACTTGTTAACATGATTAAGCTGTCTTTTTCATTTGCGGATGGTGCCAATATGATTGCTTTATGCGACCAGCTGTATAGCCATGTCAACCAAAAGTATCAGGAATTGCAGCTCTACAAAGCGCGCAAGAAACCTATACAACCCATACATACCAAACGGCCGCTAGTCTATTACTACGGCTACAGTCATCTTATGAAAGGCATGACCTTCCAAAAACAGGGCAAGTATGAGGACGCTCGAGATTGCATTGAAAAATATGCAGAATTGGGCTGGTTTAATGGTCTCGATCAATATGGGGAAGCAGAAGTGGAATATTATCGCCATGCTGCCAGAGCCAATTTGTATGCTCTTGATATTTTGTCAGGCCGTTCCGAAGTGTTGCAGGAATATGTCCAATTTCTTCGTGACAATCCGGAAGAGCTGTTACCGGGGCTTCTTTCCATCGTTGAGGGAGCGTACAGACACGACTATCCCTTAGAGGCTGTACTTGAATCATTTGCCGAACAAATTGAAGGTTTCAAATATTTTGAAGAGCCTGTGAATGTATCTTATTATTTTCGCTTCTGCTATCAACTGGCTATATACTATATCAAGCAACAACAGTTTACGGTTGCGTTGGGCTATATCCTGCAATCTCTCATGCTGTCTGATACCCTGGGTATGGAACATGAGCATGAGTTTAGGAAATGTACCGCTATATTTGAGATTTTCAGATCCCAAGCTACAGCAACACAGCAAGACCAATATATAACTATTTTAAAAGGAGTGTTAAAGGATGAAAAAATTGATTTCACGGCCTCTGTCGCTCAGTCTGTTTAGCTTGCTAGTGTTTGTTACAAGTCATGACCTCATCTCGGTGTTCTATCATGGAGCCAATCATTAATAGGGCATAAGTAAGGTAGAAAATTAGTTGTTTTAGCAGGTAGGCTGTTGATTTGAAAATATGATGTGGAAGTACAACCAATAGCAAGTAAGCTCATTAAGATCAGGGCTTACTTGCTATTTGGCGTATTATGAAGACCGATCATAACGTATATATAACGTGGCACATGTCCCAAAAATATTTAAGCTGTTGTAGGTTTATGCAGCAAACCTTGTTCTGATGGATGCAATGAAATTCTTGTCTGTTGGTAAACGGGGAATGGTTCTTCCGTACTGTATGATCTGCTTTTTAACGCTGCATCCAGTGCCCGTAGCAAGGAACCTATGAATTGCTCTGGAGAAAAGAAAATGCTTTTCCCGACCATATGAATGTGAAGCTCGTTATGGTCACGGTTGCTTACAGACAGCAATAAACCTTGACCCTGAAAACCCGTACCGATTGCGCGTATTTTGTTTATACCTGAGAGTAGCATTTCCGTTTTCACCGCGCGTCCCTGCTCCTCTACAAACACAGAAATCAGGCGTTTATCCGTAACGATAACAATTTGGTTACCTCGAAACGTTTGGGTAAGATGTACAAAATCTTTATACACTCCAATAGTTTGCTCATGCGGAGAAACAATCCCCATCCGTACAAACTCATCCAATTCGGTGGCATCGGGCTCCTGATGATTTTTAATTCGTTTCTTGATACTGAATTGAATGGTCAGGATACCCAGGATAGCTATGAGAAAAGAGCTAAGTCGGACATTAAATATAAAGAACATCAAGACGATAAAGCCGCCTAGTAACCACTGTCCCCAAGTCAGATAACGCAGCTTTTGTTGTACCGTACGGCGATAATAACCGTAGCCTTTTCCCGGTTGATACTCTTTACTAAACTTCGTCATACCACGCATCAGTGTTAACCCATAGACTGATAAGACTGTCATCCCGAGCGCTAGGAGCGTCAACAGCCATTCCTGAGCCGCAATGCCAACTAAAGTACACAGGCCAAACATGATGAGTGCCGTCCAGCAGGCAATTTTTTTAATTCGAACCTGTTTTTGAATCGAACGAACTAATTCTTCCATTCTTAATCCTCCTGATCTAGGTATATAGGTAATGTTTGGAATAACATATAGTCTTATCGTACCATCTGATAGTCTTTTTCGTAAATTAATAGATGTAAAAGAGCCAGAGAATGGAAGAAATTTTCGCGTATTGTCATATCTCCACCTGAACTTTAGACACCAAAATCAAAAAATCCGGTACTACTCATTAGAAGCAGAAGTCTCTAAAATAAAAATGTAAGTGCTTACATTACGGAGAGAGGAGGTCTTCTTCATGAGTACAGGATGGAAGTTGTCCCGAAACCATCGAACGGATTCATCTCAAAATACAGAGAATCCGCAGCCACAGCCGCCGATTCGATCGGGGAGAGGGGCATCACTAGCGCGCATATGGGTTCAACAAAGACATTTGCAGACTATGGCGCTGCTTGGGGTGGTTTGGATGATCATTTTTCATTACATTCCGATGTACGGTATTCTGATTGCCTTCAAACATTTTGACATCATCGGTACCATATCAAGCGCACCTTGGGCGGGGTTAGAGCATTTTCGGGCCTTTTTGGAAGATTATAACTTTTGGTACATTGTCAAAAATACACTGGGCATTAGCCTGCTCAAGCTGGCCATCGGGTTCCCGCTGCCCATTTTATTTGCTCTGTTCCTGAATGAAATCCGATCTACGCGGTTCAAAAAATCCATTCAGACCATTTCGTACCTTCCTCACTTTTTATCATGGGTCATTCTTGGCGGGATCTTAACGACGTGGCTGGCAGATACCGGAATGATCAATCAACTGTTGTTGGCTTGGGGATGGATCGACCAGCCGATTAGTTATTTGGCGGAGCCGAGCTACTTTTGGGCTATTGTCGTCAGCTCGGATATTTGGAAGGAGCTTGGATGGTCAGCCATTATCTATTTGGCAGCGATGGCGGGCGTATCTACGGACATGTACGAAGCGGCGACCATTGACGGAGCCGGGCGGTTTCAGAAAATGTGGTACGTCACGCTTCCCGCCATCAAGGGCACGATATCCATTTTGTTTATTTTGGCGGTCAGCGGGATATTGAACTCCAACTTTGACCAGATTCTCGTCCTGCGTAACTCGCTGAATGAAAGTGCAAGCAATGTTGTTGATATTTATGTATATCAGGTGGGTATTCAGCAGGGGCGTTTCTCGTATTCCACTGCAGTGGGGTTGCTAAAATCGGTTCTTGCACTCATTTTGCTGCTGATCGCCAATTCGGTCACCAAACGGATCAATAATACATCCCTATTTTGAAGGAGGACGGCTGCATGCAGCTATTGCAACGCAAAACGACAGGCGAAGCGATATTCGATTTCGTGAACAGCGTCTTCATGCTGATCATTTGTTTTGTGACGTTGTATCCGGTGTGGTATGTGCTGGTGAACTCCTTTAACGAAGGAGCAGATGCTATGCGGGGTGGCATTTACTGGTGGCCAAGGGTATTCAGTTTGGGCAGCTATCAGGCCGTGTTTGCGAACAACGGTATTATGACCGCTATGGGGGTGACTATTGCCAAGACGGTGATTGGTACGATTGTACATGTGTTTTTTACCGCCATGATTGCATATGCATATTCCCGTAGGGAGCTGATCGGACGCAAGCTGTATATGCTGATCGGCACCATTACCCTGTTTTTTGGTGGGGGATTGATTCCGACGTATTTGCTTATTCGTGATCTCGGACTGCTGGATAACTTTTGGGTGTACATCATTCCTGCGATGTTCAGTTTTTTTGATCTTATTATTTTTATGGCTTTTTTCCGGGAACTGCCGGATGCATTGGAGGAGGCGGCGAAAATAGACGGGGCGAACGATTTCGGCATCTTTTGCCGGATTGTGCTTCCGGTATCCATGCCAGTAGTAGCGACGATCGCGTTGTTTCATGGGGTGTACCAGTGGAACGATTATTTTACTGGAATGATCTATATTAATAATACGGACCTTCAGCCGATTCAGACGTATTTGTACCGGGTTGTTGCCCAATCCAGCTCTAATCAGATGATGGCTGCTGCACCGGGAATTGTTGCCCAGTCCGTCACCTCGCAATCCATCAAGCTGGCGACGATGGTCGTGACGACACTGCCGATTGTACTTGTGTATCCTTTTCTGCAGAAATATTTTGTCAAGGGTTTGATGATCGGCTCAATCAAGGGATAGCACATCATCCAAGGGGGAGATTTATGATGAACATTCGCAAATGGCAGAAGGGGCTGTTGGCTTCCGTTCTGCTGTTAGGTTCGCTCGCGGCATGTACGTCCGGTGGAGGCGGCACTGTCACGGAATTGAAGGACGAGAAGACAAAGGCTACGGCAGATGCGCCGGGATGGAAGGCGGATACGGAGCCGATTACGTTTGACTGGTATTTGAACTTTTCCTGGTTCCCGAACAAGTGGGGGACGGATATGACCTCGAAGTATGTTACGCAAAAGACCGGGGTCAGCGTCAATTTTATCGTGCCCGCAGGGAATGAAAATGAAAAGCTCAATACCATGCTTGCCTCTGGCAAGCTGCCTGATTTTGTAACGCTCGGTTGGGGAGAAGATGCGGTCAAAAAAATGATCGAGGGCAAGATGGTGCTTCCGCTCAACAAGCTGGCTGAGAAATACGATCCGTATCTGATTAAAGTGGCTGACCCGGCGAAAATGTCCTGGTATCAGCAACCGGATGGAAATGTTTACGGATACCCCAACGCCTCCTCTTCACCGCAGGATTACCAAAAATACGGCCAAAATTTTGTTTCCAACCAGACGTTTATGGTGCGGAAGGATATGTACGAGGCGATTGGCAAGCCGGATATGAGAACACCGGAAGGATTTTTGAAAGCGCTTCAAAAAGTGAAAGAGAAATTTCCAGATGTGAACGGTCAGCCGCTTATCCCGATAGGATTCCACGAATTTACGGATAACGGGAATTACTCTTTTGAAGACTATTTACTCAATTTTCTAGCCATTCCTCATGAAAAGGACGGAAAGCTGTACGACCGTCGTTCGGACGAAGAGTATATTCGCTGGCTCAAAACATTCCGTCAAGCAAATGAGCAGGGCCTGATCGCCAAGGACGTATTTATCGACAAACGTCCGCAAATGGAGGAAAAGGTGGCACAGGGCCGATATTTTGCCATGCTATATCAGCGCTCCGATTTTGCCACACAACAGGTGATGTTATATGCGAAGGACCCGAACTCCGTCTATATCGCGGTGGATGGACCTTCGAACAGTAAGCTGGACCCGCCGACGCTGGCCGGGCCGGGCATTTCTGGCTGGACGGTGACGCTCATTTCGAAGGATGTCAAAGACAAGGAGCGGGCTATTGAATTTCTGACCTATCTGATTAGCGAGGAAGGAAATCGTGACCTGTATCTAGGGGAGCGGGGAAAGCTGTGGGACACGGTTAACGGTAAGCCAGCTTTCAAGCCGGAGGTGCTGGAGCTGCTGAACAAGGATCGTGCTGCTTTTGACAAAAAATATGGCGCATCCTTCACCTTCTGGATGCTGATGGATACGAATATGAATTTGCAGTGGGCCCCGCCCAGCGTGGAGCCGTACAAGCAGCCAGAGGATTGGACGAAAGGCAAGACGAAAGGCTTCTCCCAATATGACAACATTAAACCGACCGGAACTTCGGCAGAGGGTATTGCGTCGGGTCAGATAAACAAAATTTGGGGCAAGGCATTGCCGAAGCTGCTGCTGGCTTCCTCGGATGAGGAATTCGACCAGCTGTTTGCACGCTTTTTGGAAGACCGCAGAAAAGCAGGATATGACAAAGTTATGGCCTATCAGCAAAAAGCCTATGAGGAAAACCTCAAGAAAATTGAACAGTTCACCAAATAATCCAATTCAATGAATTTATCTATTGAACTCTAAGGATGTGATTTCATGCCAGGCCGTGTACGTTCACAGATGATGAAGAGCCTGCTGCGCCGCCGTATATGGCGGTGGCTGACGGATACGGCCGATCGGCTTGGCGGTTGCTCCCTTCAAGTCAAGCTCATTGTCGCGTATATCGGAGTCATTTTAATCCCGGTTGTATTGTTCTCGCTATATACCTTCCACCAACTGTACGAGAACACCATGCAAGACATTACCGTACAAAATCAGTATGTGTTGGATACAGAGCTGGCCCATATTCACGGCAATATGGAAATTATGGAGCGGACTGCACAGCTTGCGATTTCAGATCGTAACGTACTTCGTTATCTGACCGAGGAACGTGCAATAAGCAGCGATGAGCTGGTCCAATTCAACTTGAATGTGTTTCCAAATTTACAGCACTTGCTGTACAGTAATCCCAACGTAGAGAACATTCGGCTGTATACGAGTAATCCCCATGCACATGAAATATGGCCGATGATTTTCAATGAATCACGATTGCCCAAGGCTTCCTGGCTGAAAACGGCCCAACTCCGACAAGGGAAAATATGGTGGGAAATGTACAAGGGGCCGAAAAGCTTACTTCAAGGGCAAGCCCGACAGGAAAGCGAAACGGTGGAGTATATGGCTTTGCTGCGTGAAATTCAGGCTACCGGAGGAAGACACGCAGGTTTGGTAGAAACAAACATGAAGCTGGAGCTATTTTCACCTAGAGTATTTGGTGTCCCACAACGTGATCGAGCATGGCAAATGTTCATTCTGGACGGCGGCGATTCCAACTCAAGGAACGGTGACAAGCCAATGTCTTCTACCGATATAGCTACAGCTTCCTCTCAACCTGATACAATTCCGATCCCTCTGTCCAAGGTGCACCATCTGTTTCAGTCCCGCGTTCAGGGACAGGGTGGTGCTTTTGATTTTACCTATGGAAATAAGCCTTATCTCGGTTTGTATCGTTATATAGAAGGGGTAAACGCCTATCTGCTAAATGTGGTGGCGCTGGACGGTCCGCTGGGTGATCTCCGTCAGAAACGCAATGCGATGCTGCTCATTATTTGTATGCTGATTTTGTTTATGTCCGTCATTTCTTATACCTTGCACACCATCATTCTCAAGCAGCTACATACACTGCGTGAATCCATGAAAAAAGTACAGCAGGAGGGAGACTTTCAGCTTAGAATTCCGGTATATGGGCGGGGAGAAGTAGCGGAGCTTGCCCTATATTTTCATAGTCTGCTGAGTCGGATTAACGGGCTCATTGCCGAGGCAGTACACAAGCAGGCCGCTGCTCAGGAGGCTGAACTACAAGCGCTCAAGCATCAGATTGATTCCCATTTTCTCTATAATACATTGGAAAATTTAAAAATGATGGCGGAGATGGAACGACAGTATCCGCTGTCGGATGCCCTTACCTCCCTTGGCTCGATGATGCGCTATAATCTCCAATGGTCCGGGCCATGTGTTGCGTTGCGGGATGAAATCCGCCATATTCAGCATTATGTGGCCATTATGAACATTCGCCATGACAACCAAATTGGGCTGGAAATTCATCTATCGTCGACGTTTATGGAACTGGAAATGCTGAAAATGTCGCTGCAGCCTGTAGTCGAAAATGCTATAAAGCACGGTTGGAGTGCATTACAAAGCCCATTCAGCATCACGATTGAAGCCTGCCCCAAGCAGGATATCGTTGAACTGTGTATACAGGATAACGGAGTGGGGATATCTGAAGAAAGAAGACACGCTATCATGGCAGGTCTAGCGCAAAAGGATATGGATTCCCACGAGACCGGGATGAATGGGGGAATCGGTTTGTATAATGTGCATCGCCGTTTGAGTATGCAGTATGGCGTCGGATACGGCATAAGACTGGACAGCACCCCCGGACAATCGACAACAGTGACTCTGATTTTGCCTAGACGTCACATGATGAGGGGGGCGGACAATGATGACCAAGCTGTTGATTGCGGATGACGAGAAGAACATTCGAATGGGACTTCAAGCCATGATCGAACGGGAATTTTCCGGTCTCTATGAATATGTACTGGTCAAGGACGGAAGGGAAGCCTGGCAACATGTGAAGCAGTTTTTGCCCGAGTTGGTGATTACGGATATCCGTATGCCTGTTATGGATGGGACTATGCTGATGCAGCATATTCGCGAGCTGGAGCCGGGACGCAGACCTTTGGTGATCATTCTCAGTGGATATGACGAGTTCCAATATGCGCGCGAAGCGATTCGCTGCGGGGCACGGGAGTATTTGCTCAAGCCGATTGTGAGGGAGGAGCTGTTCGGTGTGCTGGCAGTTTTGAATGAGGAATTGAAGCAGAGGAACTACCTCATAAATGATAGTGTTGTCAGCGTGGAGAAAGATAGACTGGCTGGGAGAATAGATGGTGCTAGTGCCATCGCCGATAGAAGCGGTAGCATGACGCGTGCTATCCAATACATCCATGCTCATTACAGCGAGGATTTGAATATGGCAGTAGTATCCAATTCAGTATCCTTGAATTATACGTATTTTAGTCAGGCGTTCAAATCCTATACAGGCCTTAGCTTTGTTCAATATGTAAAAAGGCTGCGCATTGCAGAAGCCAAAAGGCTGCTAGAATGTCAAGGGGGCAAGATTTATGAAATTGCGGCTACCGTGGGCTTTGACAATGCAAAGCATTTTAACAAGGTGTTTCGTGAGCTGGAGGGGATGACCCCGCAGCAGTTTCGATTAAAGAATCAAAGGGGTAATGAGAAGTAAGGATGGAAAACTTCACTGCCTTTTTATCCTTATCCTGATATAATAAACGTAAGCATAACCATGGCCTTCGATCAGAGAGTTTGTACACAATCACACGAATCGCCGAACGGAAGGGGAGAGCATATGGTTATTTATGAAACGGACCAAGCTTATGTAATGACAACGCAGCATGACCATGCCCATATTTCAGGTGAACTGGCTTCACAATGGGAAGAGAGTGCCTTCAAGAATAGACGGCATAAGCAGGATTTTGTATATGCAGCAAGGGAGCATGACCGGGGTTGGATTAAGTTAGACGCTGCACCTTTCTGGAATGATCATGTGTCTGCACCTTATACGTTTATTGATTTTCCGCTCAGTCCACGTTTTGTATTCTATCGTCTCGGGATTGATGAAGTCGAGCAAGGAAATACGTATGCGGCGTTGCTGTGCAGCTTGATGTACAAGGAGCTAGTCGGACGGACCGAGCATGAAAACGCTCAGGACAAGCAGATTGCGCATGCTTATCAGGAGGCAGAGGAACAGCGTCGGCAGAGGCTCAAACAGGAGCTGGCATGTGGCGTAACCTTCGAACATCAAGTGCGGACGGATGTACGGAGAATGTTGTTTTGCGACGAATTAAGTCTGTTTCTGTGCAGCCGAGAGCCGGGTACGCCTACAGCAGATTATGAATGGTTTGCTGACGGTTTGAGCTTCCCGGCTGTTCGTCATGAAAGCGGGCGAGTTCGGGCCGAGTGGTTATCGGATCAGACTGTAGGTCTTTCCTTTTTTCCTTTCAAGGGCAAGGTAGGGATTACTCATACCTTTAAGAAGGTGGACAAAGAGAAAATTCGTACCTCTGGTCTTCTAGAAGCCTACCGTTCTTCCGAATGGACGCATCGAACCTTTACCGTTGAACATATCATGGAAGTAGAAGAACACAAGGAGAATGCCTGACCGTCTACTGCTACAGCTTCGAACAGATATGTTGTTCGTGGATGCAGACAAGAGTCAGAGCAAAGCCTCCCTGAACAATTATTCAGAGAGGCTCGCTTTTTTCTTGCTTTAAAATTTTACGATTTTGCAGATGTTTTTGCACGGTTGACAATAGTCTGTACCTTATTCAATACCTTATCGCGTGCCCCTTTATTTTTCATCAGATACGTAACACCCATTCCCAATGCTGCTACCACCCATTTTTTATTCTTCATGAATAACGCCTCCTTATGATCATGTTGTCATACACTAATGATTTAAAAGCATCCAAAATGTGAAATGATGAACGGGATTTTACGATTTAGTGATTGCTTGCACTCGTTCCGCATAACTATGATTTTACCCTTTCCATCACATCTTACCCGTTCCTTCGGCAATGAAACGATTACGACTGTCTTTTCACGTTTAATGGATATTATTAAATATCCTGCCACAATTGCTTCAGACGCACATGACAGGGAGGTCTTTGTTATGAGAAAGAAGGAAGTGGTTGCCATGCTGCTCGCCGGCGGACAAGGCAAAAGACTCAAAGGACTGACCCGTACACTGGCCAAACCGGCTGTATTTTTTGGAGGAACTTACCGCATTATTGATTTCCCCCTCAGCAATTGCACTCATTCTGGTATCGACACCGTAGGCGTATTAACCCAATATGAGCCGTTGGTGCTTCATTCCTATATCGGCGTAGGCAGCGACTGGGATTTGGATCGCCTGAATGGAGGAGTTTTCGTTTTACCTCCGCATGAGAAAGAAAATGGAAACAACTGGTACCGAGGCACGGCGGATGCAATTTACCGGAACCTGCATTTTTTGGATCAGTATGACCCGGAGCACGTACTTATTTTGTCAGGGGATCACATCTATAAAATGGACTATAGTCTCATGCTCGATTACCACAAGGAAAAGGGAGCAGACTGCACGATTTCTGCCATCGATGTCACGATTCAGGAAGCCAAACGATTCGGGATACTGAACGCCGATGATGATCTGAGAATATACGATTTTGAGGAGAAGCCGGAACAGCCGAAAAGCACATTGGCTTCCATGGGCATTTATTTGTTCAAATGGGAGGTGTTGCGTCGCTATTTACTGGAAAGCGCAAGCGATTCTGAATCTTCACATGATTTTGGCAAGGACATTATTCCGTTATTGCTTCAGCATGGCCGGTCGCTGTATGCTTACCCGTTTGCTGGGTACTGGAAGGATGTAGGTACGATTCAGAGCTTGTGGGAGTCCAACATGGATCTTCTGGTTCAGGACCCGCCTTTGGATCTGAACGATCCTTTCTGGCGCATCTATACCCGCAGTCCCAATCAACCGGCCCAGTATATAACCCAACGGGCGATCCTGAAAAACAGCATCGTAAATGAAGGCTGTATGGTGGATGGAGAAGTAAGGCATTCCGTACTATTTTATGGGGTCGAAGTAGGTGAAGGGAGCGTTATTACCGATTCTGTCATCATGCCGAACGTAAAAATTGGACGCAATGTTCGTATTCATCGGGCTATCGTGAACGAAAACATGATTATTGATGACAACACGATCATTGGATGTGAGGATAGCTCGAATGAGATTATTTTGTTCGATCAGGAATGCCAGCTTCATGCACGAATTTAACCCGGATAAGGACGGTGTCCGCTATGAGCCGACTCATTGGAGTTATCAACCTGGATCACGAACTGGATCAGTTGAAGGAATTGACCTATTTTCGGTGCGGGGCCGCAGTTCCCTTTGCCAGTCGATATCGGCTCATTGATTTTACCTTATCCAATATGATGCATGCAGGGGTGCATGATATTGCACTGTTTATCCGCCGCAAATACCGTTCGCTGCTGGATCATCTGGGTGAAGGTCGGCCTTGGGATTTAGACCGCAGACGGGGTGGGTTGTTTATTTTGCCACCGGACTGGAATGATCCGACGGATGCATCACGTGGGGATTTGCAGCATGTACACAACAATCTGGACTTTTTCCATCGCTCATCGGGGCAAACCATTGTTCACGCAGGAACTCAGCATGTCAACAAGGTTGATATTGAGGATGTATACCGTTATCATCGGGAAAAGAATGCGGATGTCACCCTCGTATATAAACCCATTGACCAGCTCGAATCTGAGCATGCTCCTTGTGTACGGTTGGAGATTGCCGAGGACGGACGAGTGACCGGTATTCATCAGGAGCAGGATCATCATAATATTTATCTGGAAATGTTCGTAATGGACAAAAGCTTGTATCTGGATCAGGTGAAGCATTGCATTGCCCATCAGGATAATCACTTCTTTCGCGATGCAATCCAAAAAAATCCAAGCGGACTGCGCATTTATGCGTATCGCTATGAAGGTTATCATGCGGTCATTAATTCCATCGAGAGTTACTATAAAAATAGCATGAAGCTGCTGGATCAGCAGCAGTATCAAGCACTGTTCCAGAATCAGCCGGTGCATACCAAAATCAAGTATGAAGCCCCAACGCGTTATACGCACAGCGCTGAGATAGATCATTCACTTGTTGCCAATGGCTGCACCATTGGAGGAAAGGTCGAGAACAGCATTCTTTTTCGTGGAGTACGGGTGGAGGAGGGCGCGCGGGTAAGCAACTCGATTATTATGCAAAAATGTGTCATCCGTAAAGGGGCAGTTGTGGAGAATGTGGTTTTAGATAAGGATGTGCAGCTTTCACCAGATCGGACTCTGATTGGAGACATCAGAGTGCCCTATGTCATTGCCAAGAATAGTGTGATTTAAAAGATATACTTAGCAATCAAAACGGAAATAACAGGAGGTACAACTTTGTTCAGCAATAAAGAAGCATTTAAGCAGGCTTTTCGAGAGCAACTGGTCGGAAGGCTGGGCAAACCGATGCAGGAAGCTCAGTCGGAAGACGTATATAAGGTTTTGGGCGGCATGATTCGCGCACAAGTCGGTAAGAATTGGGCAGAAACGAACCAAACCTATAAAGAAGGACAAGAGAAGCAGATTTATTATTTTTCACTGGAATTTTTGATAGGTCGTCTACTGGGCAGTAATCTGCTGAATTTAGGCGTATTGGATATGGTTCGGCAGGCATTGGGAGAACTGGGCTGGGATCTGGAGGAAATTGAAGAACAGGAGGCGGACGCGGGGCTGGGCAATGGCGGTCTTGGCCGTCTGGCGGCTTGCTTCATGGACTCGCTGGCATCCCTTGGCTATGCAGGACATGGCTGCGGCATCCGCTATAAATATGGTCTGTTTGAGCAGCGTATTGTAGACGGAAATCAGGTGGAACTGCCGGATTACTGGCTACAGAAAGGGAATGTCTGGGAGGAACGCCGTCCTGACAAAAAGGTCGAGGTTCATTTTTGGGGACGTGTGGAAACCCGTGAACAGGAGGGACGTCTTGTATTCGAGACACAGGATGCCGAAACGGTCTGGGCTGTTCCTTACGATATTCCGCTGGTGGGCTATGGTCATGCGCAGGTGAATACGCTGCGGATTTGGAGTGCGGAATCGGCGCTTGATCCCGTTCGAGGACCGATTCGAGGCGAGGGCGGTTATTACCGCTTTCTCGACTACAATCGCTCGGTGGAATCCATCTCGGCATTTCTCTATCCGGATGACTCCAATTATGAGGGCAAGCTGCTTCGCTTGAAGCAGCAGTATTTCCTGTGCTCGGCCGGATTGCAAAGTATTTTGCGTACGTTCGAAAAGCTTCGTTTACCCTATAGCCAATTGCCCGATAAAATAGCACTGCACATTAACGATACACATCCGACGCTGGTTATACCGGAACTGATGCGTATCCTGATGGACGTGAAGGGCTTGGGCTGGGACGAAGCATGGGATATTACGACGCGGACCGTTTCATATACGAATCATACGATATTAAGTGAGGCGCTGGAACAATGGCCCGTCAACATGGTGCGGGAGCTGCTTCCTCGTATTTCCTTAATCATTGAAGAAATTAACAAACGTTATTGCGCTATGCTGCTGGAGCGTTACCCGGGGCAGGACATCAAAATTGGTGAAATGGCGATTATTCACGGTGAACAAATCCGTATGGCGCATCTGGCAATCGTCGGCAGCTACAGCGTTAATGGGGTGGCTGCGCTGCATACGCAAATATTGAAGGAACGAGAGATGAAGTCGTTTCATGAACTGTACCCTGGCCGTTTTAACAATAAAACAAACGGGATTGCCCACCGCCGTTGGCTGATGCACGCCAACCCGGAGCTGGCAAGCTTGTATGATGAGACCATCGGCACACGCTGGAGGACCCGTCCACGCGAGCTCATCGATCTGCTTCGTTACAGTGGGGACGAGTCATTCAAAGAACGGATACAGGCGATTAAGCGAAATAATAAAGTCAGGCTCGCTGAGCATGTTTTTGCGAAACAGGGCGTGCGACTGGATACGTCCTCCATCTTTGATGTACAGGTCAAACGGTTGCATGGCTATAAGCGACAGCTGCTCAACATTTTGCATGTGATGCATCTATACCGTCAGCTCAAAAGTAATCCTGCTCTGGATATGATGCCGCGCACGTTTATTTTTGGGGCCAAAGCTGCCCCAGGCTATTTTTTGGCCAAACAGACGATTAAGCTCATTAACAACGTGGCGGACACGATCAATCGAGATGTGGATGTCAAGGACAAGCTGAAAGTTGTTTTCCTTGAAAATTATTCGGTCTCGCTGGCGGAGCTGATTATTCCGGCGGCGGATGTCAGTGAGCAGATTTCCACGGCAGGCAAGGAAGCCTCAGGCACAGGGAACATGAAATTTATGATGAACGGCGCGCTCACAGTAGGTACATTGGATGGAGCCAATGTTGAAATGCATGAAATGGTAGGCGATGCCAACATGTTCATTTTTGGATTGAAGGTGGATCAGATTGAGGCATATTACCGGGATGGCCAGTATTCGGCGCGCAAAACAGCCAACAGTGATGAGAGACTTCGTGAAGTGCTGGATCAACTGGTGAACGATGCTCCTTTTACGCGGCATGAACGGGAATTTGAGGCCATTTATCAATCCCTGATTGATCATAATGATGAATACTTTGTGCTCAAGGACTTCGCGGCTTATGTGGATACGCAGGTTCATATTGAACAGGTGTACCGGAATCCGTCGGAGTGGACGCGACGTGCTATTGTGAATATGGCCCATTCCGGAAAGTTTTCCAGTGATTGTACGATTCAGCAATACGCAGCTGAAATTTGGGACATTGTACCTCTTCAAAACGATGTCAACAAGCGAATTCTGTCCTAAAACGGCGAAACAGGCGGAATAGCATTGCTTTTCGAACGCCGAGGGTTATAATGACAGTATAGACATAAGTAAGGATGGGGAGTTGTATATACTCATTCCTGAACTTGAATTGTACTGTTGAAGGAGTCCTCCTATTGATAAAGCTCAGTCCGAACAGGCTCAAACCTCATAAATCGAAGAAGAAATATAATATGTTTCAAAATATATGGCGTGCGATTCGGCTGAATTTCATCAAGCTGTTGCGTGCACCTGGTGGCGTAAAAAAGATCTCTTTGGGCTTCGCCATTGGCTTTGGGCTGGAGATGATTGTGATTTCCACAGCTTCTCTGGTATACCTTGTCTTTTATCCGATTGTTCGTCTGTCTGGCGGCTCGCTGCCTGCGGCCATAGTGGGTAATGTTGTAGGCAAGCTGACCTTTTTGCCGATTGTACTGATGCCATTCGCCAAGCAACTGGGGGCTTGGATTTATCCATCTCATTATCCAGTACATGTCAGGGGCGGTCGACTTCACGAGCATTCTTTTATGGAGCTGTTTCACGGCAACTGGTCTGTATTCAGAGACTTGCTGCACGGAGGCTTGCACATCCTGATCGGCATGTCAATTTTCGGTGTAGTGCTAGGCATTATCTCGTATTTTGTCATTCAGGTTCTGTATAACCGTTCGCTACACAAACGGTTGGAAAAGCGGAAATTGCGTCATGGCGCAGCATTTTCGGCGGCTAGACTGCTGAAAAATGGATAACGTAGGAATAAGAAGCTCCTTGAGCCTAAATTTAGGCTTGAGGGGCTTCTTTTGGTTTGGGATTTCTGGATGAGGCTTGAAGAGCGATTAGAGTAGGTAGCAACTTTTTACTTTTGTGACACGTCTAAGGGATATGTGTGCTTTAATCATTAAAGAATTTTTTGTAGACAACAGGAGGAATGGACTGAATGAAAAAATGGAGTTCTGTCACAGTAACTGCGGCGGCAATATCAATACTTTTAGGATCGGCGCCATTGGCATTGGCACAGCAGCCCGCTGCTGCCACAGTTCAAAACGTACAAACCTCTGTTAAACTGGATCAGACTGTCACCAAACGTTTAACGGATGTACTGAATACATTAGCCGGGAAACAAACGATAGAGTTTACAAGTGTCGACAATGCTTTTGGCTCATGGACTATAAACGGAACTTTGCGCGGGACAGCAAATGCTGATTTTATCCAAAATTATGATTCCAAAAAAGGAATCGTGCAGTCCACCAGCATCATCTATCATGCTGCTGACATTAACAAAGTTATGGATCATAACCTGCGCAGCAAGGTTGCATCTTTCCTGAAATCATTCGATACCGATAAAGTTTTTAAAACGGATGCCATCTGGCGCGTATATTCCCCGGTTGACGAAGTAGAACTCCGAAATTATTGGGTGCTGTGGGGAAATGACCAAAGCATTTATATTGATCTTGATCATGGAAATCAAATAACGGCCAGCTTTATGTATTCGCTAAAAGACTTTAAAGCTGCCCTGACCAACAAAGCGAACCGTTCGCTTAAAACACTTGGTATGACTACAATCAAGCCGTTTGAATATGTGCTTCGTCAGCAGGAAGGCAAGGATACTGTCTGGAACTTCCGCGACGATAATGAATTAAACAACGTACTGATTGGCGTAAAAACCGGTAAAGTGTGGTCCGTAAAAAGTGAGTATGGTATGGACTGGGATGGAGATAAGGACTTTGCCAAAGCATTTGCCAAGCCGAAGCTCAGCAAAAACCAGGCGCTTGCAGTCGCCAAGTCGAAAGTACAATCCTTTTTTGGAATTAACCTGAAAGGATACACCGTAAAAATTAAGGATAACGAGTATACGTTCTCCCGAAAAGGCGCGGTTACCGTTGTGGGAAAAATCAATAAAAAAGGAGCATTTTATTCACTGGAAGCTATGCCTGCAAATGGAGTTCGAAATTAAGCAAGTTGATTTTAATAAAAAGCGTATGATCTCTATCAGACCATACGTTTTTTCATATTTACTAACTGCTTTTGACATTACATTTTGTATGGGCAAACAAACAAATTTTCAAGCGATTCAAATAGCTACCAAAGAACGCTGGAGAGGTCATAAATCTTTAATTTTTCACATCATTGGCTTCATTCGCTCGAATCGTTTACAATACGTGTGCATACAACACGGGACGACAGGTTAATGTACATACGAGGAGTGATGAAGTTGCGGAAGATATGGCAAATCTACTTAACAGACTGGAGAAATGTATTCAAAGTATCGACCGGGACTTTATTAGTCATTGGCATCATTCTTTTGCCTTCCGTCTATGCATGGGTGAATTTGAAAGCGATGTGGGATCCGTATGCCAATACATCTGGTATTAAAATTGCAGTAACCAGCCAAGATCAGGGTGCTGAAGTGAACGGTAAAAAGATTAATATCGGCGACGAGGTTTTGCATAACCTTCAAAATAACAAGAAGCTGGGCTGGACTTTTGTCAATGAAGCGGAGGCACGAAAAGGTGTACTGGGCGGTGATTATTATGCCAGTCTGCTCATTCCGAAAGATTTTTCAGAGAAAATTACGAGTGTGCTGACTGAAAATCCGCAAAAGCCGGAAATTGATTACGCCGTAAATGAAAAAATTAATGCAGTAGCTCCGAAAATTACATCTTCGGGGGCAACCTCTCTGACGAACCAGATTAGCCAAAACTTTATTGAAACTGCCAGCAAGGCGGTATTGACGAAGTTGAAGGAAGCCGGAGTAAAGCTCGAGGAGGAGCTCCCGACTATCCGCAACATCGAGAACCGGGTGCTGGAGCTGAACAACCGTCTGCCGGATATCGATAGGTTAGGCAAACAGGCGATTGAGCTGGAGCAGAATTTGCCGAAAATTAAGGCACAGGGACAAAAGATCATTGCATTGAAGGAAAAAATTCCTGAAATCAACCGCGCTGGCGACCTTGTGCTCAAGATTGACAAAAACTTGCCGGAGCTGGACAAGGTAGCCGCAGTTATTCTGGATATACAAAAAAGACTACCCGATATTCAAAAGGCCGGAGATCGAATTGTTGAACTGGATCGAAATTTCAGTAAGGTAGAGAGCGCACTAACGACTGCCTTGGAGGACACGCAAACGGCCCTTAAGGTCATTAATGCTGCCCAGAAAGCACTGCCGGAAGTACAGCAAATAGCGGATACAGGTAAGGATTTTACAACCGGTTTACTTGAATTTCTGGACAAAAACGAGGGTGCGCTTGATTCGATTGGTACAGTAGTTAAAGAGGACTTACAGCTGGTACAACAAATTGCGAATGAAGTTTCTCAAATTACAGGCATCATTCGAGGTGTGGATTTTGATCCTAAAGCAGCACAAGCTGCGGTGAATCGTGTCAGCGGAAGGCTGACGACTGCCGTGGGGGTGCTGGATCATATTTCTCAGTTGTTGACCCGTGTTAACGGATATTTGCCAAGTCAACCTCTGGATTCACTTATTTCCCGTGTGAGCGGGGTGGAGGATCGTTTCCGTCGCTTGAACAGCACGGTGACTAGCATCGGGGATGCCATTCAGCGCGGAGAGAAGCCTGCGCAAAATCTGCTGGATGACGCTGATCGCCTTGCAGGAGAAATCAGTAGCGGAATTGACAGCATTTTGAGTAATTATGATACGGAGTATGCGCCCGCCATTCAAAAGGCGCTGAATCAAATCAAATCCGTTGCCCGTAATTCTGCCAATGTGCTGACTACAGCTCAAGAGCAGCTACCAAATATCGAAAAGCTATTAAATGACGCACAGGCTGCAGCAGAATTCGGTCAGCAAGAGCTAACACGTCTCCAGCAGGATTTGCCACAATACCGTCAGAAGCTGCATGAAGCGGCTACGACGATTCAAGGACGCATGGGCGAGTTTACAAATGCTGTGAACAAAGCGGCAGACTTCGTAAATAACGATTTGCCTGCGGTGAAAAGTAAAATTCATCAGGCGGCAGACTTTGTGCGTAATGATTTGCCCAAGGCGGAACAACAGTTTGTCAAAATGGCTGACTTGATTGAAAACAAATTTCCCGAGGCTGAAAAAGCATTGCACCAGGTAGCCAATTTTGTGAGAACGGATCTCCCAGCTGCCGAGGATTCCATACGTCAGGCCGCAGACACAATCCGCAAGCTTAAGGGCGAAAATGCACTCGGACGAGCTATTGCGTTGCTCAAGGGGGATGTGAAAAAGGAAAGTGATTTTCTCGGCAGCCCGGTATTGTTGAAGCAGGAGCGGATATACCCGATCCCCAACTATGGTTCTGCGATGTCACCTTTTTACACTACATTGTCGATTTGGGTAGGTGCGATGCTACTGGTCTCGATGTTCAGGGTAGATGTGGATGACCCGGAAGGTCAATATAAAAGCTACCAAGTGTATTTCGGACGGCTTATGACGTTCTCCACGATTGGTATTTTTCAGGCGCTGAGCGTGTCTCTCGGTGACTTGTTCCTGCTCGGGGCGTATGTGGATGCCAAAGTAGCATTTGTACTGTCCTCTATGCTGATCAGTCTGGTGTTTACGGCGATGACCTATACACTAGTTTCTGTGTTCGGCAATATCGGCAAGGGACTGGCGGTCATCCTGCTGGTACTTCAATTCTCCAGTTCAGGAGGGACATTCCCGATTGCGACGAGTACACCGTTCTTTCAGGCGCTCAATCCGTTCGTACCATTCACCTATGCGGTTAGTCTGTTACGAGAGACAGTAGGAGGGATGTTGCCTTCAACGGTAACACGAGATGTGGTGATGCTGTTTGTATTTATCGGTGTTTGCTTCCTGTTTGGATTGGTGTTTAAGAAGCCACTCAGCAAATATACGAAAAAAATGGCCGAGCGAGCGAAAGAAACGAAATTGATTCCTTGATGGTTAAAAAAGAATGAGTTACGGTGGTTGAAGTAAGCCGCTCCGCGAAGGATTTGATCTTACGATCGCTGTTGCCACGGGATTCTTTGGATTGGATTAGGACATGACAAGGTAAGAATCCCGTGGCAAAGGCGAGCGCTCCGCTTCTCCAGATTCAAATCCTCCGCTCCGCTGGCAACCACCGTAAAGTCACTTCTTTTAATATTCGGCGGGTAGTATAAGGGGAGATGGCCTCGCGCTTAATGCTTCGGCGGTGCGTGGGGCTTTTTTGCATGCGCTATCCAACCTTTAAATTGCATTTGGGGGTGTTTCAATGCGGTTTTTTCTGGTGAATAAAGCGAGAATGGTCTTTTTTGGCATGTAAATTTGCGGAATTTTAAAATCCTTAAGCAAAGGCGGGAGGCAGTATGGAGTATTCATACTTAGGAAAGTCAGGCTTGAAGGTTAGTCGGTTATGTCTAGGCACGATGAATTTCGGACCGGAAACCGAAGAAAAGGACGCGTTTAAAATTATGGATGCCGCGCTGGATGCGGGCATTAACTTTTTTGATACGGCTAATGTATATGGCCATGACCGTAAAGGCTGGACAGAGGAAATTATCGGACGATGGTTCCAGCAGGGCGGCGGAAGACGCGAGAAGGTCGTGTTGGCGACGAAGGTATATGGGGACATGAAAAATGAAAATGACGGACCCAACGCTGGATCAGGCTTGTCTGCTTATAAAATTCGCCGTCATTTGGATGCGTCTCTGAAACGTCTGCAGACCGACCATGTAGAGCTATATCAAATGCATCACATTGACCGAAACGTGTCATGGGATGAACTGTGGGGCGTATTTGAGTCCGTTGTGGATCGGGGACAAGTCGATTATATCGGTTCCAGTAATTTTGCGGGCTGGCATATTGCGGTGGCGCAGGCCGAAGCGAAGGCACGGCGTTTTCTGGGGCTTGTATCCGAGCAGCATTTGTACAACCTGAACGAACGTTCCGCCGAGCTTGAAGTATTACCAGCAGCTCAGGAGCTGGGGCTGGGTGTGATTCCATGGAGCCCGCTGGCTGGCGGACTGTTGGGAAGGAATGCGTTAGCAGGTACTGGTTCTCGCAGCGCACGCGCCAAGGAAAAGGTGGAGCAGAATCGTGCAAAGCTGGAGCAATTTGCAGCATTATCCCGCGAGCTGGGTGAAAAGGAAGACGTGATTGCACTGGCTTGGGTACTGTCCCATCCGGCCGTGACGGCTCCAATTATTGGACCACGGACCTTAGAACAGTTAGAGGATGCTCTACGGGTACCTGAGGTCAAATTGAGCGAAGATGTGCTTGCCAAGCTGAATGAGATTTTCCCCGGACCCGGCAAACCTGCGCCAGAAGCCTATGCTTGGTAAGCAAACCTCGTACTCATGATCAAGCACCATTCTTGTCAGAAATAATCGCCAAAAAAGCAGCAGATCGGGGAATAGTCTCCTTGATCTGCTGCTTTTTGTACTAGTGTCCCATCCTAAATCGTGGTTGGTAAAACGGCTATAGTCAAGGGCTTATATTAAAGCTAATCGGAAAAGCTAACAACTATTCGCTAATCTTTCGTACTATCCGTACATACTCCCGGGGGAGAAAGGGAATGCTTATTAGAACAGGTTCAGCAAAATTGGCGGATCGGAATTTGTAACTTTCATTTGCTGATAACTTTTGGTTGCTCTTCACTGCTTTTGCATGAATATTATATTCAAGTCTCCAGCCCACGACAAGCAACAGGATAAAGAGACTGGTGCAGATCATCACTTTGCGCATCAACATGTGAACCACTCCTTTGTATGAATATTCTCCATTGATACTAGGTGCTATACGCCTAAAAGGATTTACCTTTACAATCTCCCCGGTAAACTATATAATTAAGACTAATTGTATATTGGTTTACCCGGAGGAGCCTGCCAACAGCAGGCTCTTTTTGTGTTTTTTTCGTAAATTGGAAACAGGAGGCAGAGAAAATGATGGCGGAGATGAACAATGAGAGCATTATGGTGTGTGTCCATTATGGTCCGCACGGACAGCGGTTAATTCAAAGAGGCAGCGAGTTGTCCCGGTTACTCGGGGCTCCTTTATATGTGCTTACTGTGGATGCAACCACAGATCATGAATACAACCAAAACAAGGAACAATACCTCTCGGGATGGGAAAAGTAGACCAAAGATGCTGGAGGAGCGTTTCTGATTCGTAAATGCAATGGAAAAAAGACAGCTGAGGTGATTGTGGAGACAGCCCGGGAAAAAAAGGTTACCCAAATCATCATCGGCCAGTCCAGTCAAACGCTATGGCAAGAGATTACCCGTGGTAATTTTGTCAACGATTTGATTGAACAGCTGGGTCCTATTGATCTTCATATTGTGGCTGTACAGCGTTACCCCGAGCTTTTAGAGCACTCACATGAGAAGGGATTTTCCGCTTATTTGGTGAAGCAGGATGGAAGTTATGTACTGAGCGAAGAGCCTGGTGGAGAAGATACGATAAAAGGGATATTTTTTCGTGAGCTGGATACTGATTTCAACAGCGGTCTATTCAAAATCGTTAGAAATGGCGAAGCCCAGTATTTGAGAATTCTGCAAAGTGAATGGGTAAAGCCGCATTCCTAGAAGTTCATATACAAAAAAATAAATTTATATAGGGGGAGTGCTCGACTGTGTTGCATGCTGCAATTTTGATTCCATTTCTGCTGGCTGTCCTAATCCCGTTGACCAAGGGCATTTCGCGCTTTCATACAGGTTGGACAGTCTTGCCCGTACCCACAGCTCTTTTCCTATACTTCCTGACAAGGATATCGGACATTCAGGCTGGAAATGATACGATGTCAACTATATCTTGGATGCCTTCGCTTGGGATTAATATTACGTTGCATCTGGATGGACTCAGCCTGCTGTTTGCTCTGCTGATTACGGGAATGGGTGCGCTGGTGATCTTGTATTCCATTTATTATCTTAATAAGCGGACGGAAGCGATTCGCCATTTCTACATCTATTTGCTCATGTTTATGGGAGCAATGCTCGGTGTCGTATTGTCCGACAATTTGATGGTTCTATATGGATTCTGGGAGTTAACCAGTATTACGTCATTCCTGCTGATCGCCTTTTGGCACCGACGGGAAAGATCTCGTTATGGAGCGCTGAAGTCGATGCTAATCACTGTCTTTGGCGGGCTGGCGATGTTCGCGGGGTTCAATCTGCTCTACGTAATGAGTGGAACGTACAGCATTCGAGAGATTATAGCCCAAGTCGGCTTATTGACCGAGTCCCCGTTGTTTATTCCGGCGATGCTGCTGATTCTACTGGGGGCATTTACTAAGTCCGCACAATTTCCTTTTCACATCTGGCTGCCCGATGCCATGGAGGCACCGACACCTGTCAGTGCTTATCTGCATTCAGCTACAATGGTTAAGGCGGGGTTATACCTTGTGGCGCGTCTTAGCCCCGTATTCGCTGGACAGTCCGAATGGTTCTGGTTGGTCTCACTTTCCGGTCTGGTCACGCTTTTTTATGGATCGTTTAAAGCGATTAAACAAACAGATCTTAAAGCTCTGCTTGCCTATTCCACCATTAGTCAGCTCGGTCTGATTATGTGTTTGCTCGGGCTGGGATCGGCTGCTGCCTTTTTTTCCGGTACAGAGGAGTCGTTATTCTATACGACGGCTACTGCGGCGGCCATCTTTCATCTGATCAACCATGCCGTCTTTAAAGGCTCTCTATTTATGGTGGTTGGTATTGTCGACCACGAGGTGAACACTCGGGATCTGCGCAAGCTCGGCGGCTTAATGTCCTTAATGCCAGTCACCTTTTCTGTGGCGTTGATGGGGGCTTTCTCCATGGCAGGGTTACCACCATTCAGCGGTTTTCTGAGTAAAGAAATGTTCTTTACCGCTGTGTTGAATATTCGGGAGTTGGATGTTCTGAATACACAGTCGTGGATGATTCTAATTCCGGTGATTGCATGGATTGCCAGTGTATTCACCTTTGTTTACAGTATGATTCTGGTCTTTAATACTTTTACTGGTAAGCTCCAGTCGGAGAAGCTCGATAAAATACCGCATGAAGCACCGCTGGGTCTGTTGATTTCCCCAGTCCTGCTGGTTTCACTCGCTGTGGTATTCGGCTTATTTCCTGATCTCTTGTCTTATTCTCTGATTGAGCCGGCTATGGGCTCGATCTATAACGAGCTATTGTCGCCAGTGGAAACCTTTGGTGTCTCCATTCATTTCTGGCATGGTTGGACACCTGAGATATTCATGACACTGGGTGTTATCGCTGCCGGGACACTTCTCTATAGAAGATACAGCCGACTGCGGATTCTGGATCGGGAATGGAACGGTAGCAATTTTCTTAATCTCATGTATGATGGATCTCTTCAAGTGTTGGAGCGTGGATCGAACCGCTTCACAAATTTCTATATGACGGGATCCAACAGACACTATTTGCTTTATATATTTGGCTTTTTCGTCATTGCCTTGGGAAGTGTGATGCTTGGGACGCAAGGGATATCGCTGGGTATGAGCCATTATGCTCCGTTGGCCTTTTATGAGGCTGTGATTGTTGTTGTAATGCTTCTAGCAGCGTTTGCCGTCCCCTTTGCTAAGTCGCGGGTCAACGCGATTTTGTTCACTGGTGCAGTCGGGTACATGGTGACCCTGCTGTTTGTTATCTTCCGCGCACCGGATCTTGCGTTAACGCAAATGATCGTGGAGACAGTATCCGTCATTCTGTTCCTTCTGTGCTTTAAGTATCTTCCAAAGTTAAAGAAGGAGAAGGAGCGTCTGAGCTTTAGATTGCCGAATTTGATTATCGCTGTAGGTGTAGGAATTACGATGACACTCATTGCGCTGGCAGCCATGGGCAGCAGTCCATTCGCTCCCATTTCGGAGTTTTTCCTTAAAGAAAGCTACTCCTTGGCCGGAGGGAAAAACGTAGTCAATGTCATTCTCGTTGACTTCCGGGGATTCGATACTTTATTCGAAATTATGGTTCTCGCTATTGCATCCCTCGGCATTTATGCCTTGATTAACTTGAAAATGGAGCCTGGCATTTCACCCGCCAACAAAAATAAGAAGGGGGGAAGAATTGCCTTTCCGCTCCGGAGTAATGATGTGATCCTGCGAACCCTGTCCAAGGTTATCATAATCGTGATTCTCACCTTCTCAATGTATTTGTTCTTTGCCGGACACAATAATCCGGGAGGTGGCTTCATCGGAGCGCTGATGACTTCAGCTGCGCTTATTTTGATGGCGATTTCCTTCGGAATGGACACGGTTCGTAAAGTCCTTCCGGTGAATTACCACATGATCACGGCGGTGGGGCTGCTCATTGCAATTCTGACTGCGGCTGGCTCGTTTGTTTTTGGAGCCCCTTTTCTCAGCCATGCCTTTGGTCACTTTGATCTGCCTATTATGGGTGATACCGAGCTGGCTACAGCAGTCCTCTTTGATCTGGGGGTATACCTGGCTGTAGTAGGTGTGACCATGAGTATTATTTTTACCATAGGGGGGGATGAGTGAAATGGAACTGATTATGGCTGTAGCAGTCGGTATTTTATTTACAATTGGAGTGTACCTGATTCTATCTAAGGGCCTTCTGCGTATTGTTTTGGGTACTTCCTTGCTAACACATGGCGTCCATCTGCTGCTACTGACGATGGCCGGACTAAAGACGGGAGCTGCTCCAGTATTAGGAGGTAAAGCGGAAACTTATGTGGACCCTTTACCGCAGGCGTTAATTCTGACCTCTATCGTTATCAGTTTTGGAGTCACTGCCTTTTTCTTCGTGCTTGCTTACCGCTCATACCAGACGTTGGGCACTGATGAAATCGACAGTGTTAAGGGGGAAGAACAATGAGCAATCTCTTGGCACTACCGATTTTAATTCCCTTGTGTACCGCCGTTATATTGATTTTTATGAAGGAGAAGATTCTGCTTCAGCGGTTCATTAGTACAGTTAGCGCCATTTTGAATATTATGATTGCTCTCGTGCTGATTTACCGCATTCATAGCGGGGGTATACAAACTTTGCAAATGGGGGGATGGGTGCCGCCGTATGGCATTGTGTTCGTGGGGGACATGTTTGCGGCTCTGCTTGTGCTGACTGCTTCAGTGGTAAGCTTGGGTATTCTTCTCTACTCCTTCCGCAGTATTGGGGCAGAACGGGAGCGTTTTTATTACTATACTTTTTTTCACTTCCTGCTTGTAGGTGTCTATGGATCATTTCTTACAGGAGATATGTTCAATTTGTTCGTTTTCTTCGAGGTTATGCTGATTTCCTCCTATGCCTTGATCTCACTGGGGGGAACGAAGCACCAGCTTCGGGAAACGTCCAAATATTTGCTTATTAACATTGTGTCTTCCACACTCTTTGTGGCGGCAGTTGCTTATCTGTATGCGGCTGTCGGCACCCTGAATATGGCTCATTTGTCTCAGCGGGTTGCTGAAGCGGGGCAGGGCGGCGTACTCAATGTGATCGCTGTTCTGTTCCTGATTGTGTTCGCATTGAAGGCGGGGTTATTCCTCTTTTTCTGGCTGCCGGGTTCTTACAGTGCGCCGCCGTCTGCTATAAGGGCCTTGTTCGGTGCATTACTGACAAAAGTGGGACTGTATGCAATCATTCGGACCTTTACTCTTATTTTTGTGAATGATCCCGGACTCACGCATACGTGGATCGCCTGGATGGCGGCGGCTACGATGATTCTGGGAGGACTGGGAGCGGTAGCTTATAATGATATTCCCCGTATTTTTAATTACAACGTCATTATCAGTGTAGGTTTTGTGGCCTTCGGTCTGGCTGCAGCGACACCAGATGCATTGAATGGGGCGGTATTCTATTTGCTGCACGATATGTTGGCGAAAGGATTAATGTTTATTCTTGGGGGCATCATTATCACTGCAGCGGGAACGGACCAATTAAAAGATATGGGGGGCCTCATCAAACGCTATCCCTTAATCGGCTGGATGTTCTTTACACTGGCCCTTGCACTTGTAGGTATTCCACCGCTTAGCGGGTTTGCCGGTAAAGTGTTGATCACTCGGGGCGGACTGGATGCCGGAATGCTGACATTATCCTTGATTGGGCTAGGCTCGAGTTTCCTTGTGCTGTATTCGCTGATCAAAGTATTCAGGCTTGCATTTTGGGGGGATGAACCCGAAGGCGACCTGCCGAAGATAAGGCTAAAAAGTGTGAGTACTGTGGCGGCCAGTTTACTCGTCCTGGTTATATTGATGGGCATCGGGGCGGATTGGGTCTATTCCTATGTTGCACAAGCCGGTGATGTGCTGGCTCATCCCGCGCTATACATCGAAGCTGTAATAAAGGAGTAGATGAAGATGGTCTTTCAAATATTATTAAATCTGATGATTGCGTTGCTGTGGATGCTACTTAACAACGACTGGTCAGGGTCGCGGTTCACCATGGGCATTCTGCTAGGGATAGCCATATTGCTTGTTTTGCATAAATTCCGTCCAGAACCTTTCTACCTGAAGCGCATATGGGCCATCCTGAAGCTGTTACTTCTGTTTATGCGGGAGCTGATCGTTTCCAGCTTTGCGGTGATCCATCATATTCTCCGCCCGAAGCTGACGATCCGCCCAGGCATTTTTGTCTATGAGACCGCCCTAAAGTCAGATTGGGAGATCACTATTTTATCGTGCCTCATTTGTCTGACACCAGGAACGCTCACTCTGGAAGTATCCGGAGAAGGTCAAATGCTGTATATTCATGCCATGGACATACAGGACGCGACACTGCTTTCTGAGCAAATTAGAGGGACATTTGAAAAAGCGATCATGGAGGTGACACAGTGATAGTTTCGACACTTTTGACTGCATCACTGGCTATTCTCTCCTTGGCCATATTAGGTTGCTTGTACCGTTTGATTAAAGGACCGACCCGTCCGGATAGGGTAGCCGCGCTGGACACGATAGGTATAAATCTGCTAGCTATGATTGCTGTGATCTGCATGCAGCTGAGGACACAGGATTTTATTGAGATTGTTCTGGTTATAGGAATCCTGACGTTTATAGGAACAACGGCGTTGGCGAGATATATAGAAAGAGAAGCCGTCATAGATACTGGGGGTGATGAACTTGATCGGTGAGTTGCTTATTGCGATCCTTGTTTTATTCGGCGCTCTGTTCTGTGGATTGAGCGCGTTTGGATTGATTCGGCTGCCAGATGTTTATTTACGTTCTCACGCTGCAACCAAAAGTGCAACGCTTGGCGTGCTTTGCGTATTAACAGGAGCCTTTCTTTATTTTTTGTTTTATGTAGACGTGGTCAGCATCAAATTACTGCTTGCCATTGTGTTTGTCTTTATCACTTCTCCCGTAGCCGGACATCTAAATGGAAGAGCTGCCTACCGTTCGGGAGTCCCTTTATGGGAGAACAGTGTTCAGGATGATCTGGCGCCGGTATTGGAACAAAAAATGTCTTCAAAACAACCAAAATGAAAGTAGCCCATAGTGCAGGATTTGAGTCTTTGTCCGTCTGGATTGATAATAAATGTGGAGGGATCATGTGCACAATATTGTTTCAGTCCAGCCGTATTACAAAGCAGAAAGGATCGTAACTCCGTTAAAACAGGAAACAGTCATTCATCGTCGTGTTTTACACTTGTATACAACTAAAATTGTATCAGCATACCGGGAGTTTTCTCTCAATGAGGTATATGATATATCGTTTAAAAGTATCGGGCAGGGCCATGGTGTTCTTTATTTGCATACGAAACAAGGTGTATTCCCTTATACTGTAGAATCAGATCCTAAAGACTTTATGATCGAATTCAAAAAAATTGTAGAAAAGTAAGATTGTTCGATTCAAGAAATTTAAAAAGACCGCATCTATTTTGCGGTCAGGCTGTCGAGAAAGTCTCGACAGCTTTTTTATGTTGATTTTGTTTAAGACGACACCGCGTTAATGTTGTATAATATAGGTAACTATTGTATAGAACGGACGGTGTTCGTATGCTG